>DATKRK010000413.1:0-40428 GCA_035532215.1 Pirellulales bacterium | reverse complement strand
GAGCCTGCAATTCGTCGCCGGCTACATCCCCGATTGGCGAATCGAGGCCGACGACGAGCTGCGCGACGGCCTGACAAACCTTGCCGCCCGGCTGCGCGAGCGCCCGTCGGCCACCGACGGTCTGGTCCGCGTGTCGAACGTAGAGTTGGCCGGCGTCGACGATTTCGTGATCGTTCCGGCCGACCATGCGACGATCGTCCGCGCTTGCGACGGCTGCCCGCCGGCCGCCTGGGAGGCGATCAAGGACCGGCTTTCCGATGATTAGAAGCTAGGCGAATCGTGGTCGGCAGGGCGCGGATGGTTCACGCGGAGCCGCGGAGACGCGGAGGGAGATGGGGAGTAGTTGTCGACGATGATTCCCGTAGGCTCATCGACTTCCAATCTCATTAACTCCCTCCCCTTTCTTTAGTACCTCTCCCGTCTCCTCCTCTCCGCGGAGCCGCGGCTCCGCGTGAGTCACTCTTAATGCGCCATGCTGTCGGCGCCGGCCGGCGGTTCGCGATGGCCGTAGAAGCTGTAGAGGACGGGCATCAGATAGCGCGTCAATAGCAGCGTGGCGATCATGCTGCCGACGACGACGATCGCCAGCGGCTTTTGCGACTGGGCGCCGATCTTGGTCGAAACGGCGGCAGGCAGCAGGCCGAAAATGGCCGTCAACGCGGTCATCATCACCGGCCGCACCCGCCGCTCGGCGCCTTGCAGAATCGCGTCGCGCAGCGGCAAGCCGTGCGCTCGGAGTTGATTGAAACTCGATACGAGCAAGAGGCCGTCCATGATGGCCACGCCGAAAATCGACGTGAAACCGACCGCCGCCGAGATGCTGAAGTTCGTGCCCGTCAGGTACAGCGCCCATAATCCGCCGAGCGACAGGGCCACGACGTTGCAGAGCACGACCGTGGCGTCCAGCAGCGAATGAAACGCCAGGTACAACAGGGCGAACACCAGCGCCAGCGAAACGGGGATGATCAGTTTCAAGCGCCGCTCCCCTTCCTCCATCTGCTGGAATTCGCCGCTCCATTCGACGCGATAGCCTTGCGGAATCAGCGGATTCACGCGCTGTTGCGCGTCGGAAACCGCCCCGGCCAGGTCGCGGTCGCGGACGCCGAATTTGACGGCGATCAGGCGGCTGCCCATCTCGCGTGAAATCATCGAAGCGCCAGCCCGCATGAAGTCGCCCCGCGGATCGAGATCGTCGCCTTGGTCCTCGCCCAGCGGCGTGACCAGATCGCGCAGTCGCTCGCGCGGGGCGTCGCTGATGGCCAGCGAGGTGGCCCCGAACTTGCTCCCGGTGAGGGCCGGCAGCGGGCTGGAAAAGCCGGCAGAGGCCACGCCTTCGACGGCGCCCGAGAAGGAGGTGGCCGCCATGGCGGCCGCCGAGCCCTGCGACACGCGATGGCCGGTGACGTCGACGGGAATATTGAGAATGTCCGACACGTCTTCGCGCAATCGCAGCGGCCAGCGGACGGTGATGTCGAACGATTTTTCGCCCTCGATCATCTGCGAAACCGTCTTGCCGCCGATGGCCGTCTCGATCACGTTGTGCACGTCGGCCACGCTGATGTTCCACAGCGAACATTTGCGGCGGTCGATCGGCAGCGTCAGGTTGCACTGGCCCTGGATGCGGTACAGCCCCACGTCCTTGACGCCCGGAACGCCCTTGAGCGCCGAGACGACCTGGTTGCCGATGCTTTCCAGTTCGTCGAGATCGGGGCCGATGATTTTCACCGAGTTCTCGCCCTGCACGCCCGAGAGCACCTCCAGCACGTTGTCGCGGATCACTTGCGAGAAATTCCAGTTCACGCCCGGCAGCAAACGTTCCAGTTCTTCGCTGATTTCCTGGACGAGTTCCGGCTTCGTTCGCGGGCGCATCGGCGACAGCCAACTCCGCCAGCCTTGATTGTCGACCGTGGCGGGCCAGTTCTCTTGGGGCTTCAAGGGAACGAAGAACTCGGCATTGTAGAAGCCCGTCGGATCAAGGCCGGAGTCGGGGCGGCCGAGTTGGCAAACCACGGTCTCCACCTCGGGATATTTCCGCATCACGGCCCGGGCGATGCGCGACTTCTCCGAATTCTGTTCGAGCGAGATGCTGACTGGAAAAATGCCGCGAATCCAGATGTGCCCCTCTTCCAGCGAGGGCATGAATTCGCGTCCCAGATGCGGCAAGAGCATGGCTGTGGCCGCGATCAATGCGGCGAAGACGCCAATCGCCGGCCCGCGATGGTTCAAGCAGCGCTCGAGATTGCGCAGGTAACCCGTTTTTAGGAACCGCACCAGGAAATTGTCGCGACTCGGCTGCAAATTCTTGAACAACAGCAGGCATAACACCGGGGCGATCGTCAGCGCCAGCAGCAAGGCGCCGCCGAGCGCGAAGGCGTAGGTCTCGGCCATCGGCCGGAACAATTGGCCTTCCGGTCCGGTCATGGTGAACAGCGGCAACAGCGCGCAGATCATGATCAACGTCGAAAACAGCAGACTCCGCTCGACTTCGCGGGCCGCGCGGACGATGCGCTCGTGGATCGCCAGTTCGGCGTACTTGCCCGTGCTGAGAATGCGATAGATGTTTTCGACCATGATCACGGTCGAGTCGATGATGATGCCGAAGTCGACCGCGCCGATCGAAAGTAGATTCGCCGACTTGTCTCGCACGAAGAGCACGAAGAAGGCGAACACCAAGGCCAGCGGCAAATTGATGGCGATAATCAGCGCGCTACGAATGTTGCTGAGAAACATCAGCAGGATCACGGTCACCAGCGAAATGCCCACGATCAGGTTTTCGTGGACCGTCTCGGTGGTGGTGTTGATCAAATTGGTGCGGTCGTAGTAGGGCTCGATCTTCACGCCGGGCGGCAGGCGGCCGGGCGTGTCGTTCAACTCGTCGATCTTGCTATTGACGAGCTTCAAGGCCGGCAGCGATTCGGCCCCTTTGCGCAACAGCACCAGCCCCTGGATCGCCTCTTCTTCATCGATCCAGATGCGGTTCCCCTCGCGGTCGAGGACGACGTTTCCCTGGCGGTCGGTCAAAGGCTGGCTTAAAGACATCTTGCCCAGCCGCGTGTGATTGCCCACCACCACCCCATGCGGGCTGGAGAACTCTCCGGCGCGCAACGGCCCGCCTTCGACGACGTCGCCCACGCGGACCGGTATGTTGTTCGTGGTCGTGATCACGATCTGCCGGAGCTGCTGAATGCGGCGCTGCTCTTCGGCGCGCAGGTACTCGGCGGCTTCCGAGGGGTCGTTTAGGCTGAGAATGCGCTGCATCGGATCGCGGCCGCGGCCGATCAAGCCCAGGCCGCGGACAACGGCCGCCACTTCGCCCTGCACCATATAATCGCCGCTCACGTTCGCGTTGCTGGCGCCGATCGCGGTTTGCAGCCGCTCGAGCGTGATGCCGTAGCGCTTCAGCCGATCGGGATCGGGATGGACCTCGTAGCGTTTGATCGTGCCGCCATAACTGACCACGTCAACGATGCCCGGCACGCGGCGGAACTCGCGCTCCAAGGTCCAGGTTTGCAGCGAGCGCAACGCGTTCAGCGAGTACAGGTGCTTGCCGAAGGCATCCTTGGGGCAGTTCACGGCGTAGCGCAAAATCTCGCCGATCGGCGAGCGGGGCGAGATCTGCGGCTGCACGTCGGGCGGCAAATCGGCCATGCTCAGCCGGTTGATGACCTCCTGCCGCGCGGCCAGGTAATCTAGGCCATATTCGAACTGGTTGTTCAAATAGCTCAAGCCGAAGAGCGACTTGCTGCGCGTATACTTCAGACCCGGCATGCCGGCCAGCGCCACTTCCAGCGGAATCGTCACCAGCCGCTCGGTCTCTTCGGCCGAATGCCCTGGGTACTGCGCGATGACTTCGACGATCGCCGGGGCTGGATCGGGATAAGCCTCGACGTTGACGTGCGAGAAGGCGTACCCGCCCGCCACCCCCAGCGCGACGGTGAGCAGGATCACGATCAGCGGATTCTGCACCGACCCGTGGATGAGCTTGGGAATCATGAGCGTTTCCAAGCCTTTTTAAAAGGGGATATGGGGATACGGAGGAGATAAGGGGGATGGAAGAGAAGGGACGGATTCGGGGGAGGAGCCGCAGCGGAGAAGTCGCGAGAGAATGCAGCAAAACAATGTAGAAGTCGAGAAAAATCGATTCCTTTCTTCATCCCCGTATCTCCTCCGCATCCCCCTATCCCCTTTAGAAAAACTCTCCAGCGTCGCCACGTAATTTGCCGCCAATCTTCATCCCCACGGCGCTGCCGTTTACTGATCGGGCCAGCGGCGATCCTCGTCGGGTTGCTGCGCGGCCAAGGCGGCCTTCAGCTCCAAGGCGCCCGCTGCGACGACCAGTTCGCCCTCGTGCAATTCCTCGAACCCTTGAGCCTTCTGTTCGGGCGTCAGCCGGCTGCGCAGGTGGACGAAGTCGTGAAACCGCCGCACCACGGCCACGCGCCGGCGGTAAAAGCGGTCGCGCTTGGGATCGGTCTTGACCAGTACCACGCTTTCGTTGCCGTCTTCCACCAGCCCGCGAGTCGGAATCTCGACGACGTCCGGCTCCTGCGGAAGCTGGATCGAGGCCGTGATGAATTGACCCGCGAACAGGCGTCCTTCCTGGTTCGAAACCGAGCCCATGACCAGCGCCATGTGCGTGTAGGGATTGATGATGTCGCCGATGTTGTTGATCGTGCCCTCGATCGGCGGGGCGTCGGGGTTCGAGCTGATGTGGATCTTCCAGGGGATCGGAAACGGCAGGCTTTGCAGCACGGGCAAGTCTTCTTCGTAGACCTGCCCTCGCACGGCCAACGTGCTCAGATCGGCGATCATGAACAGGTCGGCGTCCGAATTATAGAGGTTGTCCTCCACGACGTTTTTTTCCACGATCGTGCCGTCGATCGGCGCGATAATGTCGACCCGCGCCCAATTCGCTTCCAGTTCGATTTTGCCCAGGCTGCGCGTGCTGCGTTCTTTATGAATACGCTCGGCTTCGGCCTCGACTTCGGCGATTTCCTCGTCGGTGAGCACCCAACTTCGTAACGTCCAGCGCGCGCTTTCAACTTTGGTTTCGTCCGTGTCGACGTTGAATTCGGCGTCGCGTAGCGATCTCTCGGGGATGGCCCCTTTCTCATACAACGGATTCAAGCGTTCCAAGTTGATCAGGTCGGTGCGAAGGCGAATTAGCGCTGCCACCAGTTCGCTCTTCTTTTCGCCCAATTCTTTGCTCCATAGCACGCCCAAACGCTGGCCCTTCGTGACGTGGTCCATGAAGCTCACCACGCGGCGGACTTTGAGCGAGCCCGGAGCAATCGCAAGCGGCTCTTCGACCGTCGCCAGTTCGACGACCTGACCAGGAAACCGCGCATGTACGTGGACCAGCCGGTTCGGATCGAAGCCCAGTTCGCCGCTGACGCTCAGCTCGCGAAGTCGCGTGGGCAAGGTCGCCTTGGCCGTGCGAATGCCGGTCAGTTCGACGACTTCGGGCAGCACGTCGATATAAGTCGGTTCGACGGCTGCTGACGCATTGACGCCTTCGGGGCGAGCGGCGTTGTGTTCCGCCGGAGGGCGCCAATGTGCAATTAACCGCGGTCCGAACCAATACCCGCCGCCGACAACCAACAGCGCGGACAGGCCGACGGCTGCGATTCGGCTTTTCATGTTCACCGACGGCGCGTTGGCGCACCATCGCCTCATAGTATCGACCGGCGCCTTATGTTTCGATGCCGCACCGACTTAAAAGCGTAGCAAGTAGTCTCGAGAACCGCACAAGCGTAGCTCGTGCGCCAGAAACAGGGCCTGCGAAGAGATTTGCTTCTGTACGCTAAGTCTACGAGGGCGCCGGACTTAAGACAAGCTAGCCGCCACGGAGGGCCGGGCGCCCTCGCCCGTGCCAGTCTCACGGAGGGCCGGGCGCCCTCGCCCGTGCCAGTCTCACGGAGGGCCGGGCGCCCTCGCCCGTGCCAGCCTCACGGAGGGCCGGGCGCCCTCGCCCGTGCCAGCCTCACGGAGGGCCGGGCGCCCTCGCCCGTGCCAGCGCCGACCCGACAAGTGTTTTCTCCAACACTCTTTGTTCGGGCGAGGGTGCCCGGTCCTCCATTTTTACGGGCGAGGGTGCCCGGTCCTCCATTTTTTACGGGCGGGGCGCCCGTTCCTCCATTTTTACGGGCGAGGGTGCCCGGTCCTCCATTTTTACGGGCGGGGCGCCCGTTCCTCCATTTTTACGGGCGCGGCGCCCGGCCCTCCATTTTTACGGGCGCGGCGCCCGGCCCTCCATTTTTACGGGCGAGGACGCCCGGTCCTCCAAAGCCACGCGCGGCGCCCCAAAATACTGATCGTCATAGATTCCGCAACCGATACAACCGTTAGCATCCGCTTTTTTCGACAGAGAGATTGCGCCTTGGGACAGCCGGTAGTCGAAAGCCCCCCGACCGCAGCTCGCCGCGTCGCCTGGAAAGCGACCGCCCTGGCGCTGCTGCCGTTGTGTCTGGCGTGCAAGACGCCGATCAAGCTCGCGGACGACGGGCCGGCGCCGCCTGCCTCTCGCGCCAAGCCGGAAGCTGTTGCGGCGCCGCGTCTTACGACCGACGAGGGAACCGCAAAGTCTGGAACGCCGACAGAACAAAGGGCCGCGCCTCGCGGCGACTTCGTCGGGCAACCGCCGCCCGCTACGCCGACCCAACCGCAGCCCGAACCGAAACTGCCCGGACCCATTGTTCAGGCGGAATTCCGCGCCCCGCCGATCATCACGCCGCCGCCGGCCGAGAGACCGCGGCTACCCCGGCCCAACGGCACGGCGGGCTTGCTCGACGAACCGCTGGGAGTTCCTTCGCTCTCCGAGCGGCTGCAAATTCCGCCGGAGTTTCCCGGCGCCAACGCGGCGCAACTGACACTGCCGCCTCGCGATCCGGACCACCCGGAGCAGATTTACCCGATCATCGACGCGCTGTTTCCCAATCTGCCGCCGGTCTGGCCGTTGAAGATTCCGACGCCGGGGCCGCAGACGCCGGCCGTTTCGCTCGCGCAATTGCAGCAGTTGGCGATCGAGTACAACCCCGAATTGGTGCAATTCCGCGCCGACATCACCAGCATGTACGGCGACGCCGTGCAGGCCGGGACGCATCCGAATCCGATCGTCGGTTACGAATCGGACACGGTTGGATCATCGAAATCGCGAGATTACCAGGGCGTGTACTTCACGCAATGGATCAAGACGGCGGGCAAGCTCTCGCTGGCGCGGGCCGTCAAGAATTACGACGTGATGAACGCGCAGCTTGCGCTGCGGCGGATGCGGATTTCGGTATTGGCTCAGGTCAAGTCGAAGTACTTCGCCGTGCTGGTCGCGCAGGAGAACGTCGCCGTGATGAGCGGCCTGGTGCGCTTTACCGATGAGGTGTACCGGATTCAGACCGAGAAGCTGAAGGCGGGCTGGGCCGCGGCGTTCGAGCCCGCCCAGTTGCGCAGCCTGGCCGACCTGGCCAAGGTACTGCAAGTGCAGGCGCAAAACCGCTATATCTCGGCCTGGAAGCAGCTCGTGGCGATCATGGGCGTGCCGCTGATGGAATATAGGCCGCTCGAAGGCCGCGCCGACATGCCGATCCCGGTCATCGCCTACGAAGGGGCCCTCGGTCGCATGCTGACGATTCATCCCGACGTGTTGATCGGCCGCAACATGGAGTCGAAGGCGCGCGTGGCGCTGCGGTTGGCCGAGTTGACGCCCGTGCCCGACGTCTACCTCTACGGCACGTTCCAAAAAGACTTCACGACTCCCAACTACATCAACACGAGCTACAACTTGCAACTGGGCGTGCCGCTGCCGATCTGGGACCGCAACAAGGGCGGCATCATCAGCGCCCGAGGCGATCTGCTCCGGGCCAGCCAGCAGATGCGGGTGGCGCAAATCCAACTGACGGCCCAGTTGGCTGACGCCTTCGAGCGTTACGAGACCGCGCGCATTCAGTTGCAATTCTATCGCAATCACATTTTGCCCGACCTGGCTCGCGCTTATCGCGGCGTCTACGAGCAGCACCAACAGCAGCCCGCCGACGTGGGCTTCGAAGGCATCATCGTGGCCCAGGGAAATCTGGCCAACGCCATCACCACTTACATTGCGACGCTCAACGCGCAATGGACGGCCGTGGCCGATTTGGCCAACCTGATGCAGGTCGAAGACTTCGCCGAACTGAGCGAAGCAGGCCGCGGCGCGATGGGCACGCAGCCCAATCCCGGCCAGCCGGTTCCTGGTCAGCCGTTCCCCGGTCAGCCGTTCCCCGGTCAGCCCGCCCCAGGCCGCCCTGGCCCACGACGGCCCGGCCCTGCCGGACCGCCGCCGGCGAACCCGCTTCCCGCGCCGGGTCGCAAGGAGGGGCGCCCATGAACAAATCCTCGCTGCGCAAATCCTTGCTGAGCAAATCTTCGCTGACGCGAATTTGGCCGCTGCTGGCCGGGCTCGCGCTGTTCGCCGGCGGCAACGTCGGCCGGGCGCAGACCATGAGGTTCCGCGAGCCGACGGTTCGCGGCGCCGAACGGCAGGCCCGCAGCCCGTTCCAGGCGGCCTTGAGCGACGAGCCTGCTTCGCCGCCGGCGTTCGAGCAAGTTCCGCCCGGCGCGCCCGACCGCTTTGCGCCGTATGAAAAGGCCGCCCCGCCGCCCGATCCGACGGCGCCCAACTGGGGCTCGCTCGATCAGCCGGTCCGCAGGCCGCTGCGGCTGCGCGTCTATGAGTACCTGCTGGCCGGGCCGCCGGTCGGAATCCTGCAACGCGAAACCACCCAGATCCTGCGCCGGCCCGTGGCCGATCCCGACCGCCTGCTGCGCGACGACGTGATGATCAATCTGCCGATCGATCTCTATCGGCCCGACGGCCTCGCGCCGATCGGCGTGACGGGCGATCACACGCTGAAGAACAGCACGATGCTGGTGTCGTACCGCTACAGCACGACGAGCTTCCTGGGCAATCTCGACGGCACGCACCCGTTGGGGACCGCCGACGTGCTGGCCCGTTTCCCGTTGGCGGCGACGCGCGGCCGCACGCGCACGCACCTGATGCTGGTCGAATACGGCCTGACCGACGATTTCACGATCCTGGCCAAGCTGCCGATCGAGGAGAACAGCCTCGATTTCGTTTCGCAGGGCGGCGGCGCGTCCAACGACTCGAACACGCAACTGGGCGACGTGCAGCTTTCCGGCTTGCTCGTGCTGAAACGCTGGGACCGCCAGCAAATCCACTTGAACCTGGGCATGAGCATTCCGGTGGGCATCATCAACACCCTCAACAACTACCCGGTGTTCGGCACGGGCCGATTCAGTTACCCGGTGCGAACCAGCTCGGGCAGTTGGGACTTGATGCCCGGCATGACCTATCGCGGCCAGAACGAGCGCTGGACGTGGGGCCTTCAGTCGATCGGCACGATTCGCACGGGCTACAACACCTATGGCTACGAGCTGGGCGACGCGGTCGACATCACCGGCTGGGCCGCGCGGCGGTTCAGCGAGCGTTGGAGCGGTTCGGTCCGGCTCGACGAACAGATTTGGACGCACATCCACGGCGCCGACTCGCGGCTCGACCCGGCCTTGACGCAAGTCAACCAGCCCAATCTGCAAGGCGGCCGGATGCTCGACTTGCTGTTCGGGCTGAACTACTATCTGCCCGACGGCCGCTTCCCCGGCCAGCGCATTTCGGTCGAGAGCGGCATTCCCATCTACCAGTCGCTGCACGGCCCGCAGTTGCGCGCCCGCTGGCTGCTGACGGTCGGCTGGAACATGATTTGGTAGGGACGACTGGCTCGTCCCTCTCCCTCTGGGAAAGGTTATTGCTCGTCCCTCTCCCTCTGGGAGAGGTTAGGTGAGGGCGAATCGGCCGCGGCAACACGTTGTTTGCCAGCTCGCGTGGCCCCGCTGGCGACAAAGTAGCAGGCACACTCCCGTGTGCCGTCGCCAGGACTGCCATGACGCCCAACCATCGCGCCGGTGACGGCATACGGAGGCGCCATGACTGCCGGTCGCCCCGACGAATGAAAATGCGTTGTTTTCTTGGAGGCGCCATGACTTTCGGTCGCCCCGACGAATGAAAATGCGTTGTTTTCTTGGAGGGCCGGGTTGTTTTCTTGGAGGGACGGGCGCCCCCGCCCGTCCGGCATTCGCCGGGCGAGGGCGCCCGGCCCTCCACAGAATATTTTCTTAGGAGTATGCCTACTACTTTGGCTGCTCGGCGGCGGAACGCTCGAGATTGAGTTCCAGCAGCCGGGCGAGGATTTCGTCGTCGGAAAGATCGGCGGGCCAGCCGTAGCCGGCGAACACGGCCTCATCGAGCCGGCGATGGGCCCGATCGAGCCACGCGGGGCGTTCACTTGTAGAGATTCGTCAGCGTCCGCTTCGCCAGCAGCTTCGCGCACTCGGCGTCTTGCTGGCGCCGGCGGCTGGCGCGAACCCGTCGTCAGTCCGCGGATTGGTTCTACTCCCTTCGCCTTGCGGCCGCGCGCCGAGACACGCATAATCGAGTCATGCACCGGCCGACGATCGGAATCATTGCTGTGGCGCTGCTGGCCGTTGGCGCCGCGAGTCATGTCTGGGGTTTTGGGGGCGAAGTGCTGGAAGGCGCCTGCCTGCGCGTCGGGTTGGTGATGGCGATGCTCTGGCTGGCGTTGCCGCAAACCAGGCAGCTCAAGAGCAAGCTGCTGTTGGCCGGCCTGGCCGCGTTGTTCGCCGTCGTCGCTTTTCGCCCCCGGATGTTGCCCGTGCTGTTGAAAGTTGCTCCAATCTTTGCCGCGGCGATGTTCGTGCTGTCCCTGCTGCGACGCCAGGGAGACAAGCGGCCGGCGACAGGAGCGAGGCGACAGGCGTCAGGCGTCGGGCGTCAGGAGAGCCGCGACAGGAGCAACGCGCGCTCTCCCTCGGGGAAAGGGCCGGGGTGAGGGCCGCCCCTCTGTTCCGTCTACCGTCTACCGTCTACCTGCCAACCACGAAGGAGCCTCCGATGCCACGCCAACCTGCTCGCTTTGCGTTCCTCGTTGCCTGCGCCGGTCTCGCGGCCTGGTGGTCGATGGCCGACGCGGGATTGCACGCCGAACCGCCCAAGGCGGACGTGCCGAAGTGGGAGAGCCTGTTCGACGGCAAGTCGCTGGGCGGCTGGAAGTCGAGCGAGTTCGGCGGCAGCGGAGAATTGGAAGTCGAAGACGGCAAGCTCGTGATCGGCTTCGCCGAAGGTTGCAACGGAGTGACCTGGACCAAGGATTTCCCGAAGACCGACTACGAGTTGAGCCTGGAGGCGATGCGCGTTGACGGTACGGACTTCTTCTGCGGGCTCACGTTTCCGGTCGGCTCGTCGCCTTGCAGCCTGATCGTGGGCGGCTGGGGCGGCAGCGTCGTGGGGCTCTCGAGCCTCGACGGCCAAGACGCCGCCCACAACGAAACCACGCGCAGCATGGGCTTCAAGCAAGGCAAGTGGTATCGCATCCGGCTGAAAGTGACCGACGCCAAGATTCAAGCCTGGATCGACGACCAGCCGGTGGTCGACGTGGCCACGAAGGACCGCAAGATTTCGATTCGCATCGAGGTCGAGCGTTCCAAGCCGCTCGGCATCGCCACCTGGAATACCACCGGCGCCTTCCGCGACATCAAATACCGCCGGCTGGCAGCCGGGAAGGCAAAATAGCGCAGCGCCCGTGTGTTTTCAATGGTATGCGTCAAATTTTGGCGCCCAGGCCCTGCCCCGGCGCCCCGCCAAGAGACGTCGCTTTTCACCCACGAATTCCGCGGAAGACCCAAAAATATTTTCTCATCAAAATATTTCTTGACAAACGCGGTTTGCCGAGTTTAGTTTTTCCTTTCGACGGGTGGGGGGCGACGCGCGCTCCCAAGGGCGAAGGCATCTCGGGCCGGGCCTTCGACGACGGGGCCCTCGACGACAGCGCTCGGTGGTCCACTCAGTCGGCTCACCGACCCCATCACTGAGCTTCTCGAAAGGAGCTGTCGTCATGTCTCATCACTTGAGGTGCTTCCGGGGATTACGGCGCTGCGGAAGTTTGCGAGCGAAGCGAACCGCTCCGCCTCTGATCGCATTCAGCTTGCTCGCCTGCGGAGTTTTGTTCTTGCCAGAGTATGCCGCCGCCGGGATTTTCCAGTCCGCAGGCCCGACCTACTACGGTGACGACTATCATCAGGCCGAGGTGGGGCCGTATGGGGCGTACGGGCCGAATGGAACGGACGGGCCAATTCCAGTCAGTTCGATTACCTATAACTTCCCATACAATTTATATCTGAACGGCGAGTGCATTTGGATTAACGACTCGCTCGACAACTACATCGAGGCCAATCCCAAAAACGGATCCGGCCCATCGGGTCAGGCGTGGGCCTACAGCTGGGCCTCGTTAGCCACCGAGAAACTAGTTCAATCGGGAATCACCGTCACGGATTACTTCCCATTTGTCGTCCAGCAAGCCGCCTTCCCAACGGAGAATGACAAGAGTTTTGGAGCCGTCGGACCCGGTGAACTAGGCGGAGCGGTCATCAAGCTTACTTACACCCCCAACCTGAACGGCAACGGCGCCCCGGAATTGGACAATCCCACCTGGGTTCAAGCCTATGAGGGGACGAGCCGCGGCCATAATTTCGGGCCCATTCTGGACAACGGCGGCGTCGTGGACACATCCTCATCGAATAGTAAAACGCCCTATTACGCGGGAGCGAAGGGAACCATCAACGGAACGAACCCGACGCAAACGTACTTCGCGGACGAGCCCGTAGCTAATGAAAACGAATACGAGAATAATCCCGTGGTCGCGTTGCAGTTCCAGACCGTTTTGGCGACGGACGTCACGAGTACCCTGAGTAACGGTAAGACGTTGAACACGGTCACGCTTTACGGCGGCGAATGGTGGGGGTTTACCTACTCGGCAAACGATGCTCCGCCTCCGCCTCCTCCGGCGCCTCCTCCTGCTCTGCCTCCGTTCAACGCGTTTCCCATGGTTCCGACGCCCGAACCATCGACTTTTGTGCTGGCCGGACTCGGCGGCATCGGATTGGCGATTGCAACCTACCGTCGTCGCCGTCAACTCAACACGAACGTGGCGGCGGCGTAAATACGGGTCGGGCGGCGCGCAGCAGCGGTCGCGGCCTACTTCCCTTCGCTCGCGTCAAGCTCCGCCAGAAGCAGCCTTACATCGAGCCCTCCGGCGGCGGCCTGGTCGAAGAGCCGGCGGGCTTGCTGGCGGTCGCCTTGGGCGTCGAGGGCGTGAAAGGCGCCGAGCACGAGATAAGCGGCCGGGTTGCCGTGGTCGAGCCAAGAATCGGCCAGCCAGTAAGCCAGCTTGCCGGGCAGCTTGGCGAAGGCGTACTCGTAGCGCTTGCCCGCGGAGCGAAAGATGATCTTCTCCGGAGACGCCTCGACGATGCTCAGCTCTTTGCCGTCGACGGTGATCGTTTCCGCGCCGTCGAGCTTTTCCAACTGCTGCCGCACCGCGCCCCAAAAATCCTTCAGGTAGCGGTTCATGAATTCCAACCGGTCGACCGCGGCCAACGACTCGGGCGCCGTGGCTTCGAGCGTGGCCTCGGCCAAATGGGTTTCGGCGGCGGTGAAGTCGCGGCTGGCCAGCGCCTGCCGCGCGGCGGCCAAGGCTTCGCCCACCGCGGCCTGCTCCTCGGGACTGGCCGCGGGCGCATCACCGGCCGGATTGGCGGGCCGCGGCGAATCGGGTTTCGGCGAATCGGGCGTTGGCGCAGCCGTAGCACCGGGTTGCGGAGCGCCGTTTACAGGCATTTCCACGGGCATTTCGACGGGCGGCGGTTCCGGGTCGGGAGCGTTGGGGTCGAACAGCTTGTCTTTCGACGACGAAGCGACCGGAGCGACGACGGGCGGCTTGATAGGTTTGCGGCGGGGCGAGGCGCCGTTCGGCGATGATCGGGCGACTCGCTCGTCGGGCGTTTGCTTGGCAGCCGGCGCGTTCGCCGCAACGGCGGACCCGTTCGCAGGGGCGTTGGTTCCGGGGCCCGCGGGCGTCTGGGCCGAGTCGGCCTTGACCAGGTAGTACGCGCCGCCCGCCACCGCAGCGCCGGCGACCAACAGCCCGGCGAGCATCGGGCCGGCCGACGAGCGATTCGAACGAGAAAGCCGCGAGACGCTGCTTGTTGACGAGCCCGTCGACACGCTAGGAACCGGCGCCGCTGGCTGGGGTGCGGCGGCAGGATACGCGGCCGAAGCAGGCATGCCCTGGCCCGGAAAAACTTGCTGGCCGGGAAAAGGTTGTTGGCCGGGATAAGCTGGCTGGCCGCTGGCGGGCTGATACGCAGGATAGCCGCCCTGCGCCGGATAGGGTTGTGCGTACGCATAGCCCGGCGCCGGCTGATAGCCGCCGGGTTGCACATAACCGACGCCCGGCGGCGCCGCGTAAGGCGAGGGCATCGGCGCCGGCTGGGAAAGCGGCAGGGATGCCGCTTCTACGGGTCGCGGCGCCGCGTAAGGCGAGGGCATCGGCGGCGGAGGCGGCTGGTTTGCGGGCGGGGCGCTGGTCGGGGTTGCGGAGACTGGCGCGGCAGGCATTTGCGTTACGGGAACCGGCGCCGCGGGAACCGGAGCCGCTTGAGGCGGCAACAAGTCGTCGGCCGAGCCGCCGCCGGAAAGCGAGCCGGAAGTTGACGGCGGCGCGGCGGCAGACGATCCCGGCGGCTGGGCCGCAGGCGCCCTGCGAGATCGCGATGCCAATTCGGCGTCGTAGGCCCGCTTCGTCGTGGGGGTCAGCAGGACGACGCGGGCGTTGGCCAATTCGCCGGCAATTCGTTGCGCCGTCGCGGCATGCTCCCCTGATAAGTGGGGATTCAGCCGGTTCATCTGCCGGCGGAAGCCCTCGGCGACCAAGGGAGCGTCGCAGCGCTCGGCGGTCAATCCAAGCAGCTCATAATGCGTCGGCCGCGCCGATTGCGACGTCACGCCCAGCCAGGCGCGATAGGGATTGAACGCATCAGCCATCGGTCCTGGCCCCCTTTCTTTTCTGTTCCGAGCGGGATGTGGTTCTCGATTGTAAACCGAATGCAGAACCCTAATTATGACGCGACTTACCCAAACCTGCCAGTCACATAATCTTCCGTGTCTTTCAAGTAGGGTTTGGTGAAGATGTCCTGCGTCGGACCGTATTCCAGCACGCGGCCCAGGTACATGAAGGCGGTGTAGTCGCTGGTTCGCGAGGCTTGCTGCATGTTGTGGGTCACGATCAGCACCGAATACGATCCTCGCAGCTCGCGGATCAGGTCTTCGATCTTGCCGGTGGCGATCGGGTCCAAAGCCGAGCACGGCTCGTCCATCAGCAGCACTTCGGGTTCGGCGGCGATGGCCCGGGCGATGCACAGCCGCTGCTGCTGGCCGCCCGAGAGGCTCAGCCCGCTTTCGTGCAGGCGGTCTTTGGCCTCGTCCCACAGCGCGGCGCCGCGGAGGCTGCGCTCGCAGACTTCGTCGAGCACGCGGCGATCGCGCTCGCCGTCGATCCGCAGCGAGTAGACGACGTTTTCGTAGATGCTCATCGGAAAGGGGTTCGACTTCTGAAAGACCATGCCCATCCGTTTGCGCAGCTCGATCACGTCGACGCGCGTATGGTAGATCGTGTCGCCGTTGAGCCGCATGTCGCCCGAGGTGCGCACGGTGTCGATCAGGTCGTTCAGCCGATTGACCGATCGCAACAGCGTCGACTTGCCGCAGCCCGAAGGGCCGATCAGCGCGGTGACCTTGCCGCGGGGAATGCGGAGCGAGACGTCGAACAGCGCCTGCTTCGACCCATACCAGAGGCAGAAACCGTCGATTTCCAACACGGCCTCGGCATGGGCCAGGGCCGGATGCGTCTCGGTCGGAATGCTTTCGCCGCGCGAGATGGCTTCCAACCGGCCCACGATCGGCGCGCGGCGCCCGCGGGCGGCATGTTCTCGTTCGGGCGTCGCAGCCGCGGGTTTGATCGGCTGGGGGTTTTGGGCCGGCGTGGATTGCATCGGGGGATCCATAAGCGTTAGAACTGGTTCGACGCGAAGCGGCGGCTCAAGCGCGAGCGGACCTTGACCGCCGCGATGTTCAACACGGCGATGATGGCGATCAACAAGAGCGTCGTGGTGAAGACCATCGGCTTGGCCGCGTCGCTGTTGGGGCTTTGAAAGCCGAGATCGAAAATGTGAAAGCCGAGGTGCATGAAGCTGCGCTCGGGGTGCAGAAACGGCGCGCTCGAATCGAGCGGCAATTCGGGGGCCAGCTTGACCGCCCCGACGAGCATCAGCGGGGCCACCTCGCCGGCGCCCCGCGCCATGGCCAGGATCATGCCGGTCATGATCCCCGGCATGGCCCGCGGCAGCACGATCCGCCAGATCGTTTGCCACTTGCTCGCGCCGCAGGCGAACGAACCTTCGCGCATCGAGCGCGGCACGGCGGCCAGCGCCTCTTCGGTGGCCACGATCACCACCGGCAGCGTCAGCAGGGCCAAGGTCAGCGAGGCCCACAGCAACCCGCCTTTGCCGAAGGTCGGGCTGCCTTCCGAGCGTCGCGCTTCGAAAAAGCCGTGAAAGTAAGGGTTTGTCGCCAGCACCGTCACCGCGAGCGCGGCGGCCGCCAACCACAGCCCCAAGGCCACGCTGCTGTAGACCCGCGGCCGGGCGATCCCCCGTCGAACCGCCGCGGCCGAGGCCGCGATGGCGGCGACGAGCGTCGCCAGCGCCAGGCCGAGCGCCGTACACCAGGCCGGCGGCTGCCAGGGGTTCGACGAGCCGCCGTCGATGTAGCCGCCGACGCTGTAGCAAAAGAACCCCAGCCCGAACACGCCGAACACGATGCTCGGCACGCCCGCCAGGTTGTTGATGGCGATCCGCACCGCGCTGACGATCAACCCGGCTCGGGCGTATTCGCGCATATACAAGGCGCCCAACACCCCGAACGGCACGACCGCCAGGGTCATCACCAGGGTCATCACCACGGTCCCGAAAATGGCCGGGAAGACGCCTCCTTCGCTGTTGGCCTCGCGCGGCTTTTGGGTGAGGAACTCAAGCCAGCGCGAGCCATAGACGCTCAGCTTGCCGCCGAAGCCAAGCTGATTCGCCGGATAGGCGCGGACGATCTCGGCCAAGGCGAGCGTGGCGCGTTGGCCTTGGGCGGTGGTCATCTGCATTTCGTAGCGCGCGTTCTCTCGCTCGAGCGCTTGAATCTCTTGCCGCAAGGCCGAAATCCGCTGGTCGGCGTCGGCTTGCACTTCGGCGAGCCGCCGTTGGGCTTCGGCCCGCTCCGGCGAATCGGGCTCGTTGTGCAATTCGACCGCGCGCACGCGTAGCTGCTCTTCGCTCAACTTGCCGTTGATCCGGCCGATTTGCTCTTCGAGCGAGTCGCGCTGGGCGGCGCGGCTGCGAACCGCCGCATGATACTGCGAGAAGCGGGCCCAGGTTTCCTCGGGCGTTTCGGCGACGGTTTTGCCGTCGAGCACGAAGGCGCTCGGCCAGCCGTAAAATCGGCCCCACGTCATGCGTTCGACGACCAGCGCCCAGGGCGGGAATTCTTGTGACGCCACGAAGAAATCGGGTACGAGTTCGAAGTGCGTGTTCGTCAATTCGAAATTGCCGGTCCGCAGCAGCCGCCGCTCGGCTTTGCCGCCCGCGGCTTCGACCTTCGCGCGGGCCTGGGCGGCCACCGGCGAATCGTAGTGCTCGAAGGCGGACGGTTCCGGCTGATACTCTTCCGTGCGAGCCACTTCGCCCAGCACGGCCTTGCCATCCAAGGTCTTGAACAGCACGACGGGCGCCGGCCAGAAGGTGGTTACGCCTTCGAAGAACACCCAGCCCAACAGGCCGACGATCATCGCCAGCGCGGCGACCAGCGCGCCGCCGGTGAGCCAGACCATCGGCTCGCCGTGAGCGCTCAGCGACGTTCGCCGGCGACGCCAGCGCGCGGGCGCAGCCGTTGCGGGCGTCGCGGCCGCCGGCGTGGGGATCGTTCCGGAACTCAGCGGCGCGCTCATAGCTGGAAAGCCCTCTTGCGAAACCGCTGCCGCACGCTTTCCGCCACCGTATTCAACACGAACGTCAAGGCGAACAGCACCAATGCGGCGAAGAACAGCGTGCGGTAATGCGTGCTGTCGCGCACGGCTTCGGCCAGTTCGACCGCCAGATTGGCCGAGAGCGAACGCCCGCCGCTGAACAGGTTCCAGTCCATCACCGGCGTGTTGCCGGCGGCCATCAGCACGATCATCGTCTCGCCCACCGCGCGGCCCAGACCGACCATCACGGCCGAAAACAAGCCGCTCATGGCGGTGGGAATGATGATCCGCGTGGCCGTCTGCCATGGCGTGGCGCCGGCGCCCAGCGAAGCCGATCGCAAGTGCTGGGGAACCGAAGACAGCGCGTCTTCGGCGATCGTGTAAATGATCGGAATGATGGCGAAGCCCATCACGAAGCCCACGATCAGGACGTTGCGCTGGTTGTACGCGCCCAAGAACGAACCGCGGGGATCGAGCCCCAGTCCGGCCAACAGACGCGATGCGACGATCGCCAACAGCAGCGCGACGACAGCCGCCCCGCCAAACTTGACCAGTTCGACGCCGGCCATCCGCGCCTCGCTCCAAGCGGTCGAGCGGCGGCGGAGCCACGGGTGTACGTAGCTCGCCAACAGCCAGGCCGTCGTCAGGCCGGCCAGCGGCACGAGCAGCAGCATCCAGCCGCCCGACGCCCAGCCGCCCGACGCCTTGTCGGCGCCGCCGTCGAGCCAGGTCTTGATGTCGCCGGCGAACAGCCAGCGCTCGACCAGCGGCCCCAGCTTCCAGGAAAGCACGGCGCCGGCCGGCAGCGCCAGGCACATCAGCACCAGGCGGTAATGTCCCAAAGCCAGCCGCGTGGAGGAGGGCAGCGTTTGCCACAAGAACGCTCCCAACAGCAGCGTGAACGGGATCGTGACCAGCGAGGTGAGAATCTCCGGCAAGATGCCTTCCACCAGCGGTGCCAAGATCAAGGCGGCGACGAAGCCTAGCACCACGCTCGGCAGGCTGGCCATCAATTCGATCGTGGGCTTGATCCGCGTGCGAGCCCGCGGGTGCAGAAACTCGCTGGTGTAAACGGCCGCCAGCAGCGCCAACGGCACGCCGAACAGCAGCGAATACAAGGTGACTTTCAAGGTGCCGAAGATCAGCGGCATCAGGCCCAACTTGGGCTCGAAATCGTCGGTTCCGCCCGACGACTGCCAATCGTAGGTCGGCCGGGCGTTGCCTTCGTACCAGACGGGCAGGAACAGCGAACGCAACGTCACTTCCGGATGGGTGACATTCAGCTTCCAAAGCGAAAGCGAGCCGGCGGCGCCGCCCAGCAAGCCATCGTCTTTGGGCGAAATCGCCAGCGTCGAGCACGGCCGATCGGCCTGATTCGAGGCTTCCAGCAGCAGATCGTCGTTGGTCAAATAATACAGTCGCACGCGGCCGTCGGCATAACCGGCGGCGAACATCCGGCTGCGGGCCGAGGGGGCCAGCGACACGACCGGGCGCCCTTCGCCGGCGAGATCGTGGGCCGCGACCAGGTGCGCGGCGCTGGCTGCGGCGCCTTCGCCGGCCGGTTGTTCATTGACCCGAAACCAGCCGCGCACTCGGCCCAGCGAATCGCCGGCCGCCAGCGTGGTTTTGCCGATCATGAACTCCAAAGCGGTCAGCCGCGCGTCGCTCTCGGGCACGAGATCGATCGATTCCGCCAACGCCGGCGCCTTGAAGTTCTTGACGTCGTAACGCAGCAAGCGCCCGTCGGGCCAGGCCGCAAACACGTTGTCGCCGACGCCCGAAACCAGCACTCGCAGCGGCGCCTCTGACGGCGAAACGTCTTCGAGCGGCAGCGCGACGCTGCGCAGTTGCCGGGTCGCCTGGTCGGCATCGAGACCGCGCCTCGACCGCACCTGATGAAAGGCCAAAGCGCCGTCGGCCGAGCGCGTGGCCAGCACGGGCCCCGACGGCCGCTGGCTCATGTCGATGTGCGTGATCGCCGACGAAGAGGGGCCGGCAAGCGGCTCGCCGAACTCGGCCGACAGTTCCTGGCGCCGCATCTGGCCCTCGGGCGTGCGCTCGATCAATCCGCCTTCGACCAACAGCACCTGCCCCGGCCGCAGGCCCTGGGCATCGGGGCCGAGTTGTTCCTCGTCGACGAAGCGCGTGCGAAAGCCGATCTCGCCCAGCCGGATCGAGCCGTCGGCGAAGCCCAGCGCGACGTCGGTCGAGGTCAAGGAAAAGGCCGCCGCGGTCAAGGCCGGGCCGTCGGCGAACAGCTTGCGCCGCTCGACCGTGATCGGAGTCTCGTCGCCGCCGGGCTGCGTTTCTGCCGCGGCGAGCCGAACGACTTCGATCGCACCATCGTCGCTCAAGCCCCAGCAGGCGATCTGGTACTCGTCCGTAGCCAGGTGCAACAGGCGGCGCGAACCGAAGGGAGAGCGGATCGTATCGGAACTGGCGACCGAGCTGGCCTCGAACAACGGCAGCACGACCCACAGCAAGAACACGCAGACCAGCGAGACCGCGACGATGGCGCCGATGCCCCCGCCCACGATCAGCCCGTGCGCCAGCTTATCCGTGAGCCGCACGGTCCATCGCGTGCGGCGCCGACGGTTACGGCCGGTGAACGACTTGGGCGAACTCATTCGCGATTGGCAACCTATTCGTCGGTCGAGATTCCCACCGAGCCGAGCGCTTCAGAAGCGGTCTGGGGCTTGACCGGCAAATAGCCGTCCTTGACAACGTCCTGCTGGCCTTCTTGACTGAATATGTATTTGATGAACTCGCGACGCAAGGGGTCCAGTTCGCTGCCGGGCTTATAATTGACGTACACGTACAGGTAGCGGCTGAGCGGATACTCGCCGCTGAAGGCGTTTTCCGGCTCGGCCGGGACGAAATCATCCCCTTCTTCGGCCGCCAAGGGCACGGCCCGCACGTCGGCCGTCAGGTAGCCGATGCCGCTGTAGCCGATGCCCCACTTGTCTTTGGCGACCCCTTGCACGACGGCCGAACTGCCCGGCTGCTCGATCACCGAATCTTTGTAGTCGCCGCTGAACAGCACGTGCTCTTTGAAGTAGCCGTTGGTGCCGGAGGCCGAATTGCGGCCGTAGAGGCTGATCGGCTTATTGGCCCAAACGCCCGTCAGGCCCAAGTCGCCCCAGGTGCGAATGTCCTTGGGATAGCCCCCCTTGCGGTTCTTGGAAAAGAGGGCGTCGAGTTGCTGGAAGGTCAGCCCTTTGATCGGGTTGTCTTTGTGGACGTAGACGGCCAACATGTCGATGCTGGTCTTCAAGGCCGTCGGCTTATAGCCGAATTTGGCCTCGAATTCGTCCATTTCTTTGGCCTTCATCGGGCGGCTCATCGGCCCGAAATTGGCCGTGCCCGCCGTCAATGCCGGGGGCGCCGTGGCCGAGCCTTTGCCTTCGATTTCCGGCTGAACGCTTGGATAGTGCCGGCCGAAGTCCTCGCACCAGTAGGTCATCAGGTTGATCATTGAATCGGAGCCGACGCTCTTGATCGTGCCGGAAACCCCCTCGACCTCCGCGTAGACGGGCAAGTCTTTGACTGCTTCGACGGCGTTGGAATTCGAGGCGTTGGCGTTTGCCGCCTCGACGGCCGGCGCGGAGGCTTCGCTAGCGGCCGGCGCTTCGGCGGGCGGATGCTCCTCGGGCGCCTGATCGCCGGTCGCGGCAGTTTCGGCGGCAGGCGCCTGGGAAGCGGCTGCGGGGCCTGCGGAATTGGCTGCCGGCGGCTTGGCATCGCCCGAACATCCCAAAACGCCGACCAAGCCGACGACGACGACCCGCGCAATGCTCGATCGCAGATTCTTCGAACTCACTTCGCTACTCCAATAGGCTTTAGCTATTTACACTTATCGCTTTGCGCCACATTTCGTCCCAAGGAAGATTCGCTTCTCGACCTTCGGTTCTTGTGAGCAAGGTACCTGTTGATTGTTCGCGTTCTGTTAGCGGCGAGTGAATTGTAGCCCCGGTTCCCGCTCGAAAGTAGCAGGCACATTCCATGTGCCGTCGCTTGAAATCCAATACGTCTTGCCATCCCCAAGCCGGCCTGCGCCAGGGGCGAGCCGCTGGGGCAACCCAGGCGACGGCATCCGGAGGATGCCTGCTACATAGTAGCAGGCACATTCCATGTGCCGTCGCCTGAAGGGCTCTTGCGTCTTGCGATCCTTCAGCGGATTGCCCAACGGCCGGCCGCTGAGGCAAGCTAGGCGACGGCATCCGGAGTATGCCTGCTACTTTGGCTACCTTGCGTCAGAACTCTCAGCGCCCTTTGCCTCCTCTCCCCGGCCGGCGCGCCCGGCGGCGGCGATCGCTTCGGGATCGTCGAGCACGAGCATGTGCCCGTGATCGGCGGTCACGATCAGCGCGGTTTGATCCCAGCCGTTGCGGGCCTCGATCCAGCCGGTCACGGCGCGGAAGGCGTCGTCGCCGCTGAGCACGGCCCCGATCGAGTTGTCGAGATTGTCGTCGTGGTTGGCCCAATCGACGTCGCCCGCTTCGATCATCAGCCAAAAGCCGCGCGGGTTTTCGCCGAGCACGTCGAGCGCGGCGGTCGACATCTCGGCCAAGGTCGGGTTTTCGACGACGTCCGCTTCGCGATAAACTTCGGTCTTCGCGCCGACGCCTGGCGCGGGGTTGTAGCCGCCGTCGGCCGTGCGGAACGGCAGGTGGCCGGTCGTCGCCACGCCGAAATAACCAAACAGGCGCCGCTTTTCGGCGATTGCTTGTCGCGCGGCGGCGGTCAACACGTCGGCGCCTTTTTGGCCGGCGGTTCGCAAGGCGAGTTGGTACTTGCCGCCCTGCTCGGCGTCGACGAGCTGCTGATCTTCGGCGGTAAGATACCGATTGCCCGGCACGAAGTTGTCGCCCTGGCCGCGATCGGCCACGATCTCGGCGCCCCAACCGGCGCCGATCAGCACGTCCACGCCCGAGAGCGGCTCGTCGGGATGTGCGATCGAAGGCAAACCGACCAGATCGCGCGTGAGATCCTGGTAATCGTCGCGCGAAACGTTGTTGGCGTAGGCGCAGGCCGGCGTGGCGTGGCTGATCGGCACGCTGGTGACCACGCCGATCGAATAGCCTCGCGGCTGCAATTCGCGGCTGATCGGCGTGACTTGCTTGCCTCGTTCGTCGACGTTGACGGCGTCGTTGTAGGTCTTGATGCCGACGGTCATCGACGTGGCCGAAGCCGACGAATCGGTATAGGCCTGGCGCCGCAGTTCCGACTTGGAGATCAGATAGGCCGGGTCCAGGCCGAGGGTCCAGGGATTAGGGCCGCCCATCCGCCAATCGTAGCCGCCAGGAATCAGCCCGCCGACGCTGACCACGCGCTGAGCGTTGGCGTCGTAGGTCGTGCCTTCGTTGTGCGGGCTGGTGACGAAGTAGCCGAAGTCAGTGTCCGCACCGCGATAATCTTGAAAGGCCAACCCCGTGCCGCGCCCTTTGCGGTAAGCCACCTGGCCATTGCGATAGGTGGCGGCGGCCCAGGTGGTTTGCCAATCCATGCCGTCGAAGATCATCAGGATGACGTACTTCTTGCCGGCCGCGATGGCCGCTTTTTGCAGCGAGCAGACGTCGGTTTGATCGAAGTAATCGGCTTGGGGGTTGAGCGCGCCCTCGGGCAAGCGCCCGTAGAGCTTGGCGATCCGCCCGACATCGCGGTAGGGGCTATGCTCGCCCGCCACGCCTGCGAGCGAAACGCCGAACGTGTAAACCGGGATCAAACGGTTCGAATGCGTCTTCCAGCCTGAGTACTTCTGCGGGTCAAGCCCCCAATGGCCCCAAGCGGCCCGATCCTGGGCGATGGCTTGGGCCTGCAGCTCGCGCATGCGGTCTTCGGCCGAGGCGCGCGCGCCCGGAGCAATGAACAGCGCCGCGACGAATAGCGCTTTAATGAACAGCGCCGAAAAGAACCGCGCCCTCCCTACGTCTTGAAAACTTGCTTTACGATTCATGGCGCCTCTGCGATCCGAAGGTTCCGAAACCAAACTTCTTCGCTGTGATTCTGCAAACCGAGATAACCGCGGAGCAGCCGCTGTTTCAATTCAGGGGTCGCTTCGCCCTTGGCATCGACGACGGTCACGCCATTATGCACGATGCGATAATCGGCGCCGCGGCAGTCGATTTCCAGCGAGTTCCAGCGGCCTGCCGGGCGACCGACGTGCGGGCTGGCCGCGACGATGGCATAGAGGCTGCCGCAATACTGGTAAGGTTTCAAGTCTTGATACCGCTGGTCGGCGTCGTCGAGCACCTGCACCTCGATGCCGCTCGGCTGGCCGCCTGAAAGTTCCTTGCCGCGGTGATCGCCGTCGAACGGCACGCGGACGTAGACGCCCGAATTGCCGCCGGGCTTGAGCTTGTACTCCAGCCGCAGATTGAAATCGCCGTACTCGCGCTTGCTGCGCAGCCAGGGGCCCGGCTTGCCGGTGCAGACGAGCGTTTCGTCTTCCACGGTCCAGCACTTTGCGGCGTCTTGTCCGGCGCCCTCCCAGCCGCTCAGGTCGCGGCCGTTGAACAAGCTGCGATGATCGAGCTCGGTGATGCGGATGTTGCGAAACTCGAACTGCCCGCCCTTGGCGATCTCGGCCTGAAAACCGACGTAACCGCGCGCCGGCTTGACGCCGTCGACCTTCCAGGCGGGCTTGCCGTTGAGCTGCAACTCGGCCTGCGAGCCGACGACGCGCAGGCGAAAATGATTCCACTCGCCTGGCTTCGTCAGGCCGCTGCTCTCGGCGCCTTTCAGGTTTTTGACGTTGCCCTCCTTGCCTTGCTCCAGGTTGGCCTGATAGCGGCTCGGCCAGGGCTTTCCGGCGGCCGGCACGTCGGCGCGAAAATAAACGCCCGAGTCCCAGGCCTCGCCCTTCCGGGCTCGCCAATCGAGTTCGAGCACGAAGTCGCCGTAATCGTGCTCCGAGCGCACGAGCCCGTCCCCCTCTTGCAACACGAGCAGCCCGTCTTCGACCCCCGCCTTGCAGCCGGTCACGACCCACCCGTCGAGGTTGCGGCCGTTGAACAAACTCATCGCGAAGCCGTCATCGTTTGCCGCCAACAGGGCGGGGCTCACCATCAAGAGCAAGCTGGCCGCGCCAGCCAAGTAATTATATTTCATGGCGTTTACTCTCCCCAAAAGACGGGATAAAAGTCGTTAAGAAGCGATTTTCAACGTCCGCGGCGGGCAGGCTGAAGTCTGGCGGGCTCGTCGCCGACCAAGATCGCATCTGGACCGTTCGCGGTCAAATAAAAACCAAGGAGCTGCGTCAACAAGCGGCGGTTTCCGAATGATTGCTAATTGACGATAAGCTGCTACGCTTGGGGCGCCGGAGAAGAGGCGATCTTTGCTCGGCAAGCAATTCGCCGGCGAGGTCGATTCGTCAGTGCGGTCGGGTCCGCAACGACGAACCGACGCGGCTCGTGCGGCGGCAATAAGAGGAGTTTCGTTCGATGATCTTGGATCGCCTGGCCAACTGGGAGCGTTATCTGCCGATTCATCCGGGCTTCAAGCCGGCGTTCGACTTTTTACGCCGCCCCGACGTGGGGGGCATGGCCCCCGGTAAACATGCCCTCGACGGCGATCGCTTGCTGGTCGTCATCGGCCGCGAGCCGGGGCGCGGACGGCAACGCGCCAAGCTGGAATCGCACCGCAAGTATATCGATATCCAATTCACCGTCGCCGGCGCCGAGGAGATCGGCTGGAAATCGACGCCCGAGTGCTCGGCGATCGAATCTCCTTACGAGGCCGAGAAGGACGTAGGATTCTTCGGCGACATCCCCGAGAGTTGGTTCGCCGTCAAGCCGCTGTCGTTTGCGGTCTTCTTTCCCGAGGACGCGCACGCGCCGCTGGCCGGGCAGGGCGACTTGCACAAGGCCGTGGTCAAAGTGGCCGTCCGCTGGTAGGCCCGGCAAGAACGCTATTCAATCCTCCGTTGTTGCTCGTGGAACCACGGATGGCACGGATTTTCCATTCAGATATCCGTGTCGTCCGTACTACAAACGTTCTATTTCTCCGCGTCTCGCGAGGATTCATGCGGCGATCTTGGCGGAGGCGAGCCACGGATGAAACACGGATCGAACACGGATCGGACATGGTGTTTTCCGATTTGCCTCCTTACCGGCGTCTCACATACCAACGCCACGTTTATTTGCCCGGCAATGCCTTGGAAAACGCAACCCCAACCCTGCTAAGCAGCGATAAAACCGCCCATGGATTCTGCGGAAGAGCCTCGTTCTGCATTTCATCCGTGTTTGATCCGTGTTCCATCCGTGGCTCAATGGGTTGCGGCCGAAGGTCACGCTGGGGAATCCGTGGTTGCTTGAAAATAGCGGAGTCGCGCGATCGCCCGTCTGGTAGGATATGCCGGCCTCGGTCATCAGATATTTCGCCAGATTGCGATTCTTCGCGTTAGTCTGTCGCGCTTCAGTGAACGGATCCAGCGCATCGTTGCATCCCCCGGACTATGGCCAATCCCTTTCAATCGCCCCTGGCCGAAGCAGAGCCCAGCGCGAGTACTGGCGAAGAGGCGCCGCCGTCGCGCGTGCGGTGGATGATTCTGGGGGTTACCACGCTGGCCTCGTTTCTGCTGTATCTCGACCGCATCTGCCTGGCCGAGGTCTTGAAATATGACTCGGTCAAAGAGACGCTCGAGCTGACCGACGTCAAGATCGCCTGGAGTCTGAGCGCGTTCTTCTGGTCTTACGCGCTGGGGCAGGTGCCGGGGGGCTGGATCAGCGACCGCTTCGGCGCACGGTTGATGATGACGATCTATATTCTCAGTTGGTCGTTGTTCACGGCCATGACGGGCTGGGCCATCGGGTTCGTGATGCTGTTCGGGTTGCGGCTGAGCGTGGGCATGGCGCAAGCCGGAGCGTATCCGACCAGCGGCGGCATCTTGAGCCGCTGGATGCCGATCGGTCAAAGAGGCATGGCCAGCAGCGTCGTGGCCTTCGGCGGGCGGTTAGGCGGGGCCGTGGCGCCGTACTCGACTTCCTGGCTGATTTCGGTCTGCCGCGGCTGGCAGGCGGTGATGGTGCTGTACGGCGTCGTCGGCGCCTTCGTGGCCGCGGCCTTTTGGATCTTCTTTCGCGAAAGGCCGGCCGAACATCCGCGCGCCAACGCTGCGGAGCAAGCCTTGATCGCCTACGGCAGACCCGCCGGCGCGGGCGCCGCGTCGGCCCATCGGGCCGGGGAAACGGCGGTCGTCGTCCGGCTCGTGCTCCGCAGTGCAAGCATGTGGCTGATGAACCTCTCGCAATTCACGACCAACGTCGGCTGGGCCTTTCTGGTCACCTTGTTGCCCACGTATTTGAAAGAGGCCCAGCACGCGCCGGACAAAGCGGGCGGCTTGATGGCCACGGTCGTGTTGTTGGTCGGCATGGCCGGGATGTTGATGGGCGGCTGGCTCACCGACTGGGCCGCGCGCCGGCTGGGCCTTCGTTGGGGCCGCAGTTTGCCGTTGGCGTTGTCGCGATTCCTGGCGACCGCGGCTTTTTTTGCGCTGCCGAGTCTCGATTCGCCTTGGGCCGCCACGGCCGCCTTCGCCGTCGTGGCCTTCGCCACCGATTTGGGCGTGGCCGGCACCTGGGCCTGCCTGCAGGACGTCGGCGGCAAGTACGTCGGCGCCGTGCTCGGCTGGGGCAACATGTGGGGCAATCTGGGCGCCGCCGTCTCGCCGCCGCTCTTGCAATGGGTGAGCATGTCGAGCGGCCCCGGCGGCGTCGCCGTGCGGAATTGGGACGTCGCCTTCGCCGTCTGCGGCGTGAGCTTCATCATCTCGGGGCTGGCATCGCTGGGCATCGACGCCACCAAGTCGGTGGCGCCCGGGCAGGACGAGTAGCAACGAGGAGGTAGTCAAGCTCCCTCTCCCTTTGGGAGAAGAGCCGTATCAAAAACCCCCTCTCCCTTTGGGAGAGGGCTGGGGTGAGGGCGAACGGCGCAGTCCTTCGCGTTCTCGATCCGCGATGTGTTGCAGAGTTAGATCGCATGGATGCCACCGCTCGGCGCAATTGCTTGGCATAGCGCATCGATTGAGTACAATACAGCGGTTCAAGTCGCCTGCTGAAAGTGACTCTTGCAATTCTTCGAATCCGACAATGGAGAAGTCGATGAGTCCCCGCCTTCGCATTTCCTGGCGTTTGCTTGCCGGCGCCGTATTGGCGTCATTGTTTTTTGCTGTCCATGGCGCCTCCGCGGAACGGGCGTCAAAGCATTCGGGCCGCGATTCGACTCGACAGGACAAGACTGAAGCCAGGCTGCGGGAAAAAAACCGCGACCGCTTGCGGGTTGCGAAGGCGCGTTCGCGCACCGGTCGCCGTGCTGGAGCGGCGCAAACCGAAGAGTTGTTTGGCATTTCGTGGTTCGGCTCGCTCGAGAGCGCTCGTAGTGCCGCGGCCAAGAGTAAGTCGCCCAATGAAGGCAAGCCGGTCTTCTGTTTCCGCGTACTTGGCGACCTGGCCGGTTTCATGTGAAGCGCCGGGCATTCGATGAGAACCGTGTCGTTCTCTGACGATTCCGTGCGGAAGCTGCTGAACGAAGAATTCATTTGCCTTCGCATCAATACGCGAGGAGATGCGACGGCGGGAGAATCGTTCTCTCATGCCCCGCGCGACCCGGCCGGACCATGTGTTCGAGGCAACGGCCGGCAAAACGTTCAAATTATGTTCGTGACGCCCTCGGGCGAAATCTTTCACGTCTTGACCGGCTTTGTGGGACCGGAGGACTTGCAAGGGGAGCTGGAGTGGGCGCTGGCTACCTACGGCAAAATCACCGAACGAAGTGAAGATCGAAAGACCAGGGTGCGTGATGCGCACGTCGAATTCCTGCGGCAAGCGGGTTTCAGCGACGGCGAGATTGAACAGCCAACGAGCGGTTTCCCAGAGTTGTTCGCCGGAGCGGCCCCGCGTCTGCCGATTGGCGCCGACGGCGCGCTCTCCTTGGGCCGAGCCGTGGATGGCATCGCGCGGAGCCACGTGTTGGCAGATCATCGCTTTGTCATCGAGCACCCATTACTGCCGATGTCCCGCTTTAAGCCAGAGACGCTGGTGGGAAACGGCAAGTCGTTCTTCGGCAGCACTAGTTTCGGAGACGTGCCAGGCGATTTCGGTCGCCCCGCCCAAAAACGCGGCGGTCGGTAGTCGGCCTGCATAGAGCTCAGGGTGAGGAAAAGCTGTCAGGAACGAATGGCACTGCTTGCCTTCGGTGACGTCGCGAGACACCTTTCGCCAGAGCCGTTCGCACCACACGTTGCCCGTCACGTCGGAGGTCGATCTTGCGGCCGTCGAGCAGCACGTGAATGCGGCCGTCCTGCGGCAGCCGGCGCTCGCCGATGTCGAGCGCCGCCATGATCTCGATGCGGCTGGTCACGGCGCCCAGCAAGTGCTGCGGGACTTCGAGCGATTTGTACATCCGGCCGTCGATGCGGTAGCGGACGCGCAAGCAGCGTTCGGCGGGTTCGATGTGGACGTCGCTGGGGCATCGCCAAGGCTCTGCCGCCAGCCATCCCACTCAGCTTCGTTGGCGGAGTGTCATTTCAGCAATGCAGGAGCATTAGTCCCTCGTTGCGGCCGTCAATCCGGCGGCGACGCTTTCGACCAGCCGCAGCAGTTCGCGCGGGCTGAAGGGCTTGCCGATCACGGCGATCACGCCCCATTTCTCGGCCAGTTCCTGCGGCGAGACCTCGAAGCCCTTGGCCGTCAGCACGATCACCGGCAAGTCGCGCGTAGCCGGGTCTTCGCGCAGCCGCTGGATCAGACCCAGGCCGTCGAGGCGCGGCATCTGAAAGTCGGTGATCAGGATGTCCGGCCGCTCCTCTTGAATCGCCTCCCAGGCGGCCTGCCCGTCGCAGGCGCAGCGCACCTGGAACCCGGCCCGGGCGATCTTGAATTCGGCGGCCCTTAAAATGTGAATCTCATCGTCGCACATCAAAACGCGAACGCTCATCGCATCTCTCCTGGACCGCCTGGCGGTCCGCTTGGGTCAGCCCATTTGTCCCGAACGGGGCAAGGTCACCGTGAAGACGCTGCCTTCTCCCAGGCGGCTCTTCAGGGCGAGGCGCCCGTTGTGAACGTCCTCGACGATATACCGGGCCAGCGGCAGGCCGAGACCCGTGCCGGAGGCCATCTGCTTGTTTTTTTCCACGCGATAGAACTTGTCGAACACCCGCCGGCAGTCTTCCGGGCCGAGCCCCACGCCGGTATCTTCCACTTCGAACGAGACTTCGGAATCGAGCAGCCGGCTGCGGAGCGTCACCTGGCCGCCGGGCGGCGTGTACTTGACGGCGTTCGACATCAGGTTGATCGCGGCTTGCAACAGCATGTCGCGATCGGCCAGCACGCCCAGGTACAGCGGGCTCATGTCCTGCACCAGCCGGATCTGCTTGGCTTCGGCGCTGGGCTGCACGACGCGGAACGCTTCGGTCAGAATCTCGTTCAAGGGCTGGCTCTGCTTGCTGACTTTGACGGCGCCGGCTTCGATGCGGGCGATGTTGAGCAGGTTGTCGATCAGCCGTTGCAAGCGATCGGCTTGCCCGTTGATGACGCCCAGGAACTCTTCGCGCGTGGCTTCGTCTTCGGCGTCGCCGTCGGCGAGCAGCTCGACATAGGCCTTGATGCCGGCCAGCGGCGTTTTCATTTCGTGACTGGCGGCCGAGACGAATTCGGCGTTCTGCCGCTGGTTGGCCTTGGCGGTGCTGATGTCGCGAAAGAACACGACGGCGCCTTGACCGCCTTCGCCTTCGCCGGGCATGGTGGTCGTGGTGACCTTGTACCAGCGCGACTGCCCGTCGGCCGACTCGATTTCGAATTCCTCCGTGCGGCTCGTCGGCGATTGGTAGCGGCGGAGTTCGTTGATCGCGGCGGCCAGCCGGTTCGAGCGCAGGCACTGTGCGACGCCGTGCGCGCCGATCGCCTGCGCGTCGAAACCGAACAGCCGCTCGGCGCTGGGATTCGCCAGCGACAAGGCGCCATAGGTGTCGACGGCGATCACCGGTTCGGGCAGGCTGCCCAAGATGAGTCGCGCGCGCTCGGCTTGCTCGGCCGCTCGCCGCGAGCGGATTTCGAGCGCCGCGCGGGCGTGTTCGGCTTCGGCCAGTTGCCGGGAATGCTCGGCCAGCCGCTCCTGCAATTTCTCGAACGCCTGGAAGCACGCAGATTTCCGGTCCCCGACCGGCAGCGCGGCGCCGCTCAAGGCGTCGGCCCAATCTCGCGGCTCGGTCTGCGCCAGCCGCTCTAACCAGCGGCGAGTCGCGTGCTGCTGGCGTTGGGCGCGGCGCCAGCCAAACCACCACGGGCCGCTGGCCGCCAGCGCGCCGGCGAGCAGCCAACCGCAGCGCATCGCCGGCGGCCCGTCGATGCCGGCGTAGCCGGCCGGAATCGCCAGTGCGGCCGACACCACCGCGGCCGTCGCCGGCCAGGGCCACGCGGACTTGAGTTCGTTGATCATGAGGCGCGAAATTGCGGCGGAACGTGAAAGAGCAAAGGGCGGCGGCGCCGCTCTTTCCGGAAGAGCGAAGCGCCGAACCCACTAAAAAGTAGGACAAGGGATGCGATTTGTCCAAAGTGACGGCTTGCTGCACGCCTTTGTTTTGCAGATTCGAACTCGCCCAGCCGGTATTGAGCCGTGCCCAGCGTGCGATACAGGCCGGCGGATTCGGGAAACGAGGTTATGCCGTCTTGCGCGATTCCGACGAGCGTGCGATGGAGGCACGGGCGCCCTCGCCCGTGTGCAGGCGCACTGCAAAAGGAGACGGGCGGGGGCGCCCGTCCCTCCATGCTCTACGGGCGCGGGCGCCCGTCCCTCCGTGGCGAGTGAAAAGACACGGCAGGGTCCCCTCTTAGCTCCGAGCTATCCCCGCCGTGTCCGATGGCTCCTAGCCCGGATTATTCATCAGCCCACACCAACCCGAAGCGCAAGCGAGGCGGAGCAACGCAATTACCTCGCTGGCGCTTCGGGTTTGTATGGAGCGCTTTGTCAAGTAATAGCTGGGCTGATGAATAATCCGGGCTAGCCCGCCTCGAACCCGGTCAATCGGAACTATAGGTCGCGCGGAATGACTGTCAAATCCAGTCCAGGCCCACGTCGAACCAGCGGGCCGAGTGCGTCAAGGCGCCGACGCTGATGCGGTCGACGCCGCTGGCGGCTACGTCGGCGAGCGTCGTCAGGTCGATTCCGCCCGAGGCTTCGAGCAGAATTTGCGGATCGCTCGCGTCGCGCATGGCAACGGCCTGGCGGAGCTTCTCGGGCGGCAGATTGTCGAGCAACACGATGTCGGGCCCGGCCGGCAAGACTTCGGCCAGTTGTTCGAGCGTATCGACCTCGACCTCGACGATCATCTCGCGGCGGGGATCGTCGGCGCCCAAGTCTCGCAAGAATTCGCGCGCCTTGCTCACGGCTTCGGCGGGCGTGTAACGACCCCGCTCGGCCGTGGCGCCCAGCGCCAGATGGTTGTCTTTGATGAGGATCGCATCGAACAATCCCAAGCGATGGTTCCAACCGCCGCCGGCGCGGACGGCATACTTTTCCAGCCGCCGCCAGCCGGGCGTCGTTTTGCGCGTGTCGTAAATCCGCGCGGCGCCTCCCGCCGCCGCCCGCACGTATTCGGCCGTGAGCGTGGCGATGCCCGAGAGATGGCCGAGCAGGTTCAACAGCGGACGTTCGGCCGTGAGCAGGCTGCGCGCGGGGCCGCTGAGCTCGGCCACGACCTGGCCTGCCGCCACCGAGTCGCCGTCGCTGGCCCGCGGCTCGAATTCGATTTGCGGATCGTACTCGTCGAGCGTAACGCGAGCGGCCGGCAGGCCGGCAATGACGCCCGGCTTGCGAGCCACGACGCGGGCCTTGCCTGTCGCGGTTTCGCCGACGAGGGCCACCGTGGTCCAATCGTACAGCCGGCCGAGATCTTCGCGGACCGCCAGCCGAATAATCTGCCGGCAATCGTCTTCGACGTCCTCGTCCCACTCGATCTGTCGAAACTCTTTGCTGGTCATCGTAGCCGGGATTGTGGATAATGAGCCGAAGTATGTCAACGCACGCCGAACCGCCGCCCCAGCGCCCGACTTGGCTGTTGCGGCGCGCCGATCAGGCCGCCGTCGCCGGGTTGGCGCTGGCGGCGCTGATTTCGCTCGCCGTGTACTGGTGCGTGCAAGGCGGCGCCGCAGGCCGCTTGATCGAAATCGATCGCGAGCCGCGGCGGCAAGTCGAGTTTCTGGTCGATCTCAACCAGGCCGACTGGCCCGAGTTGGCGCAGTTGCCAGAAATCGGCGAAAGCCTGGCCAAGCGGATCGTCGAAATGCGCCGCGAGCGCGGGCCGTATCTCGACCACGAAGATCTACGCCGCGTCCGCGGCATTGGACCCAAGACGCTCGAACGCATTCGCCCCTACCTGCGCCCCATGCCGCCGGGCGAGAACGTGGCCGGGAGGTAAAAGTAGCAGGCATCCTCCGGATGCCGTAGCCTGGATCGCCTCAGCGGCTTGCTCTGGTCTGCGCGGTGCAGAGGCGCCAACCGCATGGGCGGTTCCGGCGGACGGCAGATGGAATGTGCCTGCTACTTTGCCGCGCCTCCGCGTGAGCCCATTTTATTCCGCGCTAGCTCAGATTCCAAACTGCCTCAGCACCAGATCGCAGACGTCCGTGTCGGCCAGCAACCCCCCGGCCAGCACGCCAGGCTCGGAGGAGTAAATCACGCTGCGCTGCGATTCGTCGCGCGCCGGCGCGCCGTGAGAACCTTTGAGGAGCGATGGATCGAGCGGCGCCCGGCCGTCGCAGGCGAACAATTCCAGCGGGTCGGCGCCGAGCTTGTGCATGGCGCCAACCTCGCGGGCCCAGGCTGGGGCGTGCGCAACGTCGCCCCACCAAGGGTAAGCCTGCCAGCTTTCCGGCGTAGAAATCAGAATCACGTCGCCCGAGTTCGCGTGCTGCAAGTCGAACCGCCGCCGCTGGGCGCCGACGAGCGTCTCGGCGATCTCGGTTTGCGCAGCGAAAAGCTTCGCGACCTCGGCAATCGTCGAGCGGTCGCCGCCGGCGACATAGACGTGCGAAAGCTGCCGGTTGACGATGGCCAACGCCGCGCTTCGCTCCAAATCGGCGATCGGACCGGAGTCGCTGTCGCGAAGGGCGAGCAAGCCGGCCTGGTGCAGAATTTGGTTGGGATAACACGCGCGTTCGACCGGCGAAACCGTAAAGCCGCCCGTGACGAGCCATAACGGCGCCTGCGAACCGTAAGCGTCATTGATGGCGGCGATTAGTTGGCCGAGCGTGCGATCGACTTCCGCCAGCGCGAGATGCAATTCAGCACTGTCCGGCCCCGACCGCTGGGCGACTTCGGCTAGCTCAGCCAGGTAGAGATACAAGAAGTCGGGCCGGCGTTGGGCAGTCTCGATGGTGCTTTCAAGCCAGTTCGCGCGTGGGGCTGCGCCCCACCCTACAACGGCCGAGACGAGCTGCGGATCGTGCTCGCGAAGAATGTCCCAAATCGGCGGCGATTCGAAACGCGGGCTGCCGTCGGTCCATCGATCAGTCCAGCGATCGATGGTGCGACGCTGATGGTCGAACAGCCAATCGCCAACGACGCCGTGACGTTCGGCTGCGACGCCGGTCAGCAGACTCGCCTCGACCGGTCCGGCGAGACAGGGAAAACTGGGCGCCAGCGCCGCTTCGTCGCCTGTGGCGATCAGACTTCGCAGTTGCGGCATCCGCGCCAGATCGCCGCCGCGCAGCCCGGCGACAACGAGCAAAATCACCTGATCGGGCATGTCGGCGGCCGCCGGGGCGGGTTGAAACGAGCGGAAACTGACGTAGACTGATCCAAGGTTTAACGGGGGGGCCGATTTTCTACAAGGATGAAGCGCACATGAAAAGCTTATTCGCGGCCGTTGCGGCTCTCGTCGCGTTTGGCCTGGCCGATGCGGCCCAAGCCCAGGTCGTGACCACGTTTTTGCCGCCTGCGGCGATCGCGCCGAGCCCGCCGGTCGTCGTCGCTCTTCCGGCGCCTGTGGTCGCCTACTATTCGGCGCCCATCTACGGCCCGGTGATTTTTCCGCGGCGTTACGTCGTGCCGGCGCCGGTGATCGTGCGGCCGCGAACGTACCTCGTGCGTCCCAAGGTCTACGTTCGCGGTCAGCCGCTGCGCAACACGATTCGCGCGGTCACGCCGTAGGCCGGAGCGTCTGCAAGTTTGAATCGACAGGCGAACTGGGGCTTCGCCTAGGCTCAGCCGCCAGCCGGCGAGGGTGGCTGGGGCAGAGCCTGGGCCGACTAGCGGTCAATCATCGGTGCGCCGGGGGCAAGCGCTCGCTGTTCTACACAATTCGCATGCTAGCACCTCGAATGTTGCAAGAGGACGCAGATACCGCATTTTTACGTAGCGCAGGCATAAATGCATGGGCTATTTAAAAGTGATGGCCGAAGCCTACGCGTTTACCCGCCGTCGAAGCCGGGCGAGCGGCCGTTGTTCTTCTTGCGGCGCTGGCCGCGAATCTCGTCCATCATGAAGCACATCGCGTGGCCGTATTCGCGGACGGCTTCCTGGTACTGCTTGCTCTCGGCCGCGGCCATGGCGCGCGAGTCGAAGGTGTTGAAACGCGTCCAGTCGATCGACCAGTTTTCTTCAGTCGCGGCCTCGCGAAGCTGAGCCACGACCTTGGCCAGCTTGTCGACGAAGTCGTTGTTGGTCGGACAAGGCCGAGACGTGTAAGGTCCGCGGCCGAAACGTTGCCCGTAGCCGGTTTGCGTTCCGGCGCCGCCAAAGCGACGCACCAACAAGGCGGCGCCCACAACCAACGCGCCGAGCGCGGTGAAAATCGCCACTTCGAAATGGTGCGCCACGAGCAGCAACAGCGTGGCCAGCGTCAGCACGCCCAGCAGGATCCAGACGACCGGATGGATCGGCCGAGCCGCCGCGCGGTTCCGCACGGGCGTCTGCGGCGCAAGCGGGGCTCGGGGAAGCTCGCCCACGCGAATGACGATCACGGTGATGTTGTCCGGGCCGCCGCGCAGGTTCGCCAGATCGACCAGCATCTGCGCCGCTTCGCGCGGCGGCAGCGCGCCCAGGATGGCACCCATTTCTTCGTCGCTTACCTGGCCGCTCAGCCCGTCGCTGCACAGCAAAAAGGTATCGCCCGGCGCCAGCGGGTAAGGGCCTTCCAGATCGACCTGCACATGGGCCGAAGGGCCCAGCGAGCGGGTGATGATGTTCTTGGGAATATAGCTCGGCACCTCCGACTCGCGGATTTTACCGGCCGCCATCATTTCCCAGACCAGGCTGTGGTCGAACGAAAGCTGCTCGATGCGGTTCTCGCGCACCCGGTAGACGCGGCTGTCGCCTACGTGGGCCACCAGCGCGCCTTCGGGCAGCAGCACCAGCGCGCTGGTGGTGGTTCCCATCCCGCGGAAGTCGAGATTGGCCTGGCCGCGAGTGTGAATCCGCCCGTTGGCGTCTTCAATCGCCTGGCGGATGGCGCCGGGCGGCGGCTCTTCCAATAACTTGTTGTAGGTGTGCGGCACGGTGTCGGTGGCCATCTTGCTGGCCAACTCGCCCGCGGCATGCGCCCCCATGCCATCGGACACCATGAACAAATGCCCGCGGCGCGCCCACAGCTCGGGGGCGCCCGCCAAGGCCACGGCGTAAGAATCCTGATTGTTCGAGCGGCGCAGGCCGACATCGCTGATCGCAGCATGCTCGATGCCGGTTTCCCAGTTGACGGGTTTTGGGTCCATGCCGACGGTCGGAAAGTGAATGATCGCTCGCGGCGGACCAGCATTGCGCCGACGCTGTAAATACTCCGCCTTAACGATTTTAACTCGCACCCGGAAACGCTCCTAGATGGGCCGGCGGATCGGCCTGGAAGATTTCCGGCCCCACGGCTATACTCGCGGCCCATTTCTATCGATTGCGACGACTCGCCCGGCGAGCCGCGCCGAAGTTTCGCCAAGCCATCGCCCCGAACAGGGCCGCCCTGTGCGCCGCGTTTTTCTTCCAAAACCACCCGAAGTGCCTAACGCTCGTCGAACATCGCCGGTTCTCGATCTCTGCCGGCTGGGCTTGCTGGCGGCGGTCGTTTGCTGCGCGGCGACCGCCGGTTGCGTCCAGCGGCGGCTGACGATTCGCAGCAACCCGCCGGGCGCCTTGGTGATCATCGATCAATGGAACATCGGCATCACGCCCTGCTCCACCGACTATATCTATTACGGCAAACGCCACATCCAACTCATCCGCGACGGCTACGAAACGCTCGACGACGACCGCTGGATTTGGCCGCCGTGGTACGAAATTCCGCCGATCGACTTCGTGAGCGAGAACTTCATTCCGAAGGAACTTCGCGACGAACGCATCATCGACTATCAACTGACGCCGCAAAAGGTCGCCTCGACCGAGCAACTGCTCGGCCGGGCCGAAAACCTGCGTCAATCGACCCGCCTGGAAAGCGCGGCCCCGAGCCGGACGTCGGGCTGGTTTTCGGGGCTGTTCGGGCCGCCGGCGCCTCGGGCCCCTTCGCCCCACGCCGTTCCCTTGCCGCCGGTTCAACTTCCTCCGACGGTTGGATCGCCCGGTTATCCCTCGCCCGCCTATCCGGCTCGCGCCAACCCCTTGCCCGCCTACCCGCCCCGCAGCTATCCCAGGCCCGGCGTTTTGCCCCCGCCCGTGGGAAAATAGGCCGAAGTTCCAGAATCCAGTTTTAGGGCAGCCGGGCGGCCTCGCCGATGGCAGGGTTGACGGATCGGATTTGGACGTTCGATGAGCTGTTTGCAGGGGCTTTGGATCGAGTATTCAAAGACCAGATTGAGACGATATGGGGTCCGCGCAAATAAAAAAGCCGCAAGGGATTACATTCCCTGGCGGCTTTGTCCGGGTGATAAGGCCGGACTGACAACCAAGCGGTTGCGTCACGCCTAAATTATCGTCCAAAACGATAATTAGTCAAGCGAAATAATCGAGAAAACGGATGGGGCGGGATTCGAACCCGCGGGTTGTTGTGACGCAACCGCCCGGTTATCAGCCGGGCGCCATAGACCACTCGACCACCCATCCATAAAAAGCTGGCTGCAAGACGGGGCAGGTATCCTACAGCCAGCCCCAAAACTGGCCCCTCGCGGCAAAGGTTTTCGGTGGCGTCACCGTTCTCCATTCTAGAGGAGCGGCTAATGCATTCAAGCGGTGGCCAAGCGCGATTCCCGCCCTGCAACACAGCTTTAAGACACTACCTCCTACCGCCTGCCATCTCGCTGGCATCTAAACGCCGCCTCAGCCTCGCGACAACCGGATTGCAAATTGCCCGGTCCGTGGTCTACCATTTCTTGAACCGAGTCGAACTGAACTGAACTCACGCCGCTTCCCGCCCCACCCCGCTTGAGGAGCTTGTCCATGATCCGTGCCGTCAATCGCCGCGAATTTCTGACGCATACCGCCGCGACGGGCGCCGCCTTGGCCGTCTGGAGCGAAGTGGCCGTCGCCGAAGCGAACAAGTCGGCAGGCGATCGGCTGGTGGTGGCCGTGATGGGCGTCAACGGCCGCGGCAGCGCGCTGGCCAGTTCGTTCGCCGCCCAGCCGAACGCTGCCGTGGCTTACATTTGCGACGTCGACGAACGGGCGATCGCCAAAGGCATGGCGGCGGTGGCCAAGCACCAAAAAGAGCAGCCCGCGGCGCTGGTCGATTTCCGCAAGGCGCTCGACGATCCGGCGATCGACGCACTGGTCATTGCGGCGCCCGACCACTGGCACGCCCCGGCGACCATTCTGGCCTGCGCGGCCGGCAAGCACGTGTACGTCGAAAAGCCCGCCTGCCACAACGGCCGCGAAGGGCAGTTGATGGTCGCCGCCGCCCGCAAGCACAAGCGCTCGGTGCAGCTTGGCTCGCAGCGCCGCAGCTCGCCGGGCATCACCGAAGCGGTCAGCCGCCTGCAAAAAGGCGAAATCGGCCGGGTGCTGTTCGCCCGGGCCTGGATCAACAGCGTGCGTCCGAGCATCGGCCACGGCCAGCCGGCCGACGTGCCCGCCTGGCTCAACTACGAACTGTGGCAAGGCCCGGCGCCCGAGCGGGCCTATCGCGACAACCTGATCCACTACAACTGGCACTGGTTCTGGCACTACGGCACTGGCGAACTGGGCAACAACGGCATTCACGGCCTGGACGTCTGCCGCTGGGGCCTGGGCGTCGATTATCCCGAGCGAGTCGTCTGCGGCGGCGGGCGATTCCATTTCGACGATGACCAGGAAACGCCCGACACTCAGGTGGTGACCTACAACTTCGGCGACAAGGCGATCAACTGGGAGCACCGCACCTGGAACAAACGCGGCTTGGAGAACGAATCGTTCGGCGTCGTGTTCTACGGCGAGAACGGTTCGCTCGTCGTCACCGGCCGCGGCTACAAGGTGTTCGACAAAGACAACAAGGAGGTCGTCAGCGGCGAGACCGGCTACTCCGACGCGCTGCACGTCGGCAACTTCCTGACCTCGATTCGCACCGGCGAGCGGCTGAACGCCGAGATCGAGGAAGGGGTCAAAAGCACCGCGCTCTGCCACCTGGGCAACATCGCCTACCGCACTGGCCGCACCGTGAATTTCGACCCGGCCGAGCAGAAAATTCTCGGCGACGAAGAGCAAGCCGCACTCTGGTCGCGCGAGTATCGCCAGGGCTGGGAGCCGCAGGTCTAGCGAACCAATGGTTGGGGGCTTGTTGGGCGGCCTTCCAGGCCGTCGGCGATTGACGGGTGAGGAAGGCCGCCCCACGACCGGCGGGCGCCTCGCTTCCACATGAATTTCGCCACGCTCGCGTCCTTTCCAGATTACTTGGCTTTGCGCGCCAGATCGAATTTCACCTGGTGGCACGCCTCGCCGTCTTTGCACGCAGCCCATTCGCCCTGATAGCGGTCGGGGCCGGCGACGGTCAAGGTCGCCCCTCGTGCATGTGGAGCTCGTCGGCGCTCTTCAAGTTCGTGGCGCCGACGAACTTGAAGGCGATCCGCTTGGCGTCCTCGCCCGGCTCGGCTTGCATCTGCGGCTGGTTCCCCAAAGCGCAGTAGTGCGTCAAGAGCAGCTTGTCTCCGTCGATGAAATACATGGTGACCATTTCATGATCGCCGCCGGGAAACAGCGTTTCCTCGATGGCGCTGCCCGCCGAGGTCACGCGGATCGAGCTGATCACCTTGTCGGTCGGTTTGCCGTCCTTGTCGATCTCGACCCACTCGCCCGGCGAGTTTCTTGAGCGTCTCGAATTGCTGCAAGGCGGTCGGCGCCGATTTTTCGTCGGCCCGGGCGAAAACGCCGGCGAGCAGGAGCGAGGCCCCTATCAAAGCGGTCACAGTGCGAAATCTCATCGGTCTTCTCCCTGAAAGAGTGGTTTTCGGCCGCTGGTAAGCGTTCACGGGTTTTGAACTGATCTTGGTAGTTTTGCGGCGATTGATTAGGGTTTTGCCGTCATGGTGGAGCCCGAGAAGAAACACGAATGCGCGAACTGCGAACGGCTGGACCGCCGCAC
>DATKRK010000412.1:0-18678 GCA_035532215.1 Pirellulales bacterium | reverse complement strand
ATTTCGCCCTGAGGGTCAAGCCGGGTTTCGCGGCAGGAAATTCAAACTCAGGCTCCAGAAAGTCGCTTTTCGCTCCGCGAAAAAGGCGCCTTTTTCGCGGAGCGAAAAGCGACTTTGGTTGCGGCTTCGCCGCTCCGTGTTTCATCCGCGGCTAAATCCCGTCGGCATCGCCAGTCTGCAAGCAAGCGCAAACTTCTGATTCTCGCTTGAATCAGGCAAACGGCGCACGAGTGTGGTACACTCGAACCCCGTCAAGTTGAGCCGTGCGAACTTAGAATTCGGACTCAAATGCTTTGATGTTCAACTGCGCCCCCGGAGTCGAAGATGCGTTTAGGCGGCATGTGCGTTTTAGGTTTCGGCGCCTTGGTCGGCGTCGGTTTATGCGCGGCGGAAGCGTGGGCGGGGACAGCGGAAAAGGCGGCGAAGCGACCGGCCTGGACGACGTCGCGCATTCAAGGAGCGCCCCAGCCGCCGGCGCCCTATCGGCTCGTTCCGGCGTATCCGGCGCTTCGCTTTCGAAAACCTACCTGCATCGAATTGGTTCCCGGCGCCAAGCGGCTGCTCGTGACCGAAATGGCCGGCAAGGTCTTCAGCTTTCCCCTGGAAGCCCAGGTGAAAGAGGCCGATCTGATCGTCGATCTGCAAGCGCTCTTGCCGGGCGATCTGGCGGGCCGCAACGTTTCTCTGTTCGACGCCGAGTTTCATCCCCAATATGGCGATAACCGCTACCTGTTCGTCTGCTACGTTCATCCGGGCGAGGGCGGCCACACGCGCGTCTCGCGATTTACGCTCGACGGCAACGCGCCGCCGCGAGCCGTGCCCAACAGCGAACAGGTTATCATTACCTGGCCATCCGGCGGCCATAACGGCGGCTGCCTGGAGTTCGGCAAGGACGGCTGCTTGTACATTTCCACGGGCGACGGCGCCGGACCGAATCCGCCCGATGGCCGCACGACGGGTCAGGACGTGAGCGATCTGCTCGGCGCGATCTTGCGGATCGACGTCGACCATCCGGCCGCCGGCCAGGCGTATGCGATTCCCGCCGGCAATCCGTTTGTCGAACTCAAGGGCGCCCGCGGCGAGATCTGGGCCTATGGCCTGCGCAATCCGTGGAAGTTCGGCATCGACGTCGAGACAGGCGAGACGTTCGCCGCCGACAACGGCTGGGAATCGTGGGAGATGGTGCATCGCATCGTTCGCGGCGGCAACTGCGGCTGGCCCGTGATGGAAGGCCGTGCGGCGCTGCGGACCGAGGTCAAGCCGGGGCCGACGCCGATTCTGCCTCCGGCCATCGACCATCCGCACACCGAAGCCAACTCGGTGATCGGCGGCCCGGTCTATCGCGGCGCGAAGCTGCCGGGGCTCGCCGGCTCGTTCATCTATGGCGACTACATCACCGGCACGATCTGGGCGCTGCACGCGGACGAAGATCAGTCGTATTCGCAGACGACGCTGGTCGACACCGATCAGCGGATCGTCTCCTTCACCGAAGGCGCCGCCGGCGAGTTGTACGTGCTCGACTACGATTTCACCGGCCAGATTTACGAACTGCTGCCGTCCGACGTGCCAGACACTTCGGCCAGCTTCCCTCGCCGGCTCAGCGAGACGGGCTTGTTCGCCTCGCTGCACACGATGGCCCCGGCGCCGGGCGTCGTGCCCTATGCCGTGAAAGTCAGCCGCTGGTTGGATGGCGCCAAGGCCGAGCGTTTTGCGGGGATTCCCGGCGCCGGCGCGATCGAACTTGCCAAAAGCAAAGACAAACGAGCCGTTTATCCAGAGGGGACCGTTTTCGCCAAGCACCTGACGCTGCCGCAAACCGCAGGCGAGCCGATCCGCTTGGAAACGCAGATTTTGCACTACGAGCGCGGAACGTGGCGACCGTACAGTTATTTCTGGGACGAAGCCGGCCAAGAGGCGTATCTGGCGGAATCGATCGGCGCCAATCGAACCTTGCGCGTTGCCGATCCGGCGGCCAAGGGCGGCGTCGCCGAGCGCACCTGGCACGTCAACGCCGTGAACGAGTGCCGCTTGTGCCACAATGCCGAATCGGGGTTTGTGCTCGGCTTCGTCGCCAACCAGTTGGACCGGCCCGCGCTCGGCGGCGATTCGCACGCGGCAAACCAACTGGTCGGCTTGGCCGAACGTGGCGTGCTCGCCAGTGCGCCGGCAGTCGCCAAGGATGATCCGTTGCGGCTCGTCGATCCGCACGATCCTGGGCAGCCGCTGGGAGACCGGGCTCGCAGTTACCTGCACGTCAATTGCAGCGTCTGTCATCAACCCGGCGGCAACGCGATCGTGTCGTTTTATCTCCGCCGCGATTTGCCGTTCGATAAGCTGAACACGAACAAAGGCACCGGCATCGGCACGTTCGGCCTGAGCGATGCGAAGATCGTCGTGCCGGGCGATCCGTACCGCAGTATTTTGATGTACCGCATGTCGAAGCTGGGCTATGCGCGCATGCCGTATATCGGCTCGCGCGTCGTCGATCGCCGGGGCGTGGCGCTGGTCGATGAGTGGATTCGCTCGCTCGAAGGCCCCGCGAGCGGCTCAGGCTCCGCGCCGATCACGGAAGGCTCGGTCGAGGCGGAAGCTTTGCACTCGCTGGTCGGCGGTACGCGCGGCGGCCAGCCGCACGAGAGCGAGATTCGCACGTTGCTCAAAACGACGTCCGGCGCCTTGGCGCTGGCCGTCCGCATGCACGCCGGGACGCTCTTGGGCGACGATTTCAAGACGGCGGCGTCGCTGGGCGCGGCGTCCGCGACGAGCGACGTTCGCGGGTTGTTCGAAGCGTTCGTCCCCGAATCCCAGCGCCGCCCGACGCTTGGCCCGAACTTCGACCCTGAGATGATTCTCAGCCGCAGAGGAGACCTCCATCGCGGTAAGCTGATTTACTTCAGCGACGGCGCCCGCTGCCGCGCCTGCCACGAGATCGACGACAAGAGCAAGTCGCTCGGCCCGACGCTGGCGGAGATCAACAAGAAATATCCGCAACCGGCCGAGTTGCTGTCGCACGTGCTGCGGCCGTCGCAAAAAATCGACGAGCCGTATGCAGCCTACGCCCTGGCCACCGGCGACGGGCAATTGCTGACCGGCCTGATTGTTGAGAAGAACGACCGGGAAATCGTGCTCAAAACCGCCGAGAAGCAAATCGTGCGGATCGCCCACGAGGACGTCGACGAACTGCACAAGAGCGACAAGTCGCTGATGCCCGACGGCGTGCTGAGCGACCTAACCGCCCAGGAAGCGGCTGATTTGTTCGAATATTTGCGGTCGCTGGGCAGGTAGGCGGTCGCTGGTAAACGGCAGGTGGTATGCGCGGGAAGTAAAAGCAGAGACGCTTGGTAGTGGGTCTGTTCGCATTTTTCTTTCGATCCCAGCGAAGGATCAAAAAAGTATTTGGAACACGCCCAAGGTCACGAAGGCGACGACGATTGTGGAGAGTATAAAAGCAAAGAAAGTGGTCCACCACGACCAGTTCTTGGCTTTGCTTGTTGCTTGCCAGAGCCGGGTGATCGCCGCTGCCGTCAATATCAAGGCGGCCACCATAATCGCGCGTTTCGACGAGAACGGACGGCCGATTGCGTGCGAGCGGTAAAGCCAAGCACAAAAAACGGCCACAGAGATTACGGCCGTTTTTGACCATGCGGAATCCAACTGAAGCTTCATGCGCAAAACGTTCGTGGCGTTGACATGGCGCCCCGTTAGGCCATGATTAGACTACGCTAGGTCGCTCTCGCAAGCCATTGCCCCTCGACTAAACCCGTAAACGCGATCCCTATAAAAACAAATTTCCGACAGCCCACAATAGGAGCTTTCATCTCCTCGGGCGTTGGAAAACCAAGGAATCTGCTATGAGATTTCAATTAGCTGCAAGCGTGCTGCTGTTTGCATCAACCTGTATCGCCGCTGAGCCAAAAGCTGGGGACGCTCGGAAAGGGGAACGCATCGCACTGTGGAACGGCCGCGCTCCGCTTGGCGAAGGCAAGTTCGAGGACGCCGAAGCTTGGATTACCGTTCACCGGCCGGCCAAGAGCAATGGCACGGCGATCGTGATCTGCCCCGGCGGCGGCTATGGCGGACTGGTCACGGGCGCGGAAGGGCACGGCATCGCCGAGTGGCTGAATCGCCACGGCATGACGGGCGTGGTGCTCGAATATCGCTTGCCGGCCGGCCGCACCTTCGTGCCTTTGCTCGATGCCCAGCGGGCGCTGCGCACGGTTCGAGCCCGCGCCAAGCAATGGGAGATCGACCCGTCGCGGATCGGCATCATGGGCTTTTCGGCCGGCGGCCATCTGGCCTCCACGGCCGGAACCCACTTCGACGACGGCGATGCAAGTGCCGCCGCCCCGCTCGACCGCGTCAGTTGCCGCCCCGACTTCATGATCCTCGTCTATCCGGTGATTACGATGGGCGAGCAGACGCACCAAGGTTCGAAGACCAACCTGCTGGGCAAAGACCCGTCGCCGGAGGTGGTCGAACTGTTCTCCAACGAGAAGCAGGCGACCGAGCGCACGCCGCCGACGTTTCTGGCCCACGCCTTGGACGACAAGGCCGTGCCGCCAGTTAACAGCAAGCAGTTTCATGAGGCGCTCGTGGCGCACAAAGTTCCTGCGCAATATCTGGAACTGCCTTCCGGCGGCCACGGCCTGAACGGCTACAAAGGCCCGATGTGGGATGCCTGGCAGGAGAAGTCGCTGGCCTGGCTGGCGGAGCTGCACGCAAAGGGCAAGGACGCATCGAAGAGTGCTGACGAGAAGTAGAGCCGTAGCCCGTTCAATCCGGTCATTTTGATCCATCGGCTTTCCCGCGCTTCATCATAGTCGTCGGTCGCCTTTTGACGGTCGCGGTGATTTATATTTCGGCCGATTTATTTATATCGCTGCGCGTGCGCGCATGCGAATCGGCGCCGCATCGCGAGATTCTCCGAGAAAACAAGCGTTTCGCGCCGCGCGGGGCCGTAGCAGCGGCGCCAAAACAGGGCGTTTCATGCCCGATCGGCGCCTGTTTCACGCCCGATTCGGCGCCTTTCCATAAATCATAGCGATCGGCATTTTGGCCTGCGAGCCGAGAATTCGGCCCTTTCGTGGCAGAGCGGCGGTTTATCAACTCGTGGGTCGTATAAATCATGATTTTTCGCTTTCACGCCGCGGCTCTCCGGCCGCCCAATGCCTGTTTTCGGCAAGCGGCGCTCGGCCCAATGGCGCCGGCCGTCGAACGCTTTCTCGCTGTCTTTGCACCGACCGGCAAACCGACCTTATCGCCCTGGCGGCTTGCTCGCAATCGCAAGCGATTCGGGCCGACGGGCTCGTCTCAGGGAGCAAGCCGCTTGGCGGTTATTTCGACGAAGTAGCAGGCACACTCCTGTGTGCCGTCGCCGGCGGTGCAATGACGCCCAACCATAGCGCCGGTTACGGCATACGGCGGGCGAGGCTCTACTTGCTGGTGAAGGCGTCACGCAGCAACGAGGCATCGAACTGTTGCGGCACGGCGCCTTCGGAGGCATACAGGTAAGCGGCCGCGAGCACGATCGCGTTGAGCGCCGCCGCGGCCAGTCCAATCAGCACCCACAGGGCCGCGGTGATCGTCGCGCCGACGACAAGTCCGGCGACGCCGCCAATCGCGGCCCCGGCGATCAGCGGCAACAGCGCAACCAGGTATGCCGCAAACACGAACAGGCCGATGCTAAAGTTGGCCGTCAACGCTTCGCCCCAGGTTATCGAGACTCAGCACCCGGAAGCTCTGCTGGGCCAATCCCCAACCGTTGGAAAGTTTGCGAAACATGACGAAGTCTCCTGATTTCAGCGGCGATTCATGTGGAAAACTTGTAGTGCCTCTTCATGTCTGAATTGATATGAGAGGTGAGGGTGGCTGGCGGCAGAGCGAAGCGATACGAGAGCGAACTGGGGCTTCGCCTAGGCTCCGCCGCCAGCCACCCGACTGTCAAAATGGCTTTGAAGTGGCAGTAGGTTTCCGCCGAGTAAGAAATCGATGAAGAATTTTCTTGCATTGGTCGGACTACTGGGTATGCTGAAAGGCGTCGGGGCAACCCGACATACGCCCGTGACAGGTACCTGCCCCGCCTGTTACGGGCTTTTTTATTGCGCGGGCGATTGGGGCTGCGGCTCGCTAGCGACGCGATTCTTCAGCACGGCGGTTGAATCGAACAACGTGTGATGATCGACTTGCTTCACCGGCCCGACGCCCGGGGCTAACCACTGTTCTTGCTTCATCGAGCCGAATTTGCCGTGCATCTCGACCACGATCTGCACGCAGTTCTCGTAAGTCTTGCCGAGGCAATCGACGTCGCGGCGGCCGGCGACTTCGAATTCGAACTTCGATTCGCCCGTCTCGGCGCTCCATTTCTGGCCGATCTCAAGCCGCCGCGGCAGGTACAGCCACTCCCCGTGTTCCTCTTCTCCTTCGAGAATCTGGAATACGCCCTGCGCCGTCGGCCGGAAGTAGGCCACGTGCTTGGGGTTCACCGGAGCGCCGGAGACTTGCATCACGACCTTGTAATAGGTCTTGCCGTCGATCTCGACCGAGCCTTCGACCTTGGTTACGGCGCTGGCTTTCTGCGAGCCGACGACGGGCAGGTCGATGGTTACGTCGTATATCCAGCGGCTGTCGGCCGAGAGCGGCAGGTAATCCGCCGGCCGCTCTTCCTCCGGCTGCCGTGGGGCGGGGTCGTTCTCGCCGGGCGGGGGCGCCCGGCCCTCCTGCCGTGGGGCGGGGTTCTCTGCCGGTTCCTGTTGTGCCGCCGCGGCGGGCAACTGGGACGCTGGGGCGTCTTGCGTCGCTGCAGGCGCATTACACCCCGCCGCCGCCAGCCCGAGCGCTGCGACGCCCAACCAACGCACGATTTCCCGAGCATTTGCGTTTTTCATGCTCCAAGGAAGCCTACTCCCAAAAGGCGTTATAGGGCAAGCTTGATCCTTACCGCGACGACGCGTGTTCGGCGACTAGCGCCCAGAGATTCGCCGTGGCGTCCTGGCAGCCGCTGACGAGCAGTTTGCCGTCGGGCGAAAAGGCGACGGCCGTTACCGGCGAATGCTGGCCGGCCAACTGATCGAATTCGACTCCCGTATCGGCGTCCCACAGCCGCAGCGTGGCATGGCCGGCGCTTACCGAGCCGCCGGTGGCGATCAGCTTGCCGAGCGGAGACCAGGCCAGCGCCTGGCTTTTGGGAGCCCGGATCGACGTAATCACCTGGCACGTCGAAATATCCCAGATTCGCACTTCGGCGCCCCCCAGCACCGCCAGGCGATTGCCGTCGGGCGAAAAGGCCAAAGCGTAATCTTCGGCGTCTTCTTCGCTGCGCAGCCGAAACTGCAAATATTGTCGCCAGGTTCCCACGTCCCACAGGATGGCGGCCCCCCGGCTTTGCCAAACCGCCGCCAGATAACGGCCGCAGGGCGAAAACGCGGCCTGACAGCGCCCCTCGCGGTTGCTGGCGAGGGCGGTCTCTTGGCGCCATGTGGACGTGTTCCAAATGCCGATCGTTTGGTCCGTCCCGGCGGAAGCCAGCCAATCGCCATCGGCGCTGAATGCCAAGGTCTCGACGCCGCCGGCATTCGCGCGCAGCGACCGCTCGCGGACGCCGAGCACCGCGTTCCACAAGCCGCGGCCGACGTTCCAAACGGCGATGGTTCCATCGCGGCTGCCCGTGGCAATCAGCGGTTGGCTGGGAGAGAACGCCGCGGAAAGCACCGCGTCGCGGTGCCAGTGCAGCGTCGCCACCGGCAAGCAGGCAGCCGTATCCCAAACCACGGTGCTGCCGGGCTGATGCTTGCCCGAAGCGCTGGGCGCCCCGCCCGCAGTTGCGGCGAAGAGCCGGCTGTCGGGAGAAAATGCCGCCGCGCGAATCGGCTGCCGGTGATCGTACAGAGAGGCCAGCAGCACGCTGCCGCCCTCGGAAACCGTGGGCTGCACCACGCGCTCGCAGCCCGGACACTTGAACGCCTCCACTTGCTGTTCGTCGGCGACCTGCCAAGTCACCCCACACTCACAGCGTAATTGCATCACGATAGAGGCTCCCGAATGCACGCTTCCGAATCCTTGTGCAGCATCCTTCGACTCGATCTCCTTGGCGCCGGCGAATTCGCCCCCAGCGTTTCGATCACCCTATTGACGTAATGATACGTGCCGAAGCGGCCGGGCATAGGGCTCGTTGGCTCTCAAATCGCCCCCCTTCTGGCGAGCGGCATCATTCACCCCCAAAATTGCGGCCTCTGTAACATTTCGTGCTCAGGTGCGCCTTAACTAGCCAGACAAATTCGCCCGCGCACCGCTATTTACGGCAAACCCGCGAAAGTCGCGTGGTTTGCGGCGAGTATGACGTGTTGGGAAAAGCGAGAAATCTGAACTTAGGAATCGGCCCGATAACAACTGAGAGAACGATCTTTCGCCCGGATCGGGTGGAGCAGTGCGCAACAATGATTGTTTGAAAGGTTGAAACTGACATGGTAGGCTGTGGCGATTAGTCAAGATTAGCACCTTCCAAATGGGGGGAGAACGTGTCGAATTCACGCGTTCCCCCGTTTGCCTTCCCGTGTGACTCATTTCGCGATCCCGTGTGTTCGAGGGTCGGTTGAGTCGAGCGTCCCATTGGGTTTGAGGAATCTTGCCGTGGACCAATCGCGATTTCCAGGCTCTTTCTTTGGTCCCCCGACCCTTGTCGAGCTTGCGCGGCATCGCGCTCGCCATCAAGCGGATCAAAACGGCTATCTGTTTTTGACCGACGGCGAAACCGAGGAAGTTCCTTTAACTTACGGAGAACTTGATCGGCAGGCGCGGGCGATTGCGGCCTGGTTGCAGTCGCGCGGCCTGGCAGGACAGCGCGCCTTGCTGCTGTACCCGGCCGGGTTGGAATTCATCGCCAGTTTTTTCGGCTGCTTGTATGCGGGCGTGGTGGCTGTGCCGGCTTACCCGCCGCGGATGAATCGGTCGCTGGATCGGATTCACGCCATTGCTGACGACTCGCAAGCGAAAGTGGCGTTGTCGACTTCCAGCGTTCTCGAACGGGTGCATCCGTTATTGGACGAGATGCCCGATCTCAAACGCCTGACTTGGCTGGCGACTGACGAAGTCCCCGCAGGCATCGAATCGCAATGGCAAACCCCGAACGCGGAGCCCGAGTCCTTGGCCTTCTTGCAATACACGTCCGGGTCGACCGGCACTCCGAAGGGCGTGATGCTGAGCCATGCAAATCTGCTTCATAATTGCGCCTTGATCGGCTATGCGTTCGAATTGACGCACTCCGACAAGGGGGTCTTCTGGCTGCCTAGCTACCATGACATGGGCCTGGTCGGCGGCATCCTGGCGCCGCTCTATCAGGGCACGCTGAACGTTTTGATGTCGCCGATGTCGTTTCTGCAACGGCCATTCCGCTGGCTGCAAGCCATTTCGCGGTTTCGCGCGGCGACCAGCGGCGGACCGAATTTCGCTTACGACTTGTGCCTTCGCAAAATCACGCCGGAACAACGGGCCCAGCTCGATCTCAGTTCGTGGAGCGTGGCCTTCAACGGGGCCGAGCCGGTGCGCGGCGAAACGCTCGATCGCTTCGCGGAGATGTTCGAGCCCTGTGGCTTCCGCCGCGACGCCTTTTACCCGTGCTACGGCCTCGCCGAAGCCACGCTGATCGTCTCGGGCGGCTTCAAGGCGGCGGCGCCGGTCGTGCGATCCTTCGACGCCAAGGCCCTGGAAAACCGCAAGGTGGTCGACGTTCCGGCCATGGACGACGCCGCGCGGCGCCTCGTCGGCAGCGGCCGAAAGCTGCCCGATGAGCAGATCGTCGTCGCTCATCCCGAGACGATGACTCGCTGCGGGCCGGGAGAAGTCGGCGAAATCTGGGTCTCGAACCCTGGCATCGCCCAAGGTTACTGGCAACGTCCCATGGAGACGCAAGAGGTGTTTCAGGCCAGACTGCGAGACGCCAACGAAGGACCGTACTTGCGGACGGGCGATCTGGGCTTCTTTCAAGATGGCGAGTTGTTCGTCGCCGGTCGGCTGAAAGACCTGATTATCATTCGCGGGCTGAACCACTATCCGAACGACATCGAACTGACCGTCGAAAAGAGCCACGAGGCGATTCGGCCCGGCTGCGGCGCGGCATTTACCGTCGAAGCCGGCGACCATGCCCGGCTGGTGATCGTCTACGAGGTCGACCGCCGCCAGAAGGGCGAACTGGATTCGATCTTCGAGGCCATTCGCCGCGACGTCTCGCGAGAGCACGAATTGATCGTCGATTCGATTGCACTGGTGAAAGCCGGCAGCATTCCCAAAACGTCCAGTGGCAAGATCCAGCGGCACGCCTGCCGCAACGCGTTCCTGGCCGGTTCGTTGGAAATCGTCGATCGCAGCGACGCCGAGACGTCGTCCGAGTCCTCGACCTCGCCGTCGGCGGCCGACGGCCGGCCTTTGGCGGACCCGTGGGGCGAAGCATCGGCGGAGAGCGAATTCGCCGGCACGGAGATGGCCGAAGGCGATTTCCGGTCGCCGCCGCCTTCGCCCAAGCCGGCCGCGCCGGAGCCGCCGCACGGTCGCCCGCGCAAAAGCGATCCGCCTTCCGCCGCCTCGCGACCGAATCAGCCGGCCCTTCGCCCGACGAACGGGCGCCCGTCGCACAAGGCTGCCGAAACGGCCCCCGCCGGCCTGCCCAAGAGCAAGGCCGAGCAGGTGCTGGAAGAAGTGCAGCGGATCGCCAAAGAGCGCGCCAAAGGTCTGACGCTCGACTCGAGCATCGTCGAGCTGGGCCTCGATTCGCTCGAACGGATGGAGATTCTCGCCTCGCTCGAAGAGCGCTTCGGCGGGCGGTTTCCCGAAGAAGTGCTGCCGCAATTGGAAACCTGCCGCGAGGTGGTCGACGCCGTCGAAAAGTATCTCGGCGGCGGCCGACCCGAGCACCACGTCGAAGAAGGCTCGATCCCGCCGGAAAACTATCGCTTCGACCGTTACCCGGAATATCTGCGGCTCAAGCAGAACATGGAGACGGTGGAACAGCTCGGCGTGGGCAATCCGTACTTCAACGTCCACCAGCGCGTGACCAACGACACGACGATGATCGGCGGGCGCGAGTTGATCAACTTTTCGAGCTACAACTACATCGGCATGTCGGGCGAACGGGTCGTCTCGCAAGCGGCCAAGGACGCGATCGATCGCTACGGCACCTCGGTTTCGGCCAGCCGGCTGGTCTCGGGCGAGAAGCCCTTGCACCGCGAATTGGAACAGGCGATTTCGCGGCTGATCGGCGCCGAGGACGCCATCGTGTTCGTCGGCGGCCATTCGACCAACGAAACGACCGTCGGCCACTTGTTCGGCCCCGGCGACTTGATCTTGCACGACGCGCTGGCCCATAACAGCATCGTTCAAGGTTGCATCCTGTCGGGCGCGCGGCGCCGGCCTTTCCCGCACAACGACTGGCGGGCGGTCGAACAGTTGCTGTCCGACTTGCGCGGCGACTACCGCCGGGTGCTGATCGCCATCGAGGGCGTCTACAGCATGGACGGCGACATCCCCGACTTGCGGCGGTTCATCGAGGTCAAGCGGCGCCACAAGGCGTTCTTGATGGTCGACGAGGCGCATTCGGCCGGCGTGCTGGGGGCCCACGGCCGCGGCATCGGCGAGTATTGGGACGTGAACCCGGCCGACGTCGATCTTTGGATGGGCACCTTGAGCAAGTCATTCGGCAGTTGCGGCGGCTACATCGCCGGCTGCAAGGCCGTGGTCGAGTATCTGAAGTACACGGCGCCCGGCTTCGTCTACAGCGTCGGCATGTCGCCGCCGAACGCCGCCGCCGCGCTGGCCGCGATCGGGCTGCTGGAACGCGAGCCGCAGCGCATCAAACGGTTGCAACAGAACGCCAGGCTGTTCCTGGAACTGGCCCAAGCTCGCCGTCTGAACACTGGCTTGAGCAAAGACACGCCGGTCGTGCCGATCATTCTCGGCGATTCGATGGCCTGCTTGAAACTGTCGCAGGCCCTGAACGGCCGCGGCATCAACGTGCAGCCGATCGTGCATCCGGCGGTCGAAGAGCGGGCCGCGCGGCTGCGGTTCTTCGTCACATCGAACCATAGCGAAGAGCAGATTCGCTACACGATCGACGCCATCGCTGAAGAGTTGGCCAAAATCGATCCGTCGTACGCCGCGTTGAACGGCGTTGCGGCGACCGCGAAGGCCGCGCAGCGCGTGCGACGATAGGACACAATCCTTCGATATTAAGACGCGGTTTTTTTACGTCGGTAGACACCTCGCAGCCTTCTAATCGCGTTTCAGCGAGCGCTATGCTGGAATCTGAAAGGCAGGTCATTACAATTGCGGTATGAGCCCGCCTACTGGCGTACCGACCACAACAGCCCAATCGCCCAAGGTTTATCGCGCGATGAAGTCGGATCCTGAGGATAACTTGCCCGTTGTGGGCGCCGCGAGTTCCTCGGAGCTTGGCGCCCGTCCGGGCATTGATATCACGGTGGACGTGGTCGGAAACGTCGTGCTCGATGCGAGCGGAGTGTCAGTCGCTCCTCGTTGGCAGGATCTCCCATTTCCTCGAATTCCAAAACGGCTCAGGCATATCGTGCCCGGAGCGACGGGCGCCAACAGCACGGCTTGCTTCCGCCTAGGCGTTGGTCCGTTTCAGAATGGAGTTATCGCGGAGGGGCTGGAGTTAATCCCAGATCAAGGGCAAGCCGCGCCGCTGCACGGCGTGATTGCCCCCGTCCAAGTCGTTTCGCTGGATCAATACCAGACCGACTTGGCGAATACTCGCGCCGATTGGCGGATCGATGAAAAGCCGTGACATGATTGCGCCATCTTCGCCATACGGCAGTCCGAGTTTCATGTTGGCGGCGAAGGGCCTGGTTGCGCTTCACCGGCTGATCAAGGACGGCAAAGACGATTCGCCGGAGGCCGAGTCGATCCGCGACGCCTTGGACGCGCCGTTGAACGCTCTGAACGCGGCTGAAAAGGAACGGGCGCAATGGCTGTCCGAAGACCTTTACTCCGTGAGCGAGCCGCCGGCCGGACCGACGAAGGAAATGAATCCTCAAGCTCAGCGCTATCTCAACGAAGCCATCGAAGCGCGACAGAGGCGAGAATGGGATCTAGCCTTGGCGCTGCTTCGACGTTGGCGGGAGTACATCTCGCCCGCGCTGCTTAGCTACCTGCGAGGCTTGGTTTGGCGTGAGGCGGGATTCCCGGAGGTAGCCGCGGAATTCTACGGACATGCCGCGCAGTGCGAGCCGGAAAACGCGAATTACCGCGCGATTTATCTGCGCGTGCTGGCAGAGTCGAACCTGAGCGCCGCCGCGCGGTTAGCCGCCGAAGTGCTGGCCGACGATGAAAAGCATGCTCCATCGGTCGTGGCGCAAGCAGCGGCAATCTGTTACGAAGCCAAAGCGGCCTCGGACGCCGAATCAACGCAATTATGCCGGAAGTTGATCCCGATCCTCGAAAGGAATATGACGAGGATCGAGAACGACAGCTCGGAAATACCGTCATCGGTTCATACAATGACGGCCGAACTGCTAGGTTTCTGCCATGAATTCCTAGGGAACTCCGGCGCCGCGATCGACGTTTACTCGCGCGGGCTTCAGGTGAATCCAGACAATGCCAATTTGCTGATTTCTCGCGCTATTCTCCTCTACGGCGCCAGTCCGCGCGCCATCACAGATTTGGAACGTGCGGCGAATCTCGATTCTCCCATCGTCTGGCCTTATCTTTTCCTGGCGCATCATTACCTGATTACGAACCGGTTCGATCAGTGCCGGTTGATGTGCGAAATGGGACTCAAAATGCGCGGGTCCGACGCCGCGAAAAGCCGGCTCGAAGAGTGGCGAGCGATCGCTCAAGCCCAACTTGGTTTCTCCGCGGAAGCGGTCAGAGCGGCCTTCGAGGCCGCCATCCGTTTGAACGCATCGAACGAACAGGCTAGGCGAAATCTAGCCGCTTTCGAGGCGTCGCTTAAGGCGCCTGGCGCCGCCCATCGTGCGACGTGGCAACACAAGCCTGAAGCTGCCATCCGACAATTCGGGTTGGCCGAGCGACGATATTCCATGGCCTCATGATCGGATTGGCTGGAATTCCCTATGTCCGCTCCGTTGCGATTGCTGATCCTCGGCGCCCATCCGGACGACGCGGAGTTTCATGCCGGCGCCTTGGCGGCGATCTATCGCCGTCAAGGCCACGAAGTCAAAATGGTCTCGCTGACCAACGGCGAGGCCGGCCATCACGAGATTTCCGGGGCGCCGCTGGCGGCTCGCCGCAAGGCCGAAGCGGCCGCCGCGGCGGCGGTGATCGGCGCCGCGAGCGAAGTCTGGTCCAACCGCGACGGCCGCTTGGAACCCACGCTGGAAGTCCGCTGGCAAGTGGTGCGCGCGATCCGCGAGTTTCGTCCTGACCTGGTGTTGACCCACCGGCCGAACGACTATCATCCCGACCATCGCGCCGTCGGACAGGCGGTGCAAGACGCCTGCTATCTGGTGACCGTGCCGTCCATCGTGCCCGAAGTTCCCTTTCTCGGCCGCGATCCGGTGGTGGGCTATCTGCCCGATCGCTTCACGAAGCCGACGCCGCTGGCGGGCGACGTGGTGGTCGATGCCGGCCCCTACGTCGAGAGCATCGTCGACATGCTGGCCTGTCATGTTTCGCAGGTCTACGAGTGGCTGCCGTTCAATCGCGGCGCGAGCGAGCAAGTTCCCGGCGAACCGGCCGACCGCCGCGCATGGCTGCGCGAGTGGTATTTGGGAATGCTGCGTCCGCAAGCCGATCGCTATCGCGAGCAACTCATCGCCCGCTACGGAAGCGAGCGCGGCGAAGCGATCGAGTACGCCGAGGCGTTCGAGATCAGCGAATACGCCGCCCCGCTCGACGACGAAGCGCGAAGGCGGTTGTTTCCCGAATGACCATTGGCGCCTGGGCCGATCAGGCCTTGTCGAGTTTTGGCTGATCGCCGCCGCAAGGCTGCAAATGCCGGGCGAGCGTCTCGAGCAAGCGGCGGCGATCGATCGGCTTGGTCACGTAGTCGTCGCAGCCGGCTGCGAGGCACTTTTCGCGATCCCCGCTCATCGAGTGCGCGGTCAAGGCGACGATCGGCGTTTGACAACCGTCCTGCCGCAGCCGCCGCGTCGCGGAATAGCCGTCGAGCACGGGCATTTGCATGTCCATCAGGATCAAATCCCAGGGACGATCGGCGCGTAGCGACGCGTGAACGCATTCGATCGCTTCCTCGCCGTTTTCGGCGATTTCCACCTCGGCGCCGGCGCGGCGCACGATATGAGCGATCAAGCGTTGGTTGTCCCGGCCGTCTTCCGCCAGCAAGATGCGGCCCTGGAGCGATCTTTTCTTGGCAGGCAAGGGCGCCTCGCTGGACGGCGGAGCGGTTGGCTCCTCGCCGCCGAGTTCCGGAGGTTTTGCCGGCGCGGCTGCCCCAAGCGGCAGTGAAACTTGCGCCACGCTCCCCAGTCCGGTCTGGCTGGCCAGCATGATTTCGCCGCCCAGCAGTTCGGTGAGCTGCTTGCAGATCGTCAGCCCCAGCCGCGTGCCGCCGTAGGGGCGCGTGATCGAGACGTCGGCCTGGCTGAACGGCCGAAATAGCCGGGCGAGTTGCTCGTCGGAAATGCCGATGCCCGTGTCGCTCACCTCGAAACAGATGCGCGGCTCGCCGGCCTGGTCGCTTTGCAAACGAGCCCTGAGCCGGATCCCGCCTGCGTCGGTGAATTTGACGGCATTGCCGACGAGATTGACGAGGATTTGCCTCAACCGCACGGCGTCGGTTTCGATCAGGGCAGGGACCGAGTCTTGACAGTCGATTTCGAGCGACAGCCCCTTGGCCTCGGCCCGCGCATGCATCCATTCGTCGACGTCCTGCAAGATGGACCGCGTCGCGCAGGGCAGCCGTTCGACGGCCATCTGGCCCGCTTCCACTTTCGACAGGTCGAGCATGTCGTCGATGATTTCCATCAGATGCCGGCCGTTGCGCTGGATGGCATCGAGCGCCTCGCACCGTTTCGTCGGTACGCGCGACCAGTCCTCGTCGGCGAGCAATTCGGCGAAGCCGAGAATCGAGGTCATCGGCCTGCGAATTTCGTGGCTCATGTTCGCCAGGAACTCGGACTTGGCGGCGTTCGCCTCCTCGGCGCGTTTGATCGAGACGGTGAGCGCCGCATTGCTCTCTCGCAGCGCCGCCTCGGCGAGCTTGCGATCGGTAATGTCGCGGGCGACCGCCAGAATCAACCCCTCGTCGACGACCGCCACTGCCGACCAGTTCAGCCAATGATAAGACTCGTCGCGGAACCGGCAACGGCACTCGAACCCGTCGACTTGCCGCCCGAGCGCCAGTCGGGCGACTTGTTCCTTGGCCGCCGGATAGTCGTCCGGGTGGACGAAGGAGACGAACGGCGTGCCGAGCAACTCCGCCTTCGAAAAGCCCGTCTGTTCGAGGAAGGCGGGATTGACCTGCTTGAAATAGCCGTTCAAACCGGCCGTGCAGAGCAAGTCGTGCGAGAGGGCGAACAATCGATCTCGCTCGATCTGCTGCTGCGCCGCGCCGCGCAGCGCAATGCGCCCCAGCCCGACTCCGGCCAAGGCTGCAATATATCCGGCGATGCCCCAGCCCAGCCCGGCGGACTGCCGACCGACGGCGACGAGCGCCGCCAACGGCGCCAGTAACAAGCAAAGCCGGATCCACAGGCTGGCCCAACGGCGTAAGGCGGGAAATCGCATCATGAGTTCGAAACTCGAAAGGCGTTTGCGAGGAAATCGACCCGATCTGCTCGGCGCCGCGCAAAAGCGCGACGGGCCCCCAACTAAAGATAGGGCGCCCGAGCGGCAAAGATGGGGCCGCCAGCGGCGAATCGTACGGGTTTTGCGCATTATGCGGCGCGCCGGGCGAGCCGAGACTGGCGCTGACTTGCCGTCTGCCAGGGTGGGGATAGAGTTCCCAGCCCTGCGCCCCTGCGTTGCGGCAGGCAGTGCCCGCGCCGGCGCCCGTGAATTCCCGTTCGCTCATCGCTTCGCCCGAGACCCCCGAAATTGTACGATGTGGGCGGGCTTCGTCGCGGGGGTTCTCGAAGGAAGAAGATGAGCATCGCTGAAATACCGGAGGTCGCGGGCCTCGATGCGCACCGCGGGCTGCTGCGGATTCCGCCCGAACTCGACGTGCCGCTGACCGATCGCGTGCGGCAGATCATCGATACCAGCGAGTTCCGACGGCTGGCCAAGATCAGCCAACTCGGCCTGGTCTCGCTGATTTACCCGGCTGCGATCCACACGCGGTTCGAGCACTCGCTGGGCGTTTACCGGCTCGCGCTGTTGTACCTGAAGCGGCTGGCCCGCGACGAGCGGTTCGCCGCGGCGATCGAACGGGCCGACGCCGAATTGTTCATTGTGGCGGCGCTGTTGCACGACTTGGGCCACTGGCCGTTTTGCCATCCGATCGAAGACATCCGGCTGGCGAAGACGCCCAACCACGAGCTGTTCGCCAACAGTTTTTTGTTGGAAGGCGAGATCGCCGACGCCTTGCGCTCCGATTGGAACGTCAACCCGCGCGACGTGGTGGCCTTGCTTTCCGAAAAGCCGCGCAACGCGAAAACGCGAATTCTCGCCAGCATGCTCTCCGGCCCGATCGACATCGACAAGCTCGACTATCTACAGCGCGACAGCCTGCACGCCGGCGTGCCCTACGGACGCAATTTCGATCAAGGGCGCCTGATCGGCAGCCTCTGCCTGAACGCCGCGGGCGACGGTCTGGCAATCACCGACAAGGGCAAGACGGCGGCGGAAATGATGGTTTTCGCCCGCTACGTGATGTTCAGCGAGGTTTACTGGCATCACGGCGTGCGGGCGGCGACCGCCATGCTGCAAAGGGCCTTTTACCTGTTGCACGGCCAGCTCGATCTCGACCATTTGTTTCGGCTGACCGAACCGCGGATGATCGACGAGTTGGAGCGGGCGGCCGGCGACGGCCCGGCTCGCGACTTGCTCGACGGCCTGTTCGGCCCGACGCGGCGGCTTTACAAGCGACTGGCGCAATACAGCATCTTCGAACGCCGCGAACTGTACGATCGCCTCGCGCGGCAGCCCTATCCCTGGCTGGCGGCCTGCGCCGAGCACTTCGCCACGCTGGCCAGTACGGCGCTGGGGCGCGTGGTGGCGCCGCACGAAATCCTGTTCGACGCGCCGCCGGTCGAGCGCGAAGTGGAATTCAACGTCGAGGTCTATTTCATCAAAGAACGGCGCTACCGGCCGCTGGGCGAGGTTTCGCCGGTGGTCCGCACATTGGCGAAGGAGCAATTCGACGATTACGTCAAGCGCGTGCGGATCTTCGCCCACGGACGCGTGGCCGCCGATTTGCGCGAGCGAACCGACGTCGGCGAGTTGCTCTCGCGAGCGATCGACCGCATGCAGTAGGGCGGACATTCCCGACTGCACGCGCAGCAGATTCACGGGTGGCTGGCGGCAGAGCGGAGCGATACGAGAGCGAACTGGGGCTTCGCCTAGGCTCAGCCCTCGTTGTCCTACACATGTCACGCGGATTCTGTCGCCCCTAACGGGGCTTTCGCGGTTTCGCGCCGGATTGTGTCCAGGGGCTCGCGCCCCTGGCTACATTCTTTCGCCGCTACGCGGCTGACGTTTTTGCTTTAAGTCCCGGCGCGCCGATTCGCGCTAGTCCCGTAGGGACGGCAGAGT
>DATKRK010000411.1:0-2382 GCA_035532215.1 Pirellulales bacterium | reverse complement strand
AAGGCAACGGTAAACGCCGCTGGTTTACCGGACAACAAAGAAGCCTTACGCTCACGGATGCAGAGCTTCATGAGAAAGCTGCTTCACTTGCCCGAACATGTCATCAGTTACTTTCTCCATCCTTCCGTCCGATATGCGTCCGTTACCGAATTGCGATCCACTTTCATGCCGGGGTAATAATTCGTGGTAAGCAAGTCGAACAGTTCATGGGGCATGGTAAAAAACACCGCTCCCAAGATCACGAGCGCTATTCCCGCCGAAATCGAACCCATGATTAAAGCGGAGAGCAGCAAGAGCGCCGACCTAATGAATGCATTTCGAATCTGCCAAGGCAACTCAATTCGCAGCAGCGACGGACCTTTGACGAGCGCGAAAGCTCCGGCCAGCGCGGCAGCGCTTCCGATCATAAAGAAGATTACTTCGCCGCAAGAAGATAATGCGACAGGTACGCCGCCCTTTAGCCACGCCGTGGATCGCGCGTTCCAGAGGGCTGTCTGCCCGCCGGCAAGCGTGGCCGCAGTCAAAATAAAGAACGTCTTCAGGCTGAACTGAAATCGGCTCTCCATAAAAGTATTGTAGCCGCGTGGCGCTAATCGTTGAAATGCTTGCCCCGGTTCGCATTTCACCTCGCCGCGCTGTATTCTGGCGCCATGAAGCTGAAAATCTGGGACTTGCACTGCCATCTGTCGGGCGTCACCGGCCGCACGCCCGACGAACGCATGGCGCAGTTGATGGCCTACGTCGACCGGATGGGGATCGACCGCATCTGCCTCTACATGGGCTGGCCGTTCAGCTATAACCCTTCGCCCGAGCGGCTGCGGGAAGAGAACGACCAGGTGCTCGCCGCCTTGACGCACTGGCACGACCGGGCCTTCGGGTTCTGCTACGTTAGCGCCGAACACGTCGAAGCCAGCCTGCGCGAGATGGACCGCTGCATCGCCAACGGCCCGATGGTCGGCGTTAAGCTCTGGGTGGCCAAGCGGGCCAGCGCCGCCGAGTTGGACCCGATCATCCATCGGGCCGCCGAACTCAAAGCGGTGATCTTCCAGCACACCTGGTTCAAGACCGACGGCGGCAACTATCCGGGAGAATCGACCCCCTTCGACCTGGTCGAGTTGGCACGGCGGCATCCGAAGACGCCGATGATCTGCGGCCATACGGGCGGCACGTGGGAACTGGGCGTGCGAGCGGTTCGCTCCGTGCCGACGATTTCGATCGATCTGGCCGGCTCCGACCCGACCAGCGGGCTGACCGAAATGGCCGTCCGCGAACTGGGCCCCGAGCGCGTGATCTACGGCAGCGACGCCGGCGGCCGCAGCTTCGCCTCGCAGTTGGGCAAAGTTTTTGGGGCGAACATTCCGGACGAAGCCAAGCGATTGATCCTGAGCGAGAACTTGCACCGGCTGATGCGGCCGATCCTCGATGCGAAAGGCATTCGCGCATGAACGAAGCGATCGTCGACGTGAACGTCTATCTTTCGCGCTGGCCGTTTCGCCGCGTCTCGGCCGACGAGCCGACGGCGATAGCCGACAAGTTGCGCAGCCAGGGCGTGGTGCAAGCCTGGGCCGGCAGCCTCGACAGCCTTTTGCACCGCGATCTCGGGAGCGTGAACGAGCGCCTGGCGGCCGAGTGTCGCGCCGCTGGCGAAGGCTTTTTGTTGCCCTTCGGCGCCGTCAACCTGCGGCTGCCCGATTGGGAAGAAGACCTGCGGCGCTGTCACGAAGAGTTCGGCATGCCCGGGATTCGCCTGCACCCGAACTATCATGGCTACAAGCTCGACGATCCGCTGGCGGCGAAACTGCTCTCTCAGGCCGCGGAGCACGGCCTGATCGTGCAACTGGCCGTGACGATGGAAGACGAGCGCACGCAGCATCCGCTGGTGCAAGTTCCGCACGTCGACGCGGCGCCGCTTGTAGAGCTCGTCAAACGCACGCCCAAACTGCGGCTGGTGCTGCTGAATGCGTTTCGCGCGTTGCGTCCCGAATTGCGAGGTCAATTGGTCGCAGCAGGCCAAGTTTACTTCGAAATCGCGAGCCTGGAGGGAGTCGGCGGCGTCGAGAAGCTCTTCGGGCAAATTCCCGGCGAGCGGATCTTATTCGGCTCGTACGCTCCCTTGTTTTATTTCGAATCGGCCCTGCTCAAGCTGCAAGAATCGCAGTTGGGGCAGGTGCAGCTCGAGGCGATTCGCAAGGGGAATGCCAAGTGGTTGCTGGCGGCGATATAATCAACGCTTGCGGTAAAGTAGCAGGCACACTCCTAAGAAAATATTCTGTGGAGGGCCGGGCGCCCTCGCCCGGCGAATGCCGGACGGGCGGGGGCGCCCGTCCCTCCAAGAAAACAACCCGTCCCTCCAAGAAAACAACCCGTCCCTCCAAGAAAACA
>DATKRK010000410.1:0-46191 GCA_035532215.1 Pirellulales bacterium | reverse complement strand
CGCCTCGCACCTGTTCGAGCGCCCGCAGTTGAAAGGCCGTGATGAATCCGCCGCCAATGATGCCGTATCGCAAGGGCTGCATGCTGGAACTCCTGAGAAAACAAAAACAGGATCAATCAAAATCAAATCGGTTCGGCGGCGACCGCGTCCATCGACACTACCACGTCGATATCGTGCGTCGACCTTGGTTCGCCTTGCAGGCTGGAAGCCAGCGAGCCGGTCAATAGATAATCGATGCCAGCCGCGTCTAACTCGGCGACGATCGCTTTCAATAGTTCCGATTGTGACACTTCGCCAGCCGTTCAAGATAAAGTCGGTGAAAGTCCTCTTCCGACAACTCGGCAAATTGCTTCCTCAGGCCCTGCTTAAACAGCCGTTTGGTCAACTCCGAAAGCTCAAACGCCTTCGCCAGCCGCTGCTGCGGCGTCATTCGGCGCAGGACTTCGATGTACTGCCGGCGGTTAGGGCGCGGTTTTTCGAACATGCGACGATTATAACCGTTTGCCCAACCGCCGCCGGAACTACTTGAGAAAGCCGCTGCGAGCATAGTTCTGGCTGCAAAGCTCGTCGTTCGTGGCATCGTCCAAGGCCAATAACTCCCGCAGTTCCGCCGGCAGAGCCGCTTGCAACTCGGCGTCGAGCAGTTGCTTCTGGTACTGCTGCTGCGGCTTGTCGCGGCGACAGTAAAAGGCGTGAACGGCGGTTCGGCAACGAGGCGTGAGATTGGCCATGCCGCCGTGCCAGAGATGCGCGTTCATGACGATGACCGAGCCCGCCGCGCCGGCGACGACGCTCTGCTGTGGGTGGTCGGCGCACGGATTCTCCAGCGCGTCTTGCGGCAGGCGGTTCCAGCGATGAGAGCTGGCCACGACGCGCAAGGCGCCATTTTGCTCGGTGAAGTCGTCCAACATCCAGACCGTGTTGCAGACCCAGGCGCCGCGCTCATCGGGCAAGCCGCCCATGTCGCAGTGCAGCGGCTGAGGCTGATCCCACTGAGGGTTGACCGAGCGGGCGTTCAAACTGCTCAGCTTGACGCTCTCGTCGAGCACGTGCTCGACCAGCGGCAACACGGCCGGGTGAGCGATGATTTCGCGAAACACGCCGCCCTTGTTGACCAGATTGGCCAGCCGCCGGGCGCCTGCTTCGGTTTTGAACTCGGCGCCAGCGGCCTCGCCTTCGGACGCAAACAACTGCTCGACCCGGTCGCGAAGCCGGCTCAGCAAAGCCGGCTGCATCACGCCCGGCAACAGCACGTAACCCAATTCATCGAGTTGCCGGCGAGTTGCGGCGTTGGTCATGACTCTTTGTCCGGCATCTAAATCTTCTGGACCGCAAGGCGCCTGGCGCGTTTGCCGGACGCCGGGCGTCGGATCGGTGCTTCTTCGTCGTCAACCGGCTATCATAGAGCCCATCTTGCCGCCGCGGCAAGCAGCTCAGCATTTTGCCGCGCGCGTTCGAGCAGGCCGAGAAAACGAGATGCGGAGAGTTTCGAAAATGAATCGCCCCACTCCCGACCGCGCGGACGCCGCAGCAGCGCCATCGCCAATCGTCTCGTCTTACCGTCTCTTACTCTGCTCGGTGTTCATCCTCCAGACGCTCGGCGCTTCGGCGGCGGAAACGCGGCGTCCGAACGTGCTGTTCATCTATACCGACGATCATTCGTATCGCACGCTGTCGTGCTACGAGGGCGCCGAGCCTTGGGGCCGCACGCCGAATATCGACCGGCTGGCGGCGCGCGGCGTCCGCTTCACCCATGCCTACATCGGCACGTGGTGCATGCCGTCGCGGGCGACCATGCTCACCGGCTTGCACCAATACGGCGTCGAGACGATGCGGATGGTCGATCCTTATCCGAACAGCACTTACGATCCGCGGCAATGCCGCTTCTGGCCCGCGGAGTTCCGCAAGCATGGTTACCAGACGGCCCACATCGGCAAATGGCACACCGGGACCGACGCGGGCTTCGGACGCGACTGGGACTATCAGATCGTCTGGAACCGGCCGAAGCATCCCGAAAACGCGCCCAATTATTATTACGATCAGATTCTCTCGACCAACGGCGGCGAGCCCAAGCTCACGCCCGGCTACTCGACCGACAACTACACGCGCTGGGCCGTGCAGTACATTCGCGGCAGTCACCGCGAGGCGGACAAACCGTGGTATCTCTGGCTCTGTTACGGCGGCGTACACAGTCCCTACACGCCGGCCGATCGGCACTTGGCCGATTACCCCGGCGCCCGCGTGCCCACGCCCGCCGACATTTATCCGCCGCGCGCCGGCAAGCCGGACTACATGCAACACGTCAACGCCTGGCAGCCGGGCGAGAACGGCGAACCGGTGCTTCGCCCGGCGAGCGTGGGCAACGAAGTCGGCGACAAATCGGGCGGAGCGAACACGCGCACGCTTTCGGCCTGGGTGCGGCAATACAACCAGGCCGTGCGCTCGCTCGACGAAGGGATCGGGCAAGTGCTCGCCGCGCTGGAAGAGTCGGGCCAGTTGGCCAACACGCTGGTCGTGCTGACCTCCGATCAAGGCTACGCCTGGGGGCAGCACGGCTTTCGCCATAAGCTGGCGCCTTACGATGCGAACATCCGCTCGCCGCTGATCATCTCCATGCCCGGCACGCTGCCCGAAGGCGCCGTTTGCCGCACGCCCGTCGGTGGCGCCGACCTGCCGCCCACGTTCTTCCACTTCGCCGGGCTCGAGCTGCCGTGGGAAATGCACGGGCACGACCTCGGCCCGCTGTTGGAAAAACCTGACGCAAAATGGCCGCATACGACCATGCTGCCCTTTACGGCCGACCATTACGGCGCCGATTGCGACCGCGTGCCCCCGGCGCCGCAAAGCCGCTTCGGCGGCGGGGCGCACGTTCCCTGGTACGTGCTGGTCGTTCGCGATCGCTACAAATACATCCGCACTCTCGAAGCCGGCGAGCCGGAGGAACTCTACGATTTGCAATCCGACCCGGAGGAATTGACGAATCTCGCGCTCGATTCGCAGTTTGCCGCCACGCTCAAGACCTTCCGCGAACTAGCCGTGAGCGAGCTCAAACGCACCGGCGCTAAAATGGCGAAAAACTTGCCGCCGGTGAAGGCGGCCGCACGCGGTGAGTGAACGAGGTTTTGATAACTTTTAAAAGTGAGCGATGGCTTCCGAGGGCGTCAAGGCGTTGGCTCGCCGGGCAGTGGGCAAGTCTAATTCCGAGATTTTTTGAGCCGGCCGCGTATCGGCTAGAATCTCGGAATGGAGGAAAACCCGTACCAGTCGCCCAGCGATCCACATGAAACCTTCCCCTCTCTGTGGCAGAGGATAAAGCTGTTTTTGACGCGAAGGCGGAGCGGCTACTGCTCATTTTGCAGAAAGAGCTATCGCCTTGTCGGGCCGCTCGCGGAGGGGCCGGGCCAGGTATACATCTGCCATGCCTGCATTCTGCTCTGCAAGGATCTCGTCGAAAATGAACTTCGCAAGAAGGGGAAGCTGCCGTGAGATCCCCACTGGGCTGTAGGCACACTCGTCGTTCCGAAGCGCGGCATGGCCATTTTTCGCGGCTCGATCAGGCCGCCTCTCGGCGGGCGCTACGCTTGGGGCAATTGCTGCAACCGGCTGATTTGGTTGATCTTACGCGCGCGGCGTGTTACGCTTTCCGTTGGCGATTTTTACCCGCGATCCGAGAGATGCGTGCAGCAAAGGAACGGCGGCGATGCTGGAACTCACCGGTCAAGGTTCAACGCGTACCTGCGACGGCGTCAGCCGCCGCGACTTCCTGCAAGCCGGGGCATTGGGGGCCATCGGCCTGACGCTGCCCGACCTCTTGGCCGCCCAGGCTCAAGGCGCCGTGAAGCCGGAGCACGACGACCGCTCGGTGATCATGATCTTCAATCTCGGCGCTCCCAGCCAATTGGATACCTGGGACCCGAAGCCCGACGCCCCGAGCGAAATCCGCGGGCCGTTCAAGCCGATTCAGACCAACGCCGCCGGCTTGGAGATCAGCGAGATCTTCCCGAAGATGGCCGAGCACGCCGATAAGTTTTCGCTGGTGCGAAGCTGCTTTCATACCGCGGCGGCCGTTCACGACACCGGGCACCAAATGATGCAGACCGGCCGGCTGTTCACCGGCGGCATCAACACGCCGCACGCCGGTTGCGTGCTGGCCTATCTGCGCGGTCGCAAGACCGACCTGCCGGCCCATGTCGTGCTGCCCGAGCCGATGGGCCGCACCGGCGGCAATCTGCCGCACGGCCAGGACGCGGGCTTTTTGGGCAAAGCATACGACCCGTTCGCCTTGATGGCCGATCCTTCGAAGCCGAACTTCAAAGTGCCCGATATGCTGCCGCCGCCGCAGATCGGCGAGGCCCGGCTCGACCGCCGCCGCCGCATGCGAAGCATTGTCGACCAGACCGTCAAAAGCTTCGAAGCCAGCGACAACGCCCAGTTGCTTGACAGTAATTTCCAGGCGGCCTTCCGGCTGATGACCAGCGTGCAGGCCCGCGAGGCGTTCGACCTGGGCAAGGAGCCGCAGCAGGTGCGCGAGCGATATGGGTTGAACCGTTTTGGTCAGTGTTGCCTGCTCGCTCGGCGGTTGATCGAAGCCGGCGTGCGGTTCGTGACGGTCAATACGTTCATCACCGTGTTCGACGAAATCACCTGGGACATTCACGGCTCGAAGCCGTTTACGTCGATCGAAGGCATGCGCGACATCGTCGTGCCGATGTACGACCAGGCCTATTCGGCGTTGCTCGAAGACCTGTCGCAGCGGGGCCTGTTGGGCAACACGCTCGTTTGTAATCTGCAGGAATTCGGCCGCACGCCGCGGATCAATCCGGCCGGCGGCCGCGATCACTGGCCACAGTGCTGGACGGTGCATTTCGCGGGCGGCGGGGTGCAAGGCGGGCGCGTTGTCGGCCGCAGCGATCCGATCGGCGGCGTGCCGGCCGAGCGGCCGATCGAGCCCTCGGAGGTCGTGGCCACAGTCTATCGCAGCCTCGGCTTGAATCTCGAAACCAAGCTCCCCGGCCCGCAATCGCGGCCATTCCCGCTGGTCGATTTCGGCAAGCGCGAGATCGAAGAGCTGTTTTAGGAAGGTAGGTGGTAGGTAAGGAATAGCCTGCTTTTATCCCCGCATGCCGTCTACTTCCTGCCTCCTACCAAACACATGATCGTCTACAAGGCAATGTACAAATTCGTCGATGCCGAAGGGCAGGTCCACGCCGCGGTGTTGGACTTTCCCGGCGTCATCACTTGCGGGCCTGACCTCAATGCGACACGGTCGTTGTTGGCTAGCGCCTTGGCAGATATGGCGGAAACCTACCTGCTTCGCGGCAAGCCGTTGCCGCAGCCAGACCCGGCAGTGACGGATCCGGACTCCGATATCGAGGAACGGGTCGTATTGCATGCCGCGAGTCGAGGGGATCGCAAAAGTACGAAAGAAAAAACAAATGACGCACGCCGATTGGAAAACCGGGATCGCCGTATCGCCCGACGTCTGCCACGGCAAGCCGTGCATCAAGGGAACGAGAATCATGGTTTCGGTGATTCTGGACTATTTGGCTGCCGGCGAGTCAGTTGACGAAATCCTGACTCAGTATCGAAGCCTGACGAGCGACGACGTCCGGGCGGCACAAGCTTACGCGGCGTGGTTGGCTCACGAAGAAGAATCGCACCCGCTGCATACTGAGGTAACGACCTGAAATTCAAGCTCGACGAAAACCTGCCCGCGAAGCTCAAGACGATGCTTTGCGATCGCGGCTTTGACGTGAGTGATGTTATTGAGGAGGGGCTGAGCGGCAGCCCGGATCCGGAGGTGTTGGCGGCGGCCACTTCCGAGGATCGGGTGTTGATGACCTTCGACGCGGATTTTGCCGACGTGCGCAATTACCCGCCAGGCGCTCATGGCGGCGTTGTGGTATTCCTCCTTGAGGACCAACGCTGGCAATCGCTTGAAGGACCTGTTAGTCGACTTCTAGCGAGCGACGAATTCTCGCGGCTTGAAGGGGGCTTAGCGATCGTCGACGAAAGGCGAGTTCGATACAAGCGGACTAAAAAGCGACGCAAGAAATGAATAGGCGGTGAGGCTTATGCGATTACGAATTCTTCGGCGCGATGGCGGCCGAACTTGTTTTTTTCAACCGCTCCTTTCAGTGATCGTTTTGTGCGCGGGGCCTGCCGCCCTGGTCGCCGACGAAACGCTCGTCCTGCTGCCGGCCGAAATCAAGCTTTCGGGCGCCGAGGCGCGGCAAACGCTGGTGGTCGGGCAATCGCGCGACGGGCAGTTCGTCGGCCAGTTGAGCGAAGGCGTCGCGCTCGAATCGAGCGACCCGAAAGTGGTCAAGATCGAAGACGGCCAGGCGCGGCCGGTCGGCAATGGCGAAGCGATGATCACGGCGAAAATCGGCGACCGCACGGCGACGGCCAAGGTGCAGGTCAACCAGATGGACCAGCCGTTCCGCTGGAGCTTCCGCAACCACGTCGAGAGCGTGCTGGCCAAGGCCGGGTGTAGTTCCGGCGCTTGCCACGGAGCGCAGGCCGGCAAGAATGGCTTCAAGATTTCGCTCCGCGGCTACGATCCCGAAGGCGATTTTCAGACGATCACCCGGCAGGCTCGCGGAAGGCGGATCGTGCCCAGCGATCCGGGGCGCAGCCTGATTCTCACGAAGCCCAGCGGCGGCGTGCCGCACAAGGGCGGGCTGCGATTCCGCGTGAATTCGCGGGAATACCGGGTGTTGGCCGACTGGATCGCCGCCGGCACGCCCGGCCCCCAGGCCGACGACCCGCGGATCGCGCGGCTCGAAATCCTGCCGCCGGCCGCCGTGCTCAAGCCCGAGATGACGCAGCAACTGCTCGTGCTGGCCCATTTCAGCGACGGGCACGTCGAGGACGTGACGCGATGGGCGAAGTACACGTCGACCAACGAATCGGTGGCCCAGATCGGCGAAGAGGGCCAAGTGCGCGTGATGGGCTACGGCGAGGGGGCGATCACCGCCTGGTACTTGAGCCGCGTGGTGATCGCCACGGTCAGCGCGCCCTATCCCAAGCCCGTGCCGCCCGACGTGTTTGCCAATGCCGAGCGGCGCAACTTCATCGACGAGCTGGCGTTGGCCAAGCTGGCCAGCCTGAACATTCCCCCTTCGCCGCCCTCCAGCGACGGCGAATTCTTGCGGCGGGCCTTCATCGACACGATCGGCGTGCTGCCGACCGTCGAAGAAACGCGGGCCTTCTTGGCCGATACTTCGGCCGACAAACGCGACCGGCTGATCGAGTCGCTGTTGAACCGGCCCGAGTTCGTTGACTATTGGGCGTATCGCTGGAGCGACCTGCTGTTGGTCAGCAGCGAGAAGCTGCGTCCGCCAGCGATGTGGGCCTATTACTCGTGGATTCGCAACCAGGTCGAAGCCAACGCGCCCTGGGATGAATTCGCCCGGCAAGTCGTCACGGCCCAAGGGAGTACGCTCGAAAACGCCGCGGCCAACTATTTCGTGCTGCACCCCGATCCGCTCGAAATGACCGAGACGGCGACGCTCGCCTTCCTGGGCATGTCGATCAACTGCGCCCGCTGCCACAACCATCCGTTGGAGAAGTGGACCAACAACCAATACTACGCGATGGCCAACTTGTTCGCCCGCGTGCGGCTCAAGTCGGCGCCGGGCGACGGCAACACGATCGTGTTCGCCTCCAGCGAAGGCGATCTGGTGCAGCCGCTCACCGGCAAGCCGCAGCCGCCGACGCCGCTCGACGGCCAGCCGCTGCCGCTCGATTCGAGCGAAGACCGCCGCCTGGCGCTGGCCGCATGGCTGACCTCGCCCGAGAATCCCTATTTCGCCCGCTCGATCACCAATCGCGTCTGGGCCAACTTCATGAACGCCGGCCTGGTCGAAGCGGTCGATGACATGCGGCTCACCAACCCGGCCAGCAACGAGGAATTGCTCGCTGCGGCGGCCAAATATCTGACCGAAAATCATTTCGACTTGAAGGCGCTGATGCGGGCGATTTTGCAGTCGAAGACCTACCAGCGCTCCAGCCAGCCGCTGCCGGAAAACGCTGCCGACGCGCGGTTCTATTCGCGTTACTATCCGCGGCGCATGATGGCCGAAGTGCTGCTCGACGCGATGTCGCAAGTCAGCGGTTCGCCGACGCAGTTCGGCGAATACCCGGCCGGTTGGCGAGCGATGCAATTGCCCGACGCCAACGTGAATTCCTATTTTCTGAAAACGTTCGGCCGGCCGGAGCGGGTGGTCACTTGCGAGTGCGAGCGGACGGCCGATCCGACGATGGTGCAGGTGCTGCACATTTCCAACGGCGATTCGCTCAACGACAAGCTGCAAGCCAAGGGCAACTGGATCGAAAAGCTGTTGGCCGCCGGCACGCCTGACGACAAGCTGATCGAGAACGTTTACCTTGCCGCGCTATCGCGGTTTCCGACGGACGAAGAAAAACAAAAGCTCATGGCGGCGCTCGCCGAGCCGGGTCAAGACAAGCGGCAGCTTGTCGAGGACCTGTTCTGGAGCGTGCTGAGCAGCCGCGAATTCTTGTTCAATCATTGAGAGCCGTGATGAAACGCGTTTGCAAGAATCCCCTCTCCCTTTGGGAGAGGGTTAGGGTGAGGGGGCGCTGCGTGGCAGTGAACCATTCTGTTTTGGGTTCTGTGAAGTCCGGCGGCGGTTCGCCCTCACCCCGGCCCTCTCCCAGTGGGAGAGGGAGTTGGGTGCTCGGCGCCGCAGCGCTGCTGCTAATCGCCGCTTCCTCCGCGTTTGCGGAAGAAGCCGCCAACGGCCCGGCGCCAGACTATAACCGGCAAATCGCGCCAATCTTCAAGCAATACTGCCAGGGCTGCCATAACGCCCAAGACAAAGAAGGCGGGCTGGTGCTGGAAAATTACGACGCCCTATTGCGCGGCGGCGATGAGGGCGCCGTGCTCTCGCCAGGCAAGAGCGACGCCAGCCGGCTGCTGTTGGTGCTCACCGGAAAGGCCGAGCCGGCCATGCCGCCCGAAGGCAACGAAGGGCCGACGGCGCCGGAGATTGCACTGCTGAAGGCCTGGCTCGACGCGGGCGCCAAAGGCCCCAGCGGCGAGAAGCCCGATCTGACGCTGCTGGTCGCGCCCAAAGTGCCGCTCTTGGCGCCGGCCCGGCGAGTGATCAACGCCGCGGCGATCTCGCCCGACGGCAAACTTGCGGCGCTGGCCGGTTACGGCGAAGTGCGGCTCATTGCGCTCGACAGCCGGCAGACCGTGCGCACGCTGGGCGGCCACCGAGGCAACGTCGCCGAAGTCGTATTTTCGGCTGATGGTTCGCGTCTGTTAAGCGCCGCCGGCGAGCCGGGCTTGTTCGGCGAGTTGAAGATTTGGAACCCGGCCGATGGCGCCTTGCTGCGCACGATCGTCGGCCACTCCGACAGCCTCTATGCCTGCGCCATCAGTCCCGACGGCAAATGGATCGCTACCGGCGGCTACGACCAGCAGATCAAGCTCTGGGATGCCGCGAATGGCCAAGAATTGCGAACGTTCGTCGGTCATAACGGAGCGATTTATGGCCTAGCCTTCAGCCCCAATGGCAAGCTGCTTGCCAGCGCCAGCGCCGATCGTACCGTCAAGCTCTGGGACGCGGCCAGCGGCGCCCGGCTCGATACGTTCGGCCAGCCGCTCAAGGAGCAATACGCCGTGGCATTCAGCCCCGACGGCAAGCGGGTCGCGGCCGGCGGCGTCGACAACCGTATCCGCATCTGGCAAATCAGCGACTCGGCCCAGGAAGGCACGAATCCGCTCGTCCTGACGCGTTTCGCCCACGAGGGCGCCATCGTCCGGCTGGCCTATTCGCGCGACGGCAAATCGCTGGTCTCGTCGGCTGAAGACCGCACCGTGCGCATCTGGAACGCCGAGCAGGTCGTCGAGCGCAAGTCGCTCGAAACGCAGCCCGACTGGCCCTCGGCGTTGGCGATTGCTCCAGACAATAAAACGCTGCTGGTCGGCCGGCTCGACGGTTCGTTCACCTTATATAATGCCGAGAGCGGCGCGGTGCTTCCACCGCCCAAACCCGATCTCGCCTCGCTTTGGCCGCGCGGCGTCGAACGCGGAAAGACCACGCAACTCAAGCTCCGCGGCAAGCACCTGCTGGCGGCCAGCGAAGTGCAATTCAACAACCCGCAGCTCAAGGGCCGCGTGCTTCCTGACCAGCAGGAACGGGCCGATGAATTGCTGGTTGAGATCACGCCGGCGGCGGAACTCACGCGTGGCGCCTATCAACTATCGGTCGTCACACCCGGTGGCGCGAGCGGGCCGCTGGCGATCGAAATCGACGACTTGCCGCAACTTTCCGAGGCCGAGCCCAACAATCAAGCAACGGAGACGAAGCCGATCGCCCTGCCCGCGGGAATTTGGGGAGTGCTCGCCGCGCGGGGCGATGTCGATCATGTCAGCTTCGCGGCCAAGGCCGGGCAGACGATCGTTTGCGAGTTGTCGGCCAAAAAGTTCGGCTCGGCGCTGAACGCCATGCTGAGCCTGCTCGATCCGGCCGGGCAGGTGGTGGCGGCGAACAACGATTTCGACGGGCAGGACGACCCGCTCGTCGCGTATACTATCCCCGCCGACGGGCGCTATACGGTGCGCATCCACGATCTGGCCCGCTCAGGCTCGGAAAAGCATTTTTACCGGCTCTCGGTCGGCGAATTGCCTTATGTGACCGGCTGCTACCCGATCGGCGTGCCGGCGAATCAAGAAAACGAAGTGCAACTGGCCGGCTACAACCTGCCGACCGACGCGCGCGTGAAAATGCCGGCAGCACCGCCAGGCGACCAAGCCGTGCCGATCGATCTCGATCGCTTCCGCCTCGCGAGTCCGCTTACGATCATGGCCTCCGCCGGGGCCGAGTTGCTGGAAGCCGAACCGAATGACTCGTCCGAGCACGCCACGACGATCGTCGCTCCCGGCAACGTGAACGGCCGGTTGTGGGCCAAGGACGCCGCCGCGGCCGACGTCGATTTGTTCCGCTTCGAATCGAAGGCCGGCCAAACGTGGATCATCGAAACGCTCGCCGGCCGGCGCGGCTCGCCCGTCGACACGAAGCTCGAAGTGCTCGACAGCCAGGGCCGGCCGGTCGAGCGGCTGCTGTTGCAGGCCGTGCGCGACAGCTACATCGAGTTCCGCGGCATCGACTCGAACGGCACGGGCTTTCGGCCGAAGAGTTGGGAGGAAATGGGCCTCAACGAATACATGTACGTGCAAGGCGAAGTCGTCAAGACGTTCCGCATGCCGCAAGGCCCCGACTCCGACATGCAGTTCTATAGCCTGGGCGGCCCGCGGCGATGTTACTTCGACACCAGCCCCACCAGCCATGCCTTGGGCGACACGGTTTACACAGTCGAGCCGCACCCGGTAGGCGACAAGCTCGTCCCCAACGGCTTGCCGGTCTTTGCGCTGCACTACGCCAACGACGACGACGGCGACCGCAAGCTGGGCCGCGATTCGCGGCTTACGTTCACCGCGCCGGCCGACGGCGCTTTCCTGGTGCGCGTCAGCGACGTACGGAACTTTGGCGGTGATCGGTTCGTTTATCGTCTTAGCGTCCGCGAGCCTAAACCCGACTTCACGGCGACTCTAACCGGACCGGCCGGCAGCGTTCATGCCGGCAGCGGCCGCCGGCTGACGTTCCGGGCCGACCGCAGCGACGGCTTCGACGGCGATATCACGATCGACATCGCCGGCTTGCCGCCCGGTTTCTCGGCATCGACGCCGCTGGTGATCCAGGCCGGGCATTTCGAAGCCCGTGCGGTGCTCGACGCCGCGGCCGGCGCCGTGGCGCCGCCGCCCGAAGCGTGGAACGCGGTTAAAGTCACGGCCCAGGCCGAGATCAACGGCCAAACGCTCAAGAAAGAAGTCGGCGGCTTCGGTCAGGTGAAGTTGGAGCCGAAGCCGAACCTACTGGTGCGGTTGGAGCCGGCCGAAGTGACGATTGCTCCGGGCACGACGGTCGCGGCCACGCTCAAGGTCGAGCGCAACGGCTTCAACGATCGCATTCAAATCGAGGTCGACAATTTGCCGCACGGCGTGATTGTCGACAACATCGGGCTCAACGGCGTGCTGATTCCCGAAGGTCAAAGCGAGCGGCAGATCTTTTTGACCTGTTCGAAGTGGGTCGACCATCTCGATCGTCCCTTCGAGGCCGTAGCGTCCAACGCCGGCGCTCAGGCCTCGGCCCCCGTCGTGCTGCACGTTCGCCGGCCCGACACGCTGGCTCAGGCGGCCGAAGCCGAGAAGAAGTCCAACGGAAACGCGGCGGCGAAATGAACGCTCCGCCCAATTCGCAGCAAATCTGGGACGCCGGACTTTACGACAAACGGCACTCGTTCGTCTATCAGTACGGCGCCGATTTGTTGGAGTTGTTGGCTCCGCGAGCAGGCGAACGCATTTTGGACCTGGGCTGCGGCGCCGGGCATTTGACGGCGCAAATCGCTGAGCGCGGGGCCGAATCGCTGGGTCTTGACGCTTCGCCGGAGATGATCGACCAGGCCCGCCGCAACCATCCCGAACGGGCGTTCGCCGTGGCCGACGCCACGCAGTTCGAAGTCGCCGAGCCGTTCGATGCCGTGTTTTCCAACGCGGTATTGCACTGGGTCAAACCGCCCGAAAAAGCCGTCGAGCGGATCACTGCCGCGCTCAAGCCCGGCGGCCGTTTCGTAGCCGAGTTCGGCGGCCAGGGGAACGTGGCGGCCATCATTGAGGCGGCTGGCCAGGCTGTCTCCTCCGCGCTCAGTCGCGACGCGGGCGACGTTAATCCGTGGTACTTTCCCAGCATCGGCCAGTATGCCGCACTGCTCGAAGCATTCGGCTTGGAAGTCCGTTACGCGACGCTCTTCGACCGGCCGACCCGTCTGAACGAGGGCGAGCAGGGCTTGGCCAACTGGCTCGAAATGTTCGGCGCGCCTTGCTTTACGATGCTGGTGGAAGCCGATCGCCCGCGAGCGATCACCGATGCCGTCGAACGGGCGCGACCACGGCTGTTCCGCGAAGGTCAATGGACCGCCGATTATCGGCGGCTGCGCGTCGTGGCGATCAAAACTTTTCCAGCCTTGCTTCACACCCCATCGGAGTGAGCGCGTGCGGAGTTCCCTCGTGCCTGTGCGCGTTCAGCGTTTACAGATCGAGGTGCAAAACACAATGCCGCAGCAAGTTGGTAGACGGATACGATCTTGAGGATTAAAAGTTAGATTTCAGCGGCACTAACTTCCTTGCTTTTCGCGAGGGGAGCGGCCCTCGGGCGCCACGAGGGGCGTGGACTAGGAGCTAGTTGTTGCTGGGTCTTCAGGCAACGTTTGCGTGGCGACTACTCCTGCCCATTTGGCAAGTTCCAGCAAAAACTCATGCAATTCCTGGTACGCCACGTCGCACGCCTTCGATCTTATTCGGTCGTTCGCCAACCAAATGACCAAGGTAGCCTCGTCGTGCGGAAAGTCGCCTCGAACAATCGCTCCGTCAATATGCTTGCTGTCGTTGTAAAGCCTATTGATGCGTTCGAGCAGTGAACCGTCGCCTTGCTCAAAGAATTTCGGCCCCTTCTTTTCGCCCGCCTGCTTTGCCATTGCTTGAACGATCAGCATTGCTTGGTAGGCCATCGCCAAACAATTCTCGAAATGCCGGAGGGATCGGAAGTAGTCTGACGTACGCCGCCCACCGTCCACGTACCTCAAAAGAAATCCATGAGCCATCTGGTACTCTTCAATCGCCGCCTCGACTTTGCGGAGGTACGAGAAACTGTAGAGCTTATGAGGAGCCCCGACTCGATTGTGAAAAATCGTGCCCAACGCAAAGCGAGACAGCCACTCTCCTTCCCGTGCGGGCAATTCGGGGGCACCGCAAGCGGTCAGCTTTGACAGTTCTGGCGCGACAAACCTGTCGAGCGAATAAGAAGTTAGCATCTGCGGTGGTCCTGGATGGCTGCACCTGTAATGGAGCAAAGCCATCAATTATAGCGACGTCGCCGACACGGCAAGGGACTGTAAGAAGTCGGCAGCGAGGTTGGCGCTACAATGCCCAACGCACCGAGTTCAGCGCTGAATTAGGGGGTCGTTTTTTGACGTTGGCCATCTTCGCTGAATTCGGGCACAACGATTTGTGCAGGGCCAGCAATTGGCGGTTCGGGATCGTAAAGCGCCGGACGCGGTAGATTGTGGGGCTCGTCGTACTGCGGTGCAATGGTAGGCGCTATCCCAATTGGCTCAGCGCGAATATACGGGTCCGGCACCGACGGCCCGGCTTTCTCGGCCGCAAGGAGCCCAGCCGCGAGCCCAAAAACAAATATACGCAGCTCGGTCATGTGCTTGTTGATCTCGCGCTGGGTTGGCCCGCTCTTTTTTGGCCAGAAGAATCTGAAGATCACGCAGACGGAATAAACAGCAAGGATGGCGATTACGACGAAGCCAAGCACTTCACGTTGCGTCGGTCGATGATGCGATTCGTCACCAACCAATCGACTGACTTCGTATGGCACTTCGACCGTGTGCTGCTTGCCATCGATCGTCAGGACGAGTTGCTTTGTCTTCATTTCATGCACGGGCCTAAGGACGAATTCATCGCGCCACGGCCAATACAACCAAACGAGAGCCGCAAGCACGGCGATGACTGCCAACGATTTCATAGCAAGAAAGCTATTTCGCGTCCGTCGGCGGGCCGCATCTTGATCCGATTTCGCTTGCTCATTCGACATATAGCGTTGGCCTCAAGAAAACACAGCCCAGTCTACCAACTGCCTGGTTTGTTTTCGATCCGAATAGACGAATTTCCGAAGTTGGCCAGTGCCTTTCAGCGGTGGCGCGAAGGGGTCTCGGCGAGGGCGGAGGAACGTAACGGGCGCGGAGCCGCAGAAAGCGTTCGTCTTCTTTTCTTCGCGGCTCCGCGCCTCCGCGTGAGTCGGTCCCGTCCGGCTCGATTCGGCGCGTCGCGTCCGCCGGCTTAACCGGCCGTGTCGAGATACGGATCCTGACCCATCTGCTTTTGAATCTTGCGGCGTTCCTTCTCGTAGTGCATCAGCACGCGGCGATCGCGGAAATGGCGCCGCTCGATAATCCGCTGGGCCCTGCGAAACAGCTTGCCCAAGTGATCGAAAGATCCGCCGGACGCGTTTTCGCCCCGTCCTTTCAAACGTTCGGCCTTATCGGGACCAAGCCCGGCCAAAAGAATGTCGTCGTCGAGCGCAAGATACTGACGAAACGTGCCCGGGTCGCCCTGGCGACCGCAGCGGCCGATCAACTGGCGGTCGATCCGCGCCGAATCGTGCATTTCGGTCAGCATCACGTGCAAGCCACCCAACTCGACGACTCCTTCGCCCAGTTTGATGTCCGTGCCGCGGCCGGCCATGTTCGTCGAAACGGTGACTTTATCCAGCAGTCCGGCGCAGGCCACGATGTCGGCTTCCTCGGCGATCTGGTTGGCGTTGAGCACGCGGTGCTCGATGCCCACCTGCCGGAGCAGCGCCGAGAGCAACACCGACTTGTCGATCGAACGAGTGCCGATCAGAATCGGCCGTCGCTGGGCGTGCAGCTCGCGAACTTCTTCCACGATCGCCCGCCACTTATCCTCGCTCGTGCCGAAGATGTGATCGGGCAGCCGCTGGCGAATGGCCGGTCGGTTGGTCGGGATCTGCACGACGCGAACTTCGTAAATCTTGGCCAGTTCGCGAGCCGAACTGGCCGCGGTGCCGGTCATACCGCAAAGCTGCTCGTAGCGGAGGAAGAAGTCTTGCACCGTCACGCGCGCCGCCTGACCGGTGGCCACCGTGACTTCCACGCTCTCCTTGGCCTCGATCGCCTGGTGGATGCCGTCTCGCCATTTGCGGCCTTCCGACAAGCGGCCGGTAAACTCGTCGACGATCACGATTTCGCCGTCGCGCACCACGTACTGCCGGTCGAGCGTGAAGGCCCGCGTGACCTTGATCGCCCGCTCGATGTACTCGTAAATGGTGAACATGCCCACCGAGTCCATGGCGGCGGGCTTGGGCAGCGTGCGCACCAGTTGGCGGCCCGGCGCGGTGAGTTCGACGGTCTGCTTTTCGTGGTCGTATTCGTAGTGCTCTTCGTCTTCGAACTTGTCGGCGACGCCGGCGCTCCAGCGGTAGCACTCGACGGCGATTTTTTCTTCTTCCGTGGGCAGCGCGCTGATGATCAGCGGGGTGCGCGCCTCGTCGATCAAGATGCTGTCGGCCTCGTCGACGACGATGAAGTGCGCGCCTCGCTGCACCGGCTGTTCGCCCCCTTCGCCATGCTGGCCGAGCATGCCGCCGAGAAAGTCGGTGAGCCCCTCGTTGATGCGCCGCAACAGCAGCCGGTCGCGCAAAAAGTCGAAGCCGAATTCCTTGGCCGTGCCGTAGGTCACGTCGGCGGCGTAGGCCTTGCGGCGCGCCGGTTGCGACATGTTGGCTTCGATAATCCCCACGCTGATGCCGAGCATCTCGTAAATCGGGGTCATCCATTCGGCGTCGCGGCGGGCCAGGTAGTCGTTCACCGTCGCCAGTTGCGCGCCTTTGCCCGTCAGCGCGTTGAGATACATCGGCAGCGTCGCCGTCAGCGTTTTGCCTTCGCCGGTCTGCATCTCAGCGATCGAGCGATAGTGCATGGCGATGCCGCCGAGCATCTGCACGTCGAAATGTCGCATGCGTAGCGTGCGGCGACCGGCTTCGCGGACCAGGGCGAACGCCTCGGGCAGCAGTTTATCGAGCGGCTCTTGGCTCTTGGCCCGGTAGCGCAACGACAGGCTGCGTTTGCGCAACTCGTAATCGGTCAGCTTTTCCAGTTCGGGCTCGAAGGCCGCGATTTTCGGCAACGACTCGAGCCACCTGGCCAAGCGATGCTGGGTCGTGCCGCCGGTCAGCGCCCGCAGGCGCGACGATATGCTCATGAGAAGGGAAACCTAAAGCCGTCGAACCGAATCAACGTTTTTGCCGCATGCCAAATCGGCTGCGCCGCCGTGTCCCCATTATAGGCTAGCCTCGCGCGTTTGGCGCGGAATTGGCGGCATTTGAGGGGCAGGGCGCGCCGCCCGCTGATGCGTTCGGCGCCATCAGAGCGCTCCTGATGTCCGAGGAACCGGCGCAACCCGATTGATTGCTCGGGCCCGCTTAATCGGCCAGCGGCTCGATTTGGTCGAATTGATACTCAGGCGCGAATTCGCCTGCCGCAGCTTCGCCCGCCAACCGGCCTTCGACGGTCACGAAATCGCCAGCCTGGAATCCCTCGGGCGGCTTGCCGAGGAGCACGACGCTTCCGCCGTGCGAGTCGGTTTCACCGTCGATGGGAACATACCGCAACTTCCAACGCCTCTCGGCCAGCGAATACTCCAACTGCCCGTTGAGCTTTTTGTAGTCGGGCGAATACGCATATCGCTGGCCCGCAGATGGTTCGGCCGGCTCCGTGGCGCTCGTGCGGACGACTTTTCCGCCGCCAAGCGGGGAGATTCGCTGAGCCATTCGCGATCCGACGGCGGACCTTGCGGGGGGTAAGTCCATGATGTCGACGGCATCGTCCGCCGCGGGCAGTTTCCTCGGCTCCTCGCCGCCGGCGGCCGAAGCAAGAGCGCTTTCCCCATCCAGGTTGGAATGGGAATGTATCACTTTCACGATCTTGGCGTGATTTGCCTGAACGACGCGGCTGCCCGATTCTTCAGCGTCGTTTCCGCCTCCGGTCTGTTTCGAATCGGTCTGTTCGTGCTGGTCCCCAGCTTCCGAGGCCGAGGCCAAGTGCGAATGCACTGCACCCGGCTTGGCTTTGGCAGCGGGGAGACTGGACGACTGGCGATTGCTGGAGTCTCGCTTAGTCATCGGCCAACGATCCGTCGGCTGGGGATTGGTCTCTCCCTGATAGGGGGCGCCGGCCGGCGCGCTGGCTGGCGGAGGGGAGTTGTAATTTCCGCCTGACGGATACGGCGCCTCGGCGGGTGCCGAGTAATAGGGCGCGGCGCTCCCCGCGGCGGCGCCGGTCGCGGGCGGCGGCACTGTGGCGGGCAAGAACGGATCGAACGGTTGGGGCGAATTGTGGCAACCGGCAAACAAAAGCGGCGCGCACCAAAGCGCCAGCGACCGATTCATCGGCAGACTCCTTTCCACCTTATGACGGGGCCGCACTTTAACAATTTTCTCCGCGCTGTCCAGAGCGGTTGGCCGCAAGCCGCCTGGCGGCTTGATACGTGCCCCCGGCACGTATCAGGGCGCCAGGCGGCTTGATACGTGCCCCCGGCAATCGAAGTCTCCAAAGCAAGGCCAAGGCGCGCAGTCGCCTGGCTGCGGCATTCAGGAACTGGGCAGAGGCCTCCCGCTTGCGGCGTTGAACACGGACCGAAGCGGCCGAGTTAGCCGCGAGATGGGGCCCTGCACGGCTGCGCAGAGCCGATCGGCCGGCGTCGTCAGGCGGCGGAAGCCGGCAGTTCATGGAGAAGCGGCTTGCCGCCGGCACGCGGGAGTTCGAGCCTGGTAAATTCAACCAGCGCGTTTTCGGTGCGGCGTTCGAGTTCTTCGAGCTGCGCAAGGACTTCGTCCTGCCGCGCTTCCAATTCGGCAAGCGGGTGGACCGGGGCAATATCAGGGGTCATGCGGAGAAACTCATCCGTCGGTGGCGGGAGGAGGCCGGCAGTCGCCGAGGCCGTTTATCCCATCGGCGCCCAAGCGTGCGCGACATCATCTCTGGTTCGAATTCGCCGTCTGTGGCCGAGAAAACGGCCGAGAAAATGGGAAGGATGCCTCGTTTGCGGCAGGACGAAGGCGATGCCGGAGCTTCGCCGCGGATGATTCTGAAAAAAAACTTACGTCGAACGCCGTATGCCGCGCCGGCGACTGATGCAATGGCCGCGCAATAAGTTAGAGAATGGCGTCATCGATCAGCGCGAATCGATGTCAAGCCCAAGGAAAACAAATTGCGACGGCGCGTCTTGCCATCGCGTTCGACCTCGCTAGACTCACTACCTACATGACGAATGCGGGTTGCTGGATGCGGCCTCATCGTTCGTCATGCTTCGTCTCCGGGCAAGGGAACGCGTGCTCCGTGGCACGGCGCGATAGGAATCATGCCCGGTCAGATAGTTTCAGGATGAAACTCTTCACCATGCGGCCGTTCAATCCGGCTGTTGAGAAAGGAGTCCATCATGAACACGTCCCTCCGCCGTCGCTAAAGGACTGCTCCTCGTTGATGAGACGTCGCCGCCCGCGGGCGACGCCGTTCGCCGCCTGGCCGCGTTGAGCCAGAGGCTGCGCACAGTGATCGTGCGCCTTGTCGTCGACGCCGACTTCGAAAGCCATCGTGCGGTTTGCGCTCGCGCTGCGCGCCGAACGAAACGGCTTGCCAATCGGTACGGGGCGAAGCATTTCGCACATTAGGAACGTTTAGGGGCTTACGCGTGAATGAGGAAAGGATGCACTATGAAGAAGTCGAAGAAGCTTGCCGGAACCAGGTCCCTGCGCCGCCGTCGGATGCGCAGCAGCCGACTTGACTCGCTAGAACCGCGAATTGTGCTATCAGGCGCGCCGCCGATCGCCGCGAATGACATGTTCGCCGTGCAGCAAGACACGCCGCTGGCCATCACGGCGCCCGGCTTGCTGGCCAACGACACGGATGCCGAAGGCGACGCGCTCTCGACCAGTCTGTTCGGCGGCCCCGCTCACGGCACGCTCGCCCTGCAAGCCGACGGTTCGTTCAGCTATACGCCCGACGCCGGGTTTACGGGGGTCGACAGTTTCCTCTATCAGGACGACGACGGCACTTCCAAAAGCGCTTTAGCTGCGGTTTCGCTTGACGTGATCGCCAGCGACGCCGCCCCGACGATCGCTCTCGATCCGGACAGCAGCACGGCGCCGGGCACGGACTTCGCGACAACGTTCACCGAAGGCGGCGGTCCCGTGGCGCTGGCCGATTCGGATGCCGCGCTGGCCGATGCAGGCGCCTCGAATTTGACTTCGCTGACCGCGACGATCGCCAATTCGAAGGACGGTTCGCTCGAGAGCCTATCCGCCGATACTTCAGGCACGGCGATCACCGCCTCGTATGACAGCGGCTCCGGCGTGCTCACGCTCTACGGATCCGATAGCGTGGCGAACTATCTGCAAGTGCTCAAGACGGTGAGCTACGACAACGCGTCGCAACATCCTGACACGACCGACCGCACGATTACGTTCGTCGCCAACGACGGCGCCCAAGAGAGCAATGTGGCCACGACCACATTGTCCGTCGTCGGCGTCAACAATCCGCCGGTGGCCGCGAACGACAGTTATTCGACCGACGAAAACGCGCCGTTGGTCGTGTCGACCGGCGGCGTGCTGGCCAACGACACCGATGCCGCGGGCAATCCGCTCACGGCCTCGCTGGTCGCCGGCCCGCAGCACGGCACGCTGACGTTGAACCCCGACGGCACGTTCACTTACACGCCGGCGGCGAACTTCAGCGGCACGGACGGCTTCAGCTATCAGGCCAACGACGGTTCGGCCGACAGCAACGTGGCGGCCGTAACGATCGCCGTCAATCCGGTCGCGACTCCGCCGAACGCGATGAACGATCACTACAGCGTCGCCGAAAACGCTCCGCTCTCGACCGACGCTGCGAGCGGCGTCTTGCGGAATGACACCGATGCGACGGGCGATCCGCTTTCCGCCTCGCTCGTGGAAGGTCCCGCGCACGGGATCCTCACGCTGAACGCCGACGGGTCGTTCGACTACACGCCGGACGCGAATTTCAGCGGGACCGACGGGTTCACCTACGTGGCCAACGACGGCGGGGTCGCCAGTTCCGTCGCCGCGGCGACGATTACGGTCGACCCGGTGAACACCCCGCCCGCGTCCGTCAACGACAGCTACTCGGCGACCGCCGATACGCCGCTGAACGTGGACGCGGCCTCCGGCGTGCTGGCCAACGACACGGACGTCGACGGCGACGCGCTCACCGCGAATCTGGTCGCCGGGCCGCAGCACGGCAGCCTGACTTTGAACGCCGACGGCTCGTTTAGTTATACGCCGGCCGCCGGCTACATGGGCGCCGATCAGTTCACTTATCAAGCCTTCGACGGCCAGGCGGACGGCAACGTCGCCACGGTGTCGATCGTCGTCGCCGCCAAGGTGAACCAACCGCCCGTCGCTGCCGACGATGCGTACTCGGTCACGGCAAACCAGACGCTCAACGTGCCCGCGGCCGGAGTGCTGGCGAACGACACCGACGCCGAGGGCGACCCGCTCACGGCTGCGATGGTCGACGCCCCGCAGCACGGCACGCTGACGCTCAACGCCGATGGTTCGTTCAGCTATACGCCGGCGGCCGGCTACGTCGGCGCCGACAGCTTTACCTATCACGCCAACGACGGCACGTCGGATAGCAACCTGGCGACCGTGTCGATTTCCGTGAACGCCGCTGTCAACCATCGCCCGGTGGCGGCCAACGACGTTTACTCGACGCAGCAAGACTCGCCCTTGAACGTGTCGAGTTCGGGCGTGCTGGCCAACGATACCGATCCCGACGGCGATCCGCTGACGGCGACATTATTCGAAGGACCGCAGCACGGCACGCTCACGCTGAACGCCGACGGCTCGTTCGCCTACACGCCGGATTCCGGCTATACGGGCGACGACAGCTTCAGCTATCAGGCCAGCGACGGGCAACTCGACAGCGAGTTGGCCGCCGTCACCATCCACGTCGTCCCCGGTTCGGGATCGGCGGCGCCGTTGGCGAGCGGAGTCGCAAGCACGACAAGCGACCTTTCGCTTTCCAACTTGCAATGGTCGCCCCTCGTTTCCGCGGGGCTTAGTCGCTGGAACGCCGCGGCGTCGCGCGCCGTAGAGCTGTTGGGTCTGGTCACGGCCTCGGTCGGCGATCTCGATCCGACGGCCTATCCGCAGGACCTGACGTCGGCCGAGTCGTCGATGGGGGTGCGCAAACTGCCGAGCGCCAAGGACGTCGACGCGATCTTCGGCGGCCTTGCCTGATCGGGCGTTTTCCGCGCCGCGGCCCTGCCCCCCAGGGTCGCGGCGCCATCGATGTCCGCCGCGGACGAGGAGCCGCGCCAGCCTGGCGCCGCTTCCTCGTCCGTCGCGGCGGACGTTTCGCCCACTGCTGTGAATCGTTCGGACGAGAGGAAGCGATACCTGGACGATTGGTTGCTCGCCCGTAGCGGCTCAGCGCAGAATATCAGAAGGAGCGGCGGCGAATAGATTTTGGGCGTCGAGAAATGCGCGAGGGGGCGGCTTCGGACAGGATGCGATGTCGGCGGTCAGCGAGCGAAGAAACGCAAGGCAATGCGGCCGGCGGCTTGCGCTCGTCGTTTCGACCCTGGGCGGCTCGTGGCTGGGCATGCTGGCCGTTCACGAGTTCGGGCACGTGCTGCACGCCTGGCTCAGCGGCGGAACCGTCGCTGGAGTCGATTTGCCTCTGGCCGGTTTTTCGCAAACTCATGTTTCGCCCAACCCGCATCCGCAGTTCGTGGCCTGGGGCGGGGCGGTGTGGGGCTCGCTCCTGCCGGTTGCAATCTGGGCGATCGCACGGCGAGCGGCGCCTTCCCTTGGCTTTCTCGCGGCCTTCTTCGCCAGGTTTTGCAGCGTCGCCAACGGGGCGTATTTGGCGGCCGGTTTGTTCGTCGGTGGTCCTCACGACGCCGACGACGCGCACGAGCTGTTGCGGCATAGCGCTCAGACATGGCAGTTGATCTTCTTTGGCCTCGTAGCCGCTGCGATCGGCGTCTCGCTCTGGCACGGCTTGGGAAGCTCTTTCGGCCTGGGAAGGGCGCCGAACGCCATCGAGGGCAAGGCCGTTGCTGCGGCGGTGCTCATGCTATTCTGCTGGATCGCCGTCTTTTTGATTGTCGCAGCCGTCGGGGTTTGAAAGCCCTAAGCACAATCAGCAAGTTAATGCGCGACGGCGAGATCGTAGGCTGGGCGGCGCCCACGCTACGCGAACTTTCCGCCTCGGTCGTGAGCGTTGCTACGGCGGCGGTGATTTATATTCCAGCCGATTTATTTATATCGCCGCACGCGCCGCGCGTGCGAACCGGCGCGGCGTCGCGAGATTCTGCGAGAAAACACGCGGTTCGCGCCGCGCGGGGCCATAGCGGCGGCGGTGCAAAACAGGTCGTTTTATGCCCGATCGGCGCCCGTTTGGCGCCCCTTTCGACGCCTTTCGATAAATCATCGCCATCGGCGTTTTCGCCTGCGGGCCGAGGTTTTGGCCCTTTCCTTGCGGCGCGGCGGTTTATCATTTCGTAAGGCGTATAAATCATGCTTTTTCGCTTTCACGCCGCGGCTCTTTGGCCGCCAAACGCGCGTATTCGGCAAGCTGCGCTCGACGCGGCTGCGCCAGCCTTCGAACGACTTCGCGTTCGCTCTGGACCGACGGGCAAACCGACGTTATCGCCCCGGCGGCTTGCTCGCCATCGCCGCCGATACGGGCTTTTGCGACTCGTCTCACGGGGCAAGCCGCTTTGCGGTTAACGTTGCCGGCCGCCGAACGAAGAAAGGCCGCACGCCATGTCCATCAGCCGCCAACGAAAGTTGCAGATCGAACAGCGTCAGAGGCAAGTCGCCGAGTGGACGCTCAAGGGCCACAGTCAGAGCGAGATCGCCGGGCGGCTGGGCGTCACGCAGCCCACGGTGTCGAACGATCTGAAGACGATCCGCGCGGCGTGGCGCGCGGCGACGGTGCGCGATTTCGACGCGTCGTTGTCCGAGCATCTCGAAATGCTGACCCTGATCCAGCGTGAGGCGTGGGAAGCCTGGGAGCGCTCGAAGGGGCCCGGCCACACGGCCGTGATCCAAGGCGCCGCCGAGGGCGAGCCGTCCAAAACGCGCCAAACGATCAAGCGCCAAAGCGGCGATCCGCGATTCCTGGAGCAGGTGCAAAAATGCCTCGCCGCCTCGCGGGCCTTGCTCGGCCTCGGCGTCGAAGGCGAGCGCCGCGCGAAGATCCGGCTCAACGAGAAACGCCCCTTCACGATCGCCGGCATGCTCTGAAGACAGCAGGGCCAACATTGCCCGGTTAGCAGCTCCCCAGCGCGCGGTCAAGCCGCGGAATCGCGAACGGCAGACTCGTAGGGTGGGCACTGCCCACCAGAACTGCCGCAGCGCACGATTTGGGCTTGGCGTCCGAATGGATGCGGGATTTGTTTGCCTTTTTTGACGCCGCAGAGGCGGCTGGGAGCGAGTGTTGGCCGATTATGATTCTAGGGCTCGGGAACGCGTGCAGCCGGCGCTGGTGGGCTACAATACTGGGAAGACATGGGCAAGTGGTCGTTCGGCCATCCGGCGATTCGCCCGATCGGGGATCGAAGGGCGCTGTTGACCTACTACGCCGGCACGCCCGAGTGCATGAGCGTCTGCTTTGCGCGCGTCCGCTTCGAAGTCTGACTGCGGCGAAGCCGGAAAGATTTCACCACCAGCCACCGCCGCCCCAACCGCCCCAGCCGTCGGATCCTCCGCTGCCGCTCGAACCACTGCCGCTCGAACCACTGCCGCTCGAACCAGAGTTGCTGCCGCTCGAACCGCTGCTTCCCGAACTCGGCGGATTCGCACTTGACGCGCCGCCTGCAACGGAGCTGCCCGGCGCCGAGATCGCTTGCACTTCTCGAATCAGCGTGATCGTCGAGGTGATCGAGCTTGTGCGGTTGAAGAAATGGAGCAGCCAGCCGCTTGTGGCGGGCGTGGCCGAGACGGTCACGGTGATGGTCGGGCTGTTGTAGCTGAGCGGGCTGGGCGAGACCGAGATGGTCGGGTCGGCGATGCCGACGGCGGCAAGATTCGCCGCCGCCGCGCCGGTGACGTCGGACGTCGAGGCGTCGAGAGCGACCCCGGCCCGAGCCCCCTCGAAGGCCGCCTGGCGAACCGACTGCTGGAGCTGCGTGGCGCGAGAAAACTCGACGATCGCGAACACCAGCATGAACAGAACCGGCGCGCACACGGCGAATTCAACCGCGGCGGCGCCGCGCCGGCGTCTGGCATATCCGGGAAGCCTTCTGGCGTCGATCATGTTCGGCAACCTATTTGATCAGCACGGCGGGCAGGCCGTCGGCAATCGTCTGAAACGCTTGCTGCAGTTGCGCCGCGGTCGGCGCATTGAAGAACTGGCCGTTGCCGTTGCTCGCGGCGTTCATCATCATCGTTTGGTACGAGCCCGAGGAGGCCTCGCCGCCGAACGTAATGACGTGGGTCACGATCTGCGAGTTCTGGCGATCGTTCAGAGTCAACGAGGCGATATCGGTGTTGCCGGTGGTCGGCACGCCGTCGGTCAGCAGGATGATCGTGCGGTCGGCCGTGGGCCGAGCCCGCGGGCCGGTCAACTCGGTCACGGCCATCGAAAGCCCGGCTTCGATGTTCGTGTTGCCCAACAGCGGCTGCTGCCCCCAAGCGTTCATGCCCGTGACGATCTGCGAAAACGTCGAAGTCAAAGGGATGTCGAGCGACGCGTCCGTAGCGCCGTACGTGCCGAACGAAAAGCTCTCGGCATACGTCGCCAACGCCACGTGGACGTCGAGATTTCGAGCTTGCAGCGTCGAAATGAAACTGTCGACCGCCACGGTCAGCGCCTGCCAGCGGCTGGCGGTGGAACTGGGGGGCGTAAAGTAGATCTGCAGCGGGTTCTTGCCCGCGCTGACGTCCGCGGGATAACTGAACTCGCCGCTGCTCAAGTCGAACGCCATCGAGGCCGATCGGTCGAGCACCAGACAAATGTCGTGGCTGATGCGCGTGGTCAGCGAGACTTTCGATGCCGAAAAGTCGCTGACCGGCAGAAAGGTTTGCAGAAACAGCGGCCGCGTTACGCTGCCCGTCACCTGCGCGGCGTTGAGCGGCTTGAGCCCGGCCGTGAAGTCGTACACGCCGTTGCTGTCGGCGGCGGCGTGGCCGAACACGATGTTCGAGGCGGCGATCTGCGGCGCCTGGCCCGCGACGAGATTGCGGTTGGCGACCGACTGCCCGAAGGCGATCGCCGCCGATTCGTCCTGGGTGGCGCCCAGATTGACCAGGGCGGCCTTGGCCGCGGAATCGCAGGCCACGCGCAACTGCTCTCGCACGAGCTGCATGTAAGCGACGTTGATCGCGAACGCGGCCAGGATCAACAGCATCGCAATCATGGCGACGACGAGGATGGCGATCGCTCCTCGCCGCGAAGCTCGAATCCTGCAAAGGCTGCTCTTCATTTCGCGTTTCCTGGGGGTGCTATTCGATGATCAGCGTCGCCGCCGTCGTCAGCGTCAGCGATTCGCTCAATACGAACGACGAGGCCGTATTCTGGCTCCAGGGCGCCGAGATCGAGACGGTGACCAAGGTCTGCGGGGGCAAGTTCGACAGGCTGCCCGGCGTCACGGAAACCGTGGCGCCGTTGACGCCCAATTGGGCCAGCAGCGCCTGGCAATAGATCGTAACCTGTTCGCTCGTGGCGGCGGTCGCGTTCGACGTGGTCGGCCGCGTGGCCAGCCTCGCCGATTCGTACGCCGCGGATTGCAGCCGCGCCTGGATGAACACCACGTTCGAGGTTTCGATCATGCCCAGGCCGACGGTCAGCAACACCGGCATGCACAGCGCCAACTCGACCGTCGCCGCGCCGAGCCGCTTCCGCCGCCGCGCGGCGGGCCCTCGTCGCAGGGAACTCGCAGACCGTGAGTTGCGAAGCTTCATCCCGTGCGCTCTCAGCGGGGCATGTTGCTGGGGTTGCGCAGGGCGGCGGCGTTGTTGACGCCGATGTCCACGACGAACATCAAGTCGTTGCAGTCCTGGTCGCCGCCGTCGTACATGTCTTCGAACCCGATGATGATGTACTGGCTGTTATCCGGGAAGAAAGCGATCAGGTGCTGGAAATCGTCGGCGTTCGTGGAATCGCCGTTGTAGAAGACGTTGGTCGGCGTTCCGCTGCGGTCCATTTCCGCCATGATGAAAAACGCGAGTTGCTGGCCCGCGTCGACCGTCGGCAACTGCACGAAATCTCCGGCCATAAGCGGCTCCTTCGCGGATCGCACGCCCGAACCGCTGGCGCAGACCGGGGAGATGCTCGAATGAACGAACGGGAAGATGGTGTAGTTCGTCCCCGACGCCGGCTTTGAAGTGGGCGCCGACACCGTGGCGATGGTCACGCCCAAGGCGTTGTCGTAGCAGGCGCCTTCATAGATGTAATAAACCCTCGGTGCATACGCGAAGTTGAAATACAGCCGCGTCGGGTCCAAGCGGTTCAAGCCCGCCCCGGTGAAGGCAACGTGTTCCGGAAGCTTGGAAGTGATCGTTTGCAAGAAGCTCGCCTTGCTGGCGTCGCAGCTTTGCGAAAGCGCGTCGGTTCCGTCCAAATAGGTCTTGCCGACCAGGGAAAGCCCCAGCGGCCTCAACGAAGATTGGTAGGGAGAAACGGTTTGCGCCGACGCCGACGCGGCCAGGCCGCTGGCCACCGCCAGCGCAAGCAACCACCGGGTGTGTTCAACGTTCACGATTGTACCTCTCGGCAGACGTGGAAATGACCGATACAAACCGGACGATGGGAATGGCGGTTCTTCAAGGCCCCCGAAAGGAGTTGAAACGCCGCCTTGCCAGAAGCGTATGTCAAGAACGCAGAAGGTCAAATGAAATTGGCGAGCAACCGTAGGTTGGACCTCCGGTCCGTCGCCTGGCGAGAGACGGACTGGAAGTCCGTCCTACGGAGCAAGGGAAACGCCAGGTCGTAGACGCCGATTCGCCTGCGACCGGGCTGTTTCGCGTTTCTCGCGGCTCCAGGAAACGAAATGGCCGCATGGGTGCGATCTTGCATTACCGTTTCGCGCACGCTTCCTGCATCGCGCGGGCCATCTCTTCCGGAGAGACGTCGCGCAGATGCGTGGCGAGCGACCAGACGTGGCCGAACGGGTCGGTCACCACGCCGTAACGATCTCCCCAGAACATATCTTGCGCGGGCATCGTCACGGTCGCCCCTGCCTTGTAGGCCCTCCCGATGGCGGCGTCGCAGTCGTCGACGTAGCGGTGAATGGTGACGGGCGTTCCGCCGAGCGCCTTGGGCGACGACGCCTTGCCCCCGCAATATTCGGGGAAGTCGTCGGCGAGAAACGCCGGCTGGCCGCCGATGCGAATTTCGGCGTGCATGATCCGCTTGCCGTCAGGCGCGGGCAGGCGGCTGACCTCTTCGGCGCCAAACGCCTGTTTGTAGAACTCGATGGCGTCGGCGCAGCGATCGCACTTCAGGTGCGGAATCAGTCCTTCGCGTCCGGCAGGAATCGGCTTGGTCATTGCAAAGCTCCTCTCAAAGAAGGGATTAAAAGGTAAGTGGAAGCACGGGACATTCGGAAATACGGTGCGCGCCGCGCGGCTAGGGTTGGTCGTAGGCTTGCTTCAATGTCCGCGCGTCGAGCTTCACCATCTGCAGCATCGCCTCCATGACTCGTTTCGATTTCGCGGGATCCTGGTCTTCGAGCAATTCGCCGAGAATCGCAGGCACGATCTGCCACGACAGGCCGTATTTGTCTTGCAGCCAGCCGCAGAGGAGTGTTTTTCCGCCCTCGGAGAGCTTTTCCCACAGTTCGTCGACTTCCTCTTGAGTCTCGCAGTTCACGAAAAACGAGACCGCCGGGGTAAACGTGAATTGCGGGCCGCCGTTGAGCGCGATGAAATCCTGCCCGTCGAGTTGGAACTCGATCGACATCACCGTTCCCTTCGGTCTTGGTCCTGCGTCGCCGTAGCGTTTCACCCGACCGACGCTGGAATTCTTGAAAACAGAGACGTAAAAGTTCGCGGCCTCTTCGGCATTGCCATCGAACCACAAAAAGGGGGTGATCTTCTTCACGAGCATTTTGCCTAATCCCATGTTGCGAGCGTAAATCGTGCGTGCGTCAATCACTTGCCGGCCGGCAGGCCCGAAAGCTCCCTGATCGGCCGGATTTCAATGGTCCCCTTGCTGGCCGGGGGAATTCGCGCGGCGATGGCGATAGCCTCGTCGAGATCCTTCACGTCGACGATGTAAAACCCGCCGAGCTGCTCGCGCGTTTCGGCGAAAGGGCCGTCGGTCACGATCGATTTGCCTTCGCGAACGCGTACGCTGGTTGCCGTCGCCACGGGATGCAGCGGGGCGGCGGCCACGTACTGCCCCTTTTCGCCCAGCTCCTGCGTCAGCCGCACCGAGTCGGTGTAGCACTGCTGCCGCTCGGCGTCGTCCATGGCCTGCTCCGGCATGTAAACCAGCAACATATATTTCATCGTTGATCCTCCGAAAGTGGATGTCATGCCCGTCATCTACCAGTGAATCGAACGGCAACCGCCAGGATCGACACCCGGCCGGAATTTTGTTCAAATTCTCGCATGTTTCCGCATGTCGATCAGGCTCTAGAGACCGTCTACCGCTCCGACTGGAGCCAGATCGTGGCTTCGCTGATCCGGCTGACGGGCGATTTCGATGCGGCGGAAGAGGCGGTACAGGAAGCCTTTACGGCGGCGGTCGAGGCCTGGCGGACGACCGGCATACCGGAATCGCCGCGGGCTTGGATTATCCGCACGGCGCGAAACAAGGCCATCGACCGCATTCGCCGCCGGGCGCGATTCGAGGAGAAGCTCGAGGCGATTGCGGCCGAGCCGGCGGCGCGGCCCGAGAATCTCGACCTCGACGGCGATGAGATCCCCGACGACCGCCTGCGGCTGATTTTTACCTGCTGCCACCCGGCCCTGGCCCCCGAGGCCCAGGTTGCGCTGACGCTGCGAATGCTCGGGGGACTGGAAACCGACGAGATCGCCCGGGCGTTTCTCGTGCCCGTGGCGACGATGGCGCAGCGCCTGGTGCGGGCCAAGCGCAAGATTCGCGACGCGGGCATTCCCTTCGCCGTGCCCGGCGCCGGCACCATGCCCGAGCGGCTCGAGGCCGTGCTGACCGTGATCTATTTGATCTTCAACGAAGGCTATACGGCCACGCGGGGCGAGGCGCTCGTCAGGACCGATATCTGCTCCGAGGCGATCCGCCTGGGACGATTGCTGGCGGCGCTCTTGGCGCCGCGGCCGCCGGCGGAAGTCGCCGGTCTGCTGGCGCTGATGTTATTGCACGATTCGCGGCGCGCAGCCCGGCTCGACGAAGAGGGCGATTTGGTGCTGTTGGAAGATCAAGACCGCGGCCGTTGGAATCAGGCTCAAATCGCCGAGGCGTTGCCGCTGGCGGAGCTCGCCCTGCGGAACGTTCCGGGGCCGTTCGCCTTGCAGGCCGGCATCGCGGCGGTTCACTGTCGGGCGGCGGAAGCCGAGCAAACCAACTGGCGCGAGATCCTGCGGCTTTACGGTCTGCTCGAGCAAGCGCATCCCTCGCCCATCGTGTCGCTGAACCGGGCGGTGGCGGTCGCCATGGTCGACGGACCAGGGCCGGCGCTGGAACTCATCGACGCCTTGGCCGCTGGCGGCCAATTGGAAGACTATTATTTGCTGCACGCCGCGCGAGCCGACATGCACCGCCGCAACGGTTCGCCGGCCAGCGCAGCCCAGAGCTACGTGCGGGCGATGGAGTTGACCGCCAACGACAGCGAGCGGCGGTTTCTCCAGCGGCGGCTGGAAGAGGTGCAGTAGTTCTCTCACCCCAGCCCTCTCCCAAAGGGAGAGGGAGGAATTTTCACGGCAGAGAGCGTCGCCAGGCGACAGCAAGCGCGGTCAGCCGCTTCAAGACCTCGGGCTGCTCGGCAGCGAGGTTGCGGGTTTCGTTCTGGTCGGATGCGAGGTTGTACAGTTCCGCCCCCGAACCGTCCGCGTTGATGAGTAGCTTCCAATCGCCTTCGCGCACAGCGACGTTCGGAGACTTCGAATCCGGTTCGTTCGGGTAGGGAAATCGCCGCAGCCCTTGCGATGCCTGCGGCGCCAGCTTGCGGCCATACTCCCAGAACAGCGGCCGGGTGCGAAGCCGCGGTCTTCCTCGCAGCACGGACGACAAGTCTTCGCCGTCGAAGTCGATTCCGTCCGGCGCCGGCACGCTGGCGAGCGAACACAGCGTTGGAAACAAGTCGACCGCGGCGATCACCGTGGTTTCGTTCACATGGCCCGCCGGCACGGCGCCCGGCCAGCGGACGATGAGCGGCGTGCGAATTCCCCCTTCGTACAGGCTCCATTTCATGCCGCGTAGGCCGGCGGTCCGCTTGCGCTCGAATGAGGGCTGCGGGCCATTGTCGCCGGCCAGAACGACGATCGTGTTTGCTTCGGCTTTCATGGCTCGCAGTCCGTCGAGCAAGCGGCCGATCTGTCGATCGGTTTCGCGCAGAACAGCCCGATATTCCAAAGTCCCCGTTCCCTCGCCAGCCGTGCTGCGAGCTTCGTCCGACGGTCGAAACGGAGTGTGCACGTCGTCGAGCCAAAGATTGATCAGCCACGGCTGAGAGCCGTGCTGACCGGCGAAGCCGAGCGCGGCATCGACCATCCAGCGCGTGCGATCGTGCCGGGGAACCTGCTGCGGCTCGATTTGCTCGCTCCACGGAACCGACTTCAAGCCCAGCAGCGCCGCGGGCTCCGAGCTTTCGTAAGTGCCGTAGCCGACGTCGTAGCCATAAGCGGCGAACTTCGGCGCGTCGGTCACATCCCGTCCGCCGCCCAGGTGCCACTTGCCGACGTGAGCCGTTGCATAGCCAGCGGCCTTGAACGTCCTCACGTAAGAGGGCGCCCGAGGATCGAGAAAATCGGCCTGCTCGCAGGCCCGGTTGCCGGCCTTGGTTTGCAGATAACTCGTGATTCGCCAGCGTGCGGGAAATTGCCCGGTAAGCAGTCCGCAGCGAGAGGCCGAGCAGATGGGCGAGGCCGTATAAAACTGCGCGAACCGCGTTCCTTCCGCAGCGAACCGATCCATGCTCGGCGTGGGCACGCCGGCCCCGCCGTAGCAGGCCACGTCGCCCCAACCGAGATCGTCGACGAACACGACCAGCACGTTTGGCCGCGGCGCATCGGCGGCAGGCGCCGGCTTGCACGCGATGCAAAGCAGGCCAATCAGGACCGGCGACAGAAGGGATAGGGCAATTACGCGGCTCATCGGTTCCTTGATTTAAAATTGGTACGGTTCGGAGCCAGGCCGCTCGGCGCCCGCGCCGAACTTCGGCCCGGTCACGAAAATAAGGGCCGCGAACCAGAACGCGAGTTTGCGATTCCAAATGCTCATGGCGTTCGATTTTAGACCCGGCCGTGCATGCGTTGCAAATCGCGAAGCGCGTTCTGCCTGGGGACAGCGAGAGATTGCGAACCGACGCTACCCGCCGCCCCTATGCCCGGCTAAACAGCATCACTTCCGCGACGCCATCGGCGCGAACCGTCAAGCGCGGCTCTTCGCTGACCGCGGCGCCCCGGGCGTCCGCTTACGGTCGCGCCGCGAGCGGCGCCTTGGCGGCCCGCCGGGCGTCGAGGCTCCAGGCGCCGGCGCCATTGGCGATCATAAACAGCATCGCGCCGGCCATCGACAGGTTCTTCATGAACTGGATTTGCTGCTCCATGGCCTCGGCTCCCTCCAGTCGCCAGAAGCCGTGGAAGTAATGACTGGCCAGCGCCAAAAACACGAGCAACAGAAACGCGCCGAGGCGAGCGTAGAACCCCAGCACGACCGAGACTCCGCCGACCAGCAGAAAGACGATGGCGCCGAGGAGCATCAACCTCGGGGCAGGCACGCCGACCTTGCCCATCAATTCGACGACGCTGTTGAAATTGGGGATCTTGTTGCCCGCGGCCGAAGCTAAAAAGATCGCGGCCAGCAGCACGCGGCCGGCGACCGACAGCAAACCTTGAATTGCGTTGAGCATTGCAGTCTCCTTTGCTCGGGGTCGTAGTAGTCGCCGAACGAAAAGGTGTGATAAGTATCGAGCCAGCGGTAGTTGAAATGGCCGCGGTCCTAGCCTGGTCGAATGCAGATCATGGGACTTCTCCAGTCTTGTGAGGCGATTGCGCCTCGGGCAAATTGGCCTCCATCGCTGGTTCTACGCATTGCGGAGACAAATAGTTCACATGTCAACTAATTGGCCAAAAAAGAGCCGCTAGCTCCCTTCGGCCGACCACGGGCCGCGCAGCTTCTCCAAGACGCGGTTCAATTCTCGCAACTCTCCCTGGCTGAGATGCCCGGCGAGCCGCTTGTGCAGTTCCAGCACCGGTCCATCGAGTTCGCTGAGGACTTTGAGCGCCTTGGACGAAATCGCCACATAGACCACGCGGCGGTCCTGTTCGCACCGCGTGCGAGAGACCATGCCCGCCGCCTCGAGCCGGTCGATCAGGCCGGTGATGCCGGGCGTCACCGTGATGGTCCGCTCGGCGATCTCCAGGATGGGCAGCGGCTTGCCTTCGCCGCGCAGAATCCTGAGCACGTTGTACTGCGAGGGCGTCAGCCCATACTCGCGAAACAGCCGCGTGAAGCGGATCTGGCACTGGTCGCTCGTCCGCGCCAGGTTCAATAGCGCCTCTTGTTCGAGCGTTTCGAAGGGGCGCTTTTTCTTGAGTTCGTGTTGTAAACCTTTGGTCGACATGGCCGGGCCGTTTTCGTCAGGCAATTTCTCAACCGTCGCAAATATAGTTTGCACGTAAACCATATTCCTGTCAAAGGTCGAGCCGGCGGTCGTTTCTTGCAGTCGCGCGGCAAACCGCGTAGGCTGGCTGGGGCCAATGAACCTGGAGTGAACTCACGTATGGGCGACTTGCCACGGTTCCTCAGCGAGCACCAGACGCTGACGCGCCGCTATTTCCTGCGCCTCGGCGCCTCGGCCTCGACTGCCTGGGGCCTGTGGCCCTTGTCGACCCGCGCCGAGCCGCCGCCGGAACTCGCGGAAGCGATCAGCAAGCTCGAATCGTACTTCACGCCGCAAGAGCAGTTTCGAGACGTGTCGCGCGGCAAGCCGTTGCCCCATTCGCTCTCCGACGAGCAAAAGCAAGCCGCCGGCTTGACGCGCGAGACGTGGAAGCTCGAGGTGATTTCCGATCCCGACCGCCCGGCGAGGCTGCGCCGGCAACTCTCGAAAGCCGACGGAACGGCGCTCGACTTCGCCGGCCTGATGGAGCTCGCGGAAAAGCACGCGGTGCGTTTTCCGAAGGTCATGACTTGCCTCAACATCGGCTGCCCGTTGGGGATGGGCGTTTGGGAAGGCGTGCCGCTGCGCGAAGTGTTCTGGCTCGCGCAGCCGAGCGAAGACGTGCGGCGCGTGTTTTATTACGGATATCATAACGACGATCCGCCGCAGATGTTTCGCAGTTCGCTGCCTGTCGGCCGGGTGCTCGAAGATCCGTTCGATCTGCCGCCCGTGATTCTTTGCTACAAGCTCAACGGCCAATGGCTCAACAGCCAACGGGGCGGGCCGGTTCGCATCGTCGTGCCCGAAGCCTATGGCTTCAAATCGATCAAGTGGCTCACGCACGTCGTGATCTCGAACTTGCCCCACGCGAACGACACCTACGCCGACGGCAACAACGACGTCGACAGTCCGCTCAAAACGTTCGCCGCGACCTTGTCCGTGCCGCGAGAGGTTAAGGCTGGCACGCCCATTCCCGTGACGGGCTACGCCCAGGTCGGCATTTCGGGCTTGTCGAAAGTGCAGGTCTGGCTTGCACCCGCCGGACAGGAGTGGCCCTTGGGCGACAAGCACTTCGCCTCCGCCCCCTGGATCGATGCCGAAATACTGCCTCCGCCCGCGGCCTGGGGCGGCGATCTGCCTGACGGGAAAATTCCGGCGGGAACTTTGGGATTCGACGCCGCATTGGGCCGGCCACGGAGTTGGCCCATGCGGCTGGCGAAGGCTCACTGGGCCGCGCTCTTGCCGGGCCTTCCGCCGGGAGATTACGTCTTGCGCAGCCGCACGATCGACGAAAAGGGCGCCGCGCAGCCGCTGCCGCGCCCGTTTCGCAAGTCGGGCCATAGCGCCATCGAATCGGTTTCAATCACGGTGTCAACTTGAAACCAAGTCTCTCATCGGAGGGCCTGTGGAAACGATCGACGCAAGCCCCCGCAGCAAGGAGAAAGCATGTCCCGCGTGAAATGTTGGCAAGTCGACGCCTTCGCCGATCGCCCGTTCACCGGCAATCCGGCGGCGGTGTGCTGGCTGGAAGAGGCCGCCGACCCGGTCTGGATGCAAGCCGTGGCCGCCGAAATGAATCTCTCGGAAACGGCCTTCGCCCGGCGCGTTGGCGACGGATACGAACTTCGCTGGTTTACGCCTGCCGTCGAAGTCGATTTGTGCGGGCATGCCACTTTGGCCGCGGCCCATGCGCTGTGGACCGGCGGCGTTGTCGCCGACGAACCTCTCTGCTTTCACACGAAAAGCGGCGTGCTGACGTGCCTTCGCGCCGGCCAGTGGATCGAACTTGATTTTCCCTCGACGCCAGCCGAGGCGACATCGCCGACGCCGGCGCTGATGGAAGGCTTGGGCGTCGAGCCGGCGTATGTCGGCAAGTCGAAATTCTACACGCTGGTCGAAGTCGAATCGGCCGCGGCCGTCCGGTCGCTGCGGCCCGATTTTGCCAAACTTGGCCAGGCGCCAACGCTGGGCGTGATCGTCACCGCGCACTCCGACGATCCCCGCTTCGATTTCATTTCCCGTTTCTTTGCTCCCGCGCTTGGCGTCGACGAAGACCCAGTCTGCGGCTCGGCGCATTGCGTTCTGACGCCCTACTGGGCGGAGAAATTGGGCAAGACGCAACTCTTGGCCTACCAGGCTTCCGCGCGCGGCGGCGTGCTACGGCTGCGGCTCGGCGGCGACCGAGTGATCCTCGGCGGTCAAGCCGTGACGGTGTGGCAGGGGGAATTGTGGGACGGCGCGGCATAAAAGAAGCGGCTTGAGGATTCGGATGATGGCCCGAGTGCATCTTGCTTCAGCACTGCTCCCGCAAGACTTGTCAGGCTCTCTACTACGCCGACTTGCGACGCAAGCCGTACTTTGCGCGATCGTTTTCTCCGTAGTAGGCGTGGAGAATGCTGCGTTTTCTGCAGACGATCCGCGTCGACCGAATATCGTACTGATCCTTGCCGACGACCTCGGTTGGGCGGACCTCGGCTGCTACGGCGCCGATTTGCACGAAACGCCGAACATCGACCGCCTGGCCCGCGAAGGCGTGCGATTCAGCGACGCCTATGCCATGTCGGTCTGCTCGCCGACGCGCGCTACCCTGATGACCGGCAAGCACGCGGCCCGGTTGCGCATGACGATCTGGTCGGAAGGGTCGCACGACGGCCCGAAGAATCGCAAATTGCTGCAAGCCCAGTCGCACCACGACTTGACGCACGCCGAGACCACGTTGGCGAAGCACCTGCAGTCCGCCGGCTATTTGACGGCGCTGGTCGGCAAGTGGCACCTGGGCGACGCCCTGCATTATCCCGAGACGCACGGCTTCGACGTCAACATCGGCGGCACGCTGTGGGGCGCACCTCACACGTTTTTCTGGCCGTACCGGGGCAGTGGTCGGTACGGATCGGAGTTCCGTTACGTGCCGCACCTCGAGTTCGGCGAGCCGGGCGAGTACCTCACCGACCGACTCACGGACGAAGCTCTCGCCGTGATCGATCGTGCTGGAGAGCAGCCGTTCTTTCTCTACCTGGCCCATCACGCTCCGCACACTCCGATCGAGGCCAAGACCGCGGACGTCGAACACTTCCAGCGGAAGCGTAATACAGCCTTGAATCACCAGCACGCCATCTATGCCGCGATGGTCAAAAGCCTCGACGACAGCGTGGGCCGCGTGATGAACCATCTGAAATCGCGGGGGCTCGACCAGAACACGCTTATCATTTTCGCCAGCGATAACGGCGGCTACATCGGCGTGGACAAGCGCAGCGGCCAGAACGTCCCCGTCACCAATAACGCTCCCCTGCGTTCGGGCAAAGGCGCTCTCTACGAAGGCGGCATTCGCGTGCCGCTCGTGGTGCGCTGGCCGGGCGTGACGCCCCCCGATGCGGTCTGCTCGGAACCCGTCATCCTCACCGATCTGTTCCCGACTTGTCTGAATGCCGCCGGGCTGCCGCCCGTACCTGACGACGGCGACGGGCGCGATCTTGCGCCGTTGCTGAAACAACCGACGGCGAAACTCGACCGGGACGCGCTGTTTTTCCATTATCCCCATTACTATCCAACTACGACGCCCGTCGGCGCCATTCGCGCGCGGGATTGGAAGCTGTTGGAGTATTTTGAGGACCAGCGGCTCGAGTTATATCACCTCCCCGCGGACGTTTCGGAAAAGCATGACCTCGCGCAACAGTTGCCCGAGAAAGCCAGCGAGTTGCACCGTCGCTTGCGCGCATGGCGCCACGCCGTCGACGCGGCGATGCCGATTCCGAACCCCGCCTACAAAGAGAAAAATTAGGCGACCAGGCGACAAGATGCAGGCTTGATCGCCCCTGGCGCCCCTGAAACAGGCGAATTGCCGTTCACGGCCCCTCGACGCGAGCCAAGGGGCGTCGATATCTTTTGGTTATGAGTCGCTCGATCACCATTACGCCCGCCGGCCGGCTGGCGCTTTCGCCGGATGCCCAAGCGGCGCCCGAGTTGTCTGCTGGCACGGCGCAGGCGCTCGACGAGACGTTTGCCGAATCGAGTGCGGAAGGGTTATTCTGCCTAGCCGCCAAGGCGACGGGCGAACCGCTGCCGCAGTCGCTGGTGTTTTGGCGCGAGTGGGCTTCGCGATTCTTTCACGCCTTGTGCGGCCTGGGCGAAGAAGCCTGGACGCGGGCCGCGAAAGCCAACGCGGCGGAAGTCTTGCCGCCGCCGGCCGACGAAGAACTCGAAGAACGCATCGCCCAGGCGCCGCCGATGCGCGGGCTGGAATATTTGACGGACGAGCTATTGCGGCGGCTTTGGCGAGAGCAGGCCGAACTGGCTTTGACCCGCGCGGCGTCGTTTAACGGCGGGCCGGAAGCGTTTTTGCGGAGCGTCAATCCGGTTTGGCATTTGCTCGGCCGCGTCACGTTCCACCTGGCCGAGAACAAGCGCGACGAGGCGCGGCCGTTCGCCTTTCTGGCGACCTACACGCACCGCATGGGCGCCGACGCGCGGCTCAAGCATCTGCCGCTGGCCGAAGCGTTAAAACAATATGCCGGCGAAAAGGACCAGGCGCGGCTGGCGACGCTGCTGGCCCCGGTGCAGCGGGCCGCCGAACACAGCAAGCTGGTCCGCGAACTGCTCGACAGCCGGGCCCTGTTTCAACCGCAGGCCTGGACGATCGCTCAGGCGCACCGCTTCCTGAGCGACGTGCCGCGGATGGAAGACAGCGGGTTGGTGGTCCGCGTCCCCGATTGGTGGAAAACCCGGCGACCGCTGCGGCCCGAAGTGCAGGTGCGGATCGGCCAGGAACCGACCGCACGGCTGGACGCCGACAGCCTGCTCGACTTTTCGATCGAATTGTCGCTCGATGGCGAACCGTTGAGCGACGCCGAGCGGCGGCAGATTCTAGCGGCGACCGAAGGGCTGTTGCTGCTGCGCGGCCGCTGGGTCGAGGTCGATCGCGAAAAGCTCAAGCAAGCGCTCGAACACTGGCGTCACTTGGAACAAGAGTACGCCGAAGGGATCGATTTCATTCGCGGGATGCGGCTGTTGGCGGGCGCCGCGCTCGATGGCGACGGGGCGCCGCCGACGCCCGATTGGACGCACGTCGCCGCCGGCGATTGGCTGCGGCAGACGCTGGCGTCCATCCGCGAGCCCGGCGGCGTCGACGGCATCCAACCGGGAGCCAATCTGCGCGCCACGCTGCGGCCTTACCAGGTCGAAGGCGTGCGCTGGTTGTGGTTCATGATGCGGCTCGGCCTGGGCGCCTGCCTGGCCGACGACATGGGCCTGGGCAAAACCGTGCAGGTGATCGACCTGCTCGTCGAGCGTCAACGAACCGCCGGGGGGAAAAAAGGCGAGGGCGCGCGGCCCAGCTTGCTGGTGGCGCCGGCGTCGCTGGTGGGCAATTGGAAGCAGGAAATCGAGCGGTTTGCCCCTTCGCTGCGGGTGTTCTACGCCCACCGTTCCGAGTGCGACGCCGAAGAACTGGCCCGCGTCGCGGCCGATCCGCGCCGCGAGTTGGCGGCGTTCGATCTGGTCGTCACCACTTACGGCCTGGTGCGGCGAATGGAGTGGCTGCGGCGGCCGGCCTGGCAATTCGTCGTGCTCGACGAGGCGCAAGCCATCAAGAACGCCTCAGCCACGCAAACCCGCGCCGTCAAAGGGCTCGAGGCCGCCGGCCGCATTGCGCTCACCGGCACTCCGGTCGAGAACCATCTGGGCGATCTTTGGTCGATCATCGACTTCTGCTGTCCCGGGTTGCTGGGCTCGGCGACGCAGTTCAAGCAGTTCGTCAAGAAACTGAACAAGCAGCAAGACGCCCAGGCTTTCGGCGCTTTGCGACGGCTGGTGCGGCCTTATATTCTCCGCCGGCTGAAGACCGATCCGGCGATCGTCCCCGATTTGCCCGACAAGACCGAAATGCGCGTTGAGTGCGGCCTGGCCCGCAAGCAGGCTGCGCTCTACGAGCGGGCGGTGAAAGAACTGCAAGCGCGGTTGAAAAACGCCGAAGGCATCGCCCGCCGCGGCGCGGTGCTCTCGACGTTGATGCAACTCAAGCAAATCTGCAACCATCCGTCGCAGTATCTGGGCGAGAGCGATTTTGCGGCGGCCGACAGCGGCAAGTTTCAGCGGCTGGCGGAAATTTGCCAGCCGATTATCGAACGGCAGGAACGCGTGCTGGTGTTCACGCAGTTTCAGACGCTGTGCGATCCGCTCGCCGGCTATCTGGCCGAAGTCTTCGGCCGCGGCGGGCTGGTGCTGCACGGCGGCGTGCCTGTGGCCAAACGCCAGCAGCTCGTGCGCGAGTTTCAGGCCGACGACGGACCGCCGTTTTTCGTGATTTCGCTCAAGGCCGGCGGCACCGGGCTGAACCTGACGGCGGCTTCGCACGTGGTCCACTTCGATCGCTGGTGGAACCCGGCCGTGGAAAACCAGGCCACCGACCGCGCGTTTCGCATCGGGCAGAAGAAGAACGTGCTGGTTCACAAGTTCGTCTGCCGCGGCACGCTCGAAGAGCGGATCGACCGCACGATCCAAGACAAACAGCAGTTGGCCGACGAGATCTTGAACCAGGGGGGCGAAACGAAGCTCACCGAACTCAGCGACAAGGAACTGCTCGACTTCGTCGCGCTCGACTTGTCGCGAGCCATGGCTGACGATTGAGCGGAGCTCTGCCTTGAGTTCTCCCGGCGATTCAGTCGCCGGGTGAGACCGCCGCGGCGTAGGCGGCGCTCAATACAGTCATCCCTTCATCGGCCCGAGGCGATGCCTCTGCAAGTAAATCGTGACGCGTCACTCGCCGTGCTGTAACCATCGCTACAGTTTCGGCCTTTCGACCGTCACGAACCCCTCCGACTATGATTCTGTGCGGCCGGGAGGTATTCTGTGAAGGCAACCAGCGAAAAACGCTGAAAACATCGCGAACGGCCGAGTGGCGGAATTGGCAGACGCCCGGGACTTAAAATCCCGTGTCGGGTAACCGGCGTGCGGGTTCGAACCCCGCCTCGGCCACTGGCGTCTTGGGCGCTGGTGAGCGTGAAAGCGGCGTTATGCGCCGACTGCTCGCGTTTCCACTCGGCGCGCGAGCATATAGACCGGTTGCACGTCCCCGTCCGTGTGCGCATAGACTGACTTCTTGATCGATCTTCCGCCGCTGTTCGGCGGTCATCAACTTTTGCAACTTGGCCTTCAAGTCATTCTTGACGGCCTCGAGTGCGGCTTTTTGGTCGCCGGTCAGGTTCAAGTCCTCGATCAGCGGCGGCGGGAAGATTTGCCCCAGTTCAAACCGCTGCGGCGGCAGCCCTCGGCCTGGGCCCGTGGGGCCATTGCCGCGTCTTCCTCGTGGAAAAAGCAAAAACACAAGGCGCAAACGATCGCGAGTTGGGCGATCTCAAGCGGCCATCGAATAAAGGCAGAGAAGCGGCGCGACGGTTTGTCGTAGGATCAGGAACGAGCCTGGCTGACTTGCTAAACCAGCGGGTTGATGCAGAAAATCCCCGACAGAGCCCGCGGTACAGCGAACCTCAAGCCGAAAGCTCGCGGATGTTTTGACAACGTCGACTTGCGACATACATAGTTTTATTTGGAAGCCCCCGGCCGCATGGCGCAGCATTCTCCTCGCAGCCGCCAATCGACCAAGGCGAACCGATGGCTAGGACGGGCGCCGCGCTATGGGCAAGAAATAGCGGGAGAATCCGACCATGGGCAAAGCATCTGCATGCCCCCAGTGCCAGAGATCCTTCAAACTCACGCCGGAGATGTATGACCGGATGCTCTCTTGTCCGTGGTGCGGACATCTGTTCTGCATTCCGGCTCCCAAGGACGCCGTCGAGACAGCGGCGTCCGAGCGCAAGCCGGCCGCTTCCCCGCCGAGGCGGCCGGACGCTCGAATCATCAATGCCTTGATGCTCGCGGCGACATTGCTCTGGGCAGGGCTGTTCGCTCTGACGGGCGTCTGGGCGCTTTTGCACGCCCACGCGGAGTCGCAACTTGCCCCGCAGCTCGGGGGCGCAGGGGGCGTCTCGATGGCAATCCGGCCGTTCTTTGCCATTCTCGGCCTGGAAACGCTGGCGTATGCCGCGCTGTTGGTCCCGCTATGGGCGCTGCGAAAAAACACGCGCGCCTAAACGCAGACGCGCGTGCTCGCATCTCTCGCAGCGCCTGCCCCGGAGCCGATTCCCAATCGAGATCGACGATTAACCTGCTTCGCCGGGGGCGCGGCGCCGAGCGGGCACGTCGTGGACCACATCCCAAGCCAGCCCGAGCTTCTCCATCGCCAAGATGGTCAGGTAGGTGACGTCCAATTCCCACCATTTATGGCCGTGCCGGGCCATCCGCTGGAAGGCATGATGATTGTTATGCCAGCCTTCGCCGTAGGCGAGCAGCCCGACCCACCACAGGTTGCGACTGTCGTCGCTGGTTTCGTAATTCCGATAGCCCCACATATGGCTGGCTGAATTGACGAACCAAGTCACGTGCAACACGCCGACCAGCCGCACGAACATGCCCCAGGCCACAAACGAGGCGCCCGTGTAAGCGTCCCAGCCGAAATAGCCGATGGCGAACAACAGTCCGGCTAGCAGCAAGTGGCTCGGCAAAAACATCGCGTGCAATCTCGCCATGCCCCGATCTTTGACCAGGTCGGGGGCGTAGCGGCGGTGCAGTTCAGCGTTGTACTTGGGGCCGAAGTTGGGCATGAACCACAGCATGTGGCTCCAAAGTCCGCCGTCGCGCGGCGAGTGCGGGTCGCCGTCCTGGTCGCTGAAGACGTGATGCTTGCGATGATTGGCCACCCAGGTCAGCGCGGAGCCTTCGCCCGACAATCCGCCCAGCACGGCCAACAGATATCGCACCGGGCGATACGTCGAAAAGCTGCCGTGCGTCAGTTGCCGGTGATAGCCCAGGCAAACGCCGACGCCGCCGGTCAACCAGTGCAAAAAGGCCATCACGGCCACGGCTTTCCAAGTGAAATAGAATGGCGCCGCCAGCAAACCCAGGTGAACGGCGGCGATCCAGATTACCACGGGCCAATCGAGCCCGTTTTGCCAGTGTCGCCTTTCGGCATCAATGACGTCAATTTCGGTTTCGGCGGCGTCTCGCTCAATGACGAGCGATTCCGAAGAATTTTCGGCCGTAGCGGGCGGTTCCAAAACCGCAGGGGCCAAGGCGGATTTTTCAGCGTCCATTACATCAGTATTAGCCAACTCAATCGTCACGCGAGTCATCCTTCTTTGAGGCAATGTCCTATTGATTTTCGGTAAGGCATGCGGCGACAGTCTGCCGACTCATCGTCGCTCCCGGATCGACGTTCGTCGAATTGTAAAGTTCCTCGGATTTTCATGTGTCACCTGCCCGTCGAAGCCGTGTAAAAGAAGCGTAAAATTTGGCCCGTTCGCCCATTGGCAGCGCGATGCACGCAAGCCAAAGCCTGTGGCATCCCGCCAGTGCGGGCAGTAGAGTAGATGCCGGCGGTGAAGAAAGCCGCGATCGTCGCACCCCTCCGAGGCGCCAAACCATGCCGCATTGTGCCGTCTATCTCGTTTGGGTCGTACTGCTGGGTGACGCATTGCTGGGTGACGCTATGACCAGAAACTGTTTCGCGGCCGGCTACGATCGGCCAACCGCCAACCCGCACCAAAGCCGCTCGGCGATCGTGGCAGAACGCGGCATGGTCGCCACGAGCCAGCCGCTGGCCGTCGAAGCGGGGCTCGACGTGCTCAAACGCGGCGGCAACGCGGCCGATGCGGCGATTGCGGCCAACGCCGTAATCGGCCTCGTCGAGCCGATGAGCTGCGGCATCGGCGGCGATCTGTTCGTGATGTATTGGGACGCCAAAACCAAAAAGCTATACGGGCTGAACGCCAGCGGGCGCAGTCCCTACGGGCTGTCGAGAGACGTGTTCCTCAAGTTGCGTTTGAATCAAATTCCCGACGAGGGGCCGCTCTCGTGGTCCGTGCCGGGCTGTGTGGCGGGCTGGTTTGATTTGGCCGATCGTTTCGGCACGCGGCCGGTCGCCGAGTTGCTTCAGCCTGCGATCGCATACGCCGAGCGCGGTTTCCCGGTCAGCGAGGTGATCGCCCGCGATTGGCAAGCCTCCGAAGAAAAGCTTGGCCGCTGGCCCGAATCGGCCCAGACCTATCTGCCCGGCGGCCGGGCGCCGGCGGAAGGCGAGATGTTTCGCAATCCGCGGCTGGCCGCCAGCTATCGGGCGATCGCCGAGAGCGGGCGAGACGCTTTCTATCGCGGCGAGATCGCCCGCAAGATCGTGGCCTTCAGCGAAAAAAACGGCGGCTATTTCTCGCTGCGCGATTTCGCCGACCACAAAAACGATTGGATCGAGCCGGTCAGCACGAACTACCGCGGCTACGACGTCTGGGAACTGCCGCCCAATGGGCAAGGCATCGCCGCGCTCGAAATGCTCAATCTGCTCGAAGGCTACGACCTGGCCGCACTCGGGCCGGGCAGCCCGCAGTATCTGCACCTGCTCACCGAAGCCAAGAAGCTGGCCTTCGCCGATCGGGCGAAGTTCTATAGCGATCCGGATTTCAACCGCCTGCCTGTCGCCGAACTGATTTCAAAAGCTTACGCCGACAAACGCCGCAAGCTGATCGATCCCCAGCGCGCGGCGACCGACGTACCCGCGGGCGACGCCAGGCTCGAGCACGGCGACACGATCTATATGGTCTTGGTCGACAAGGATCGCAACTGCTGTTCGTTCATTCAGAGCAACTACTACGGTTTCGGCTCGCAGGTCGTGCCCGGCGACGTGGGGTTCGTGTTGCAGAATCGCGGCGCATTGTTCGCATTGCAAGAAGACCACCTGAACCGCTTGGAGCCGCACAAGCGGCCTTTTCACACGATCATTCCGGCGATGGTCACCAAGGATGGCGAGCCGTGGCTGGCCTTCGGCGTGATGGGAGGCGACATGCAACCGCAAGGGCACGTGCAAGTGCTGGTGAACATGATCGATTTCGGCATGAACGTGCAAGCCGCCGGCGACGCCGCCCGCATCCGCCACGCCGGCAGCGCCACGCCGACCGGGCTGGCCGCCGAGGCACAAGGCGGAACGCTGATGGTCGAGTCGGGCATTTCCGACGAGGCGATCGCCGAGTTGCGAAAGAAAGGCCACCGCGTCAGCCGGGCCCGCGGCGGTTTTGGCGGCTATCAGGCGATCCGCATCGATCGCCAGCACGGCACGCTGGCCGGCGGCAGCGACCCGCGCAAAGACGGCTGCGCGGCAGGGTATTGAACGGGACTGCCGAGAAGAGAATTTGCGGACAGATGAGTAAGATCGATGGCATGGCAAGCTCCACCAACGATCCGGCCGAACTGACCGCCGCGCTCAAAGCCGAAGCGGCGCGTCTCGGGTTCGCGCTGGCCGGCGCTTGCCCCGCCGTCACGCCGGCGGGCATTCATCGCTTCCAGGATTGGCTGTCGGCCGGTTATGCGGGCGAAATGGAATATCTTGCTCGGCGGCGGCTGGCATACGAGCATCCGCGGCATGTGCTCGAAGGCGCCCGCAGCCTGCTGCTGTTGGCCATGAACTACCGCACGGCGGAGCCACAGCCGGCTGCTCCGGGGCAAGGCCGCGTTTCACGGTATGCTTGGGGCGCCGACTATCACGATCTGATTCACGAGCGGCTGCGGCGCCTGGCTGAGTTTCTGCGCCAGCGATCTCCCGGCTCGGCGGTTCGCGGCGTGGTCGATACGGCGCCGCTGTTGGAGCGCGAGTTCGCTCAATTGGCGGGGCTGGGCTGGATCGGCAAGAATACGCTGCTGCTGAACAAGCAGCTAGGCAGTTGGTTCTTTTTGGCCGCGCTGGCGACCGACGCGGTACTGCAATACGACGAACCGCACGCCGCCGATCACTGCGGAACGTGCCGTGCGTGTCTCGACGCTTGCCCTACGCAGGCGTTTGTCGCGCCCTACGTGCTCGATAGCCGCCGCTGCATCAGCTATCTGACGATCGAACTGCGTTCCAACCCGCCCGTAGCGATGCGCGGCGGCATCGGCGATTGGCTGTTGGGCTGCGACGTTTGCCAGGAGGTCTGCCCTTGGAACCGCCGGGCGCCGGCGAGCGACGAGCCGGCCTTTCAGCCGGCGCCGGACGAGAACCCGCTCGATCTGATCGCGCTGTTCGAGCTGGACGATGAGGCGTTCCGTCGCCGATTTCGCCACACGCACTTGTGGCGCCCCAAGCGTCGCGGCATTCTGCGCAACGCCGCAATCGTGCTGGGCAATCAGCGCTTCGCCGGCGGAATTGCCGCGCTGGTACGCGGCTTGCACGACCTCGAGCCAGTGGTCCGCGGCGCGTGCGCCTGGGCGCTCGGGCAATTCGGAAGTCCCGAAGCAAAAGCCGCATTACAAGAACGCTTAGAAATCGAAGCCGATCGCGATGTGCGGGGCGAATTGCTGGCGGCGCTGGAGAACTGACCACGCCCTATCGAGTTCTCACGCGGAGGCGCGGAGCCGCGGAGTTCCAAGAAACGCTCTCAGCACCGAATGAGACGGCAAAGAAACGCAGCAACTGAGTTTCAGGGGGGCTGGGGATAGGGACGTTATTTGCTCTCCGCGGCTCCGCGACTCCGCGTGAACTTCCGCCCCACTCTTCACGCCGCTTGCGTGCAGTCCGATTCGACCCCGTCGTCGGGCTCGGGATAACGGCCGGGCAGATCTTCGGCGTAATAGCGATCGAGCACCTTCGGCCAATCTTCGGCTCGCCGCACGGCGATGAACGCGTCGCGCACTTCGGTCGGTTGCGGGTGAAGCTGCGAATACTTGAT
>DATKRK010000409.1:0-17249 GCA_035532215.1 Pirellulales bacterium | reverse complement strand
CGGCTACGGCAAGACGAAGCTGGCCGCGGAAGAACGCATCGCCGCGGCCCGCCGCGACGAGCGGCTCGACTGCGTCGTGGCCCGGGCCTTTCAACACACCGGCCCTCGGCAAGAGCCCGAGATGATGCTGCCCGAGTGGTGTCAGCAGTTGGTCGGCGATGACTCGGGCCCGATCCGCGTCCGCAGTTTGAACACCTGGATCGACTTGACCGACGTCCGCGACGTCGTCCGGGCCTATCGGATGTTGGTCGAACGGGGCGAATCGGGCGGCATCTATAATGTCGGTTCGGGCGTGCCACGCCGCACCGGCGATATTTTCGAGCGGCTCGTCGCACTTGCCGGCTCTCCTCGCCAGATGAGTGAGCTTTCGCCCGGCGGCGAAAAATGGGATCCGATCGCCGATATCGGCCTTTTAACCGCCAAAACCGGCTGGCGCCCCGAGATTCCGCTCGAAAAAACGCTCGCCGACACGCTGCAATCTTGGCGACGCCGCGGCGCACCCGAGTTAGGCTAGTGCAATACGGTTCCCCGAGAAAATTCTATCCGTACTATCCGTACTACAAACGTTCTGTTTCTCCGCGTCTCGCGAAGATTCATGCGGCGCTTTTGGCGGAGGCGAGCCACGGATGAAACACGGATCGAACACGGATCGGACATGGTGTTTTCCAATTCGGCTCCTCAGCGGCGTCTCACTTACCAACGCCACGTTTATTTGCCCGGCAATGCCTTGGAAAACGCAACCCCAACCATGCTAAGGGGCGATAAAACCGCCCATGGATCCTGCGGAAGAGCCCCATTCTGCATTTCATCCGTGTTTTATCCGTGTTCCATCCGTGGCTCGATTGGTTGCGGCCGAAGGCCGCGCTGGGTCATCCGTGGTTTAATCCGAACCACGGATGACACGGATAGCACGGATAAGAAGGTAAAAAGAAGTTGCCGCAGGTCGTTTCTTTGAGATTGAAATAATGAAAATCGCCGTCATCGGAACAGGCTACGTCGGCCTGGTCACGGGAACTTGCTTCGCCGAAACGGGCAACGATGTCACGTGCGTCGACGTCGATGCCATCAAAATCGAGCGCCTGCGGCAAGGCCAGATTCCGATCTACGAACCGGGTTTGACTGAACTGGTCGTGAGCAACGCGGGCGACGGCCGCTTGCACTTCACGACCGATCTGGCCGCCGCCGTCGAGCCGGCCCGGTTGATCTTTCTCGCCGTCGGCACCCCCAGCGCCGACGATGGCTCGGCCGATCTGTCGAGCCTCTGGGCCGTGGTCGACGCGTTGGCCGCACATCTGGCCGACGATGCGATCGTCGTAACCAAGAGCACCGTGCCGGTCGGCACGAACGCGGCGATTTGCGAGCGACTGCGCAAGGCGACCGGCCGCGAGTGCGACGTGGCGAGCAACCCGGAGTTCCTCAAAGAGGGCGCCGCGATCGAAGATTTCATGAAGCCCGACCGCGTGGTGGTCGGCGTCCGCCGGCCCGAAGTCGCCGCCGTGCTCAAAGAACTGTATGCTCCGCTGTTGCGGACGGAAAAGCCCTTTTTGACGATGTCGCCCGAAAGCGCGGAAATGACCAAGTACGTGGCCAACTCGCTGCTTTCGACCAAGATCAGCTTCATCAACGAAGTGGCGAATCTTTGCGAACGCATGGCGGCCGATATCAACGACGTGCGCCGCGGCATCGGCCACGACAGCCGCATTGGCTTTGCGTTTTTGTTTCCCGGCGTCGGCTACGGCGGCAGTTGCTTTCCGAAGGACGTACGGGCCTTGCAGGCGATGGCGCGGGCGCATGGCGTCGAACCGCGTCTGTTGAGCGCGGTTGACGCGGTCAACGAGCACCAGAAAACGGTCATGTTCGCCAAGCTCTCGCGGTATTTCGAGCGGCAGTTGGCCGATCGTGCGATCGCGGTCTGGGGGCTGGCCTTCAAGCCGAGGACCGACGACATTCGCGAGGCGCCCGCCTTGAAGCTGATCGACGAACTGCTGCAATACGGCGCCCGCGTGCAGGTTCACGACCCCGAGGCGATGGAGCACGTCGAGCGGCAATACGGCGACAAGCTGGTTTACGCCGAGAGCAAGTACGACGCGCTCAACGGCGCCGAAGCGCTGGCGATCATGACCGAATGGAAACAGTTCGTACACCCGGATTTCGACGAGATGCGCCGCCGCATGAAATCGCCCGCCGTGTTCGACGGCCGCAACCTCTACGAGCCCTCGCACATGGCGGCCGCCGGGTTCACTTATCACTCCATCGGCCGGGCGCCGGCGAGTCCGGCGTAACAAGGCGCAGACGGAGTCGGCCATCGAAGGCCGTGATGCGCCCCGCCAGGGCGTCTTCATATCCTGTGAGAATGGCGTCACGTGCGCCGGCGGCGTCCGATTGTAGCTTCTTTTGGCGAATCAACTCGCGGACGAATTCACTCGGAGTGGCATAAGGCGTGCCGTCGCCGCAGTTCCGCTCGATGAACGCGCGGAGTTCGTCAGTGAGTAAAACCTTCAATGCTCTGGCCATTGTGCTTCTTCTCGGTTCGGTAGGTCACGACTCGCCCATTCGCCTGGCGATGAACTCCACCGCGTCGCCGACGGTTTTGATTTGGGCTGCTTCATCGGCGGAGACAGCGATGCCAAATTCGTCTTCGAATTCCATCACCCTTCTTCAAGACTATACCCAAGGCCAGCTCTTGTCATTGTTTGCCAAGCCAGCCCGGCTCTCTGGACGCGATAGCGGCGAATGCCCGGATTCTCAAGTTGCCGGCAATTTGACAGGCGCTCTTCGGTTGGCTGCATGTTCGAAGGCTTATAGGAGATGACCGCGCTGCCCCCTGGAATCGGGGCTCGGTTCATGGCAAGATAGAGGTATCGCCGTTTCGCCTCTCGCCGCCGCCTTTTCCTAACTGCTGATGAACCGAAAACTTGCGATCGTCTTGGCCGCCGGCAAAGGGACGCGGATGAAGTCCGATTTGCCGAAGGTGCTGGTCGAAGTCTGCGGCCGCCCGATGATCTTCTACGTGCTCGACGCCCTCCAGGCGGCCGGCGTCGATGAAATCCTGGTCGTGGTCGGCTACCGGGCCGACGACGTTCGCCGGACCTTGAGCGACCGGCCGGGTTTGCGGTTCGTCGAACAGACCGAACAGCTCGGCACGGGCCACGCCGTGATGGTCTGCCGCGAGGCGCTCGCCGATCATGCCGGGCCGGTGCTGATCGTGGCGGGCGATTCGCCCCTGATGCAGGCCGACTCGCTCCGCACGCTGCTGGCGGAGTTCGACCGCTCGCGGCCGGCGTGCCTGCTGGGAACGACCCATAAGCCGAACCCAGAGGGCCTGGGCCGCGTGGTTCGCGACGCCCAAGGAGATTTTTTGGGGATCGTCGAAGAGCGCGACGCGACCGAGGAGCAGAAGCGGATCACCGAAGTCAACATGAGCTGCTACGCGTTCAATTGCCCCGACTTGCTGTTCGCGCTCGATCGACTGCGGCCGACCAACGCCCAGGCCGAATATTACTTGACCGATTGCCCCGGCGCCCTCAAGGCCGCCGGCCGAAAGGTCGAGGCGCGAGCCGTGCTCAAGCCGATCGAGGCCTTGAGCATCAACACCCGCGAGGAACTGGCGGCGGTCGAGGCGGCGCTTCGCGAACCACCCAGCGCAGCCGGGGCGAAGCAGGCGAATTAAGCGGGAGCGTCGATGAACGATTTGAAGATTTTCAGCGGCCGGGCCAATCGCGAGTTGACCGTGCGCATCTGCACCTATCTGGGCCTGCCGGTGGGGGCGATCTCGATCGGCAACTTCCCCGACGGCGAGATTTCCTGCAAGATCGACGAAGACGTCCGCGGCCGCGACGTGTTTCTCGTGCAGCCCACCTGCCCGCCGGTCAACGAGAACCTGATGGAACTCTTGATCATGATCGAGAGCTGCAAGCGGGCCAGCGCCGAGCGCGTGACGGCGGTGATGCCGTATTACGGCTATGCGCGGCAGGACCGCAAGGACGAGGGTCGCGTGCCGATCACCGCCAAGCTGGTGGCCAACCTCATCACGCGGGCCGGCGCCGACCGGGTGCTGACGATGGACCTGCACGCCGCCCAGATCCAGGGTTTTTTCGACGTGCCGGTCGATCACCTCTACGCGTCGCCCGTGCTGAACGACCATTTCGCCAACATGAAGTTTCCCGAGGAAGACATCGTCGTGGTCAGCCCCGACGAAGGCAGCACGAAGCGGGCCTTGGGCCACGCCAAGCGCCTGGGCGGGCGGTTGGCGATCGTCGACAAGCGGCGTTCGAGCGCCGAAAAGACGCGCCAGGAGAACATCATCGGCGCCTCGGTCGAGGGCAAAGTGGCGCTGATGTTCGACGACATGATCAGCACGGCAGGCTCGATTTGCGGGGCCGCCCAGAAAGTTCACGAAGCCGGCGCACGCGAGGTCCACGTCGCGGCCACGCATGGCGTGCTCTGCGGCAGGGCGATCGAGAACTTGAAGAACGCCCCCATCGAGAGCATCGTGATCACCGACACGATCCCGCTGCCGACCGAGAAAAAGCTGGCCAAAATCCAGGTGCTCAGCGTCGCGCCGCTGTTGGGCGAGGCCATCAAGCGCATCCATCGCAACGAGTCGGTCAGCAAGCTGTTCGTCTAGCCAGAAGGCAACGAACAATCGTGCGGCGCGAACTCAGACGCGCGCCGCAGGGCACGGCGTCGGCTCCGCGATTCCCGCCGGAATTGCCGAAATCAACGGAAATTCCGCCGCCGGACTGTCCAATTCCGCAAGAAACTCGCCCGGCCGTGCGCCCCGGACCCCTTTGGCGCCAGACTTGCTTTCTCATTGCTCCAAGGGGCGGAGCAAGATCGGAACGGACTGAGGGGCGCGAGGAGGCGGGGCGATGGGGCGTTGGCTTGAGTGGTTCGGCTTGCGGCGACGAGTCGGCCGCGTGCGGATACGGGGCCGCCGATTGAAAACGCGCCGCTTCAGCCGCGCGACCGTGGAATGGCTTGAAGAACGAGCGCTGCTCGTCGCGGTCGCAGGCGACGTCGCCGGAATCGTCGACGTTCCGGTCAGCAACGACATGAGCCAACTGTCTTATCCGCAGTACCTCGTAGCCAGCCAGTCCCAAGGACCGGTCGGTTACACGCCGGCGGTGGTTCGCCATGCCTACGGATTCGATCAGATCTTCTATGGGGCGGTGGCGGGCGACGGCCGCAATCAAACGATTGCCATCATCGACGCCTACAACGATCCGAACATCGCCAGCGATCTCATAACCTTCGACCTTACGCTCGGCCTGCCCGATCCGCCGAGCTTCGCCAAGTATTGGCAAATCGTCGGCGGTCAGCCTCCAGCGGATGACTCGGGCTGGGCGCTCGAGATTTCGCTCGACGTGGAGTGGTCGCATGCGATGGCGCCGGCGGCGAACATCCTGCTCGTCGAGGCCTTCGACAACTCCGACGCGAACTTGTTCGCCGCAGCCCAGTGGGCCAGCCAGCAGGCCGGCGTGTCGGCCGTGTCGATGAGCTTCGGCGGGTCGGAATACTCGGGCCAGACCGCTTACGACAGCATCTTCCAAACGCCGGCCGGGCATCAAGGCGTAACCTTTATCGCCTCATCGGGAGACCGCTCTTCGGGCGGTTACTATTCACTCTACGATCCCAACCCGATGTACCCCTCCTCGTCGCCCAATGTGGTCGGCCTCGGCGGGACGTCGCTGTATGTCGATGCCGCCGGCAATTACCTGTCCGAATCGGCGTGGAGCGGCAGCGGCGGGGGAATCAGCACCGTCGAATCGAAGCCGAGCTACCAGAGCGGCGTCACGCAGAGTAGTGCGTGGCGCGTCAGCCCCGACGTGGCGTTCGTGGCCGATCCGAATACCGGCGTGGCCGTTTACGATTCGTATGCGACCGACGGCGCTCCGTGGATCCAGGTGGGCGGAACCAGCGTCTCGGCGCCGATCTTCGCCGGCATGATGGCGGTCGCCGACGAGGGGCGCGCACTAAAAGGGCTCAACACGCTCGACGGCCCCACGCAAACGCTGCCCGCGCTCTACAGCATGCCGAGCTTCATTCGCGACATCACGACGGGCGGTCCGCCGGTTTACCCGGCCACTGCCGGCTACGACCCGTCCACCGGGCTCGGCACGCCCTACGTCCCGCTGCTCGTGCCAGGGCTTGTGGCGAGCAACACTCCGGAACACACGGCCAACATGAACTTCGTGGCCGCCGCCTATTTGGACATTCTCGGCCGCCCGGTCGATTCGTCTTCACAGCTTTACTTCGCCCTGCTGTTGGACAACGGCACGCCGCGTTCGACCATCGTGAATTCCATCGATCACAGCACCGAGTACTATGCCAACATCATCGTCAAGCCCGCTTACCTGAATTACTTGGGCCGGCCGGCCGACGCCGCGGGACTTGCGTTCTGGGTCGACCAGTTGCAATTCCACGGCCTGAGCGACGAGCAGTTCGAGGCGAATCTCGTGGCTTCGGACGAGTTTTACGTACGCGCGGGCGGAACCAACGTGCTGTGGGTCGACGCCATGTACGTCGACCTGCTCGGCCGGCCGGCCGATCCCGCGGGCGAAGCCTTCTGGGTGCAACAACTGGCCCTCGGCGTCAGCCGCTATTCAGTCGCTTACGGCTTTGCCGCCAGCCTGGAACGCGAACAGCAGCGGATCACCTACGACTACGTCCACTATCTCGGCCGCGAGCCCGACCAGCAGGGGCTCAATTACTGGCTGACCCAGTTCGCCCTCGGCGTGACCAACGAGGACCTAATTACCGGCATCGTTTCTTCGGACGAGTATTACGCGAAGAACACGGTCTGAAGCGGTTCGGACGGTTACTTTCGACGTAACGTGTTTTTTGTCAAGCCGTTGCGTCGCGTCTCGAAATGGGTTTGCTCGGGGCGCGCCGCGGTTTGCCCGAGCCGCCCGTCCGCATGGCCGGGCGCGGGCGCAGATTCCGGCTCGTCCCTCTTCCAGAAAACGGCCGACATCTTATAATGACGGACTTTCAATCGTTTAGTTTCTGTCGGCTTAAAGGATTGGCGCCAATCATGCCCAAGCAAAAGACTCACAAGGCAACCAAGAAGCGTTTCCGCCTGTCGGCCACGGGCAAGGCCATGCACCGCTCGGCTGGCACCAGCCACCTGGCGGCGGGCATGTCGAAAAAGCGCCGCCGCAACCTGCGCGGAACCAAGGCCACCGTGACTTTGGAATCGAAGCGGGTCGCCCTCTCGCTGTGCGGCAACAGCTATTAGGCCCTGTCCGTATTGAGCACGGCCCGGCGGCATAAGCGGGCAACATCACTTAGAGCGGAACGGGCAAAACGCAACGCCGGGCGGGTCGATTGATCCGCCCGGGGCCTTGATTCCGTAGGAAGGATTGATTCGGCCATGAGGTCCATGAAGGGTGCGGCGCGGACGCAAGCCAAAAAGCGTCTGTTCCGCAAGGTCAAGGGGTATCGCGGAGGCCGCGGCGGTCTCTACCGCACCGCCAAGGAAACGCTGGTTCGCGCCGGCGTCTACGCGTTTCGCGATCGCCGCGCACGCAAGCGAGATTTCCGCAGCTTGTGGATCATCCGCATCAACGCCGCCGTCCGCGAGCGCGGGCTGCGCTACAGCGAATTCATCCACGGCCTCGCCAAGGCCGGGCTGACGCTCGACCGCAAAACGCTCTCGGAGATGGCCATCGCCGATCCGGCCGGTTTCGATGCGGTCGTGGCCCAGGTGAAGGCGGCGCTGGTCTAGCGACTCGGGCCGCAAGCCCGCGGGCAATGACGAAAACGCCTCAGGAGAGGCGGGTCTCCGCTGGACCTGCCTCTCCTGTTTAGGTTTTGGATTTTCGATTTTAGATTTTGGATTTAATCGAAAATCCAAAATCCAAAATCAAAAATCCAAAATGGATGGCACACGTGGCACTCGCCGATTTCCTGGCCGAACTCGATCGACTCCAAGCCGACGCGGAAAGCGCCTTTCAACAAGCCGCCGATGCCGATGCTGTGGAGGCAGCCAGAATTGAATTCCTCGGCGCCAAGAGCGGCCGCCTGAAGTCGGTGCAAAAAGGGCTCGGCGCCGTCGGCAAGGACGACAAGCCCGCCGCCGGTAAACGATTCAACGAGGTCAAGCAGGCGATCGATGCGGCGTTCGAAGCGGCGCAGAACCGCGCGAAGGCGGGCCCCGCGTTGCGGGCGGGAACGCCGGAATTCGACCCCACGCTCCCTGGCCGGCGACCGCGTCTCGGCCACTTGCACCCGATCACGCAAACCATCGAGGACCTCAAGGAAATCATGGGCCGGCTGGGCTTCACCGTGACCGAAGGCCCCGAGATCGAAGACGAGTGGCATAACTTCGAGGCGCTCAATATCCCGGCCGAACATCCGGCTCGCGATCCGCTGGAAAATTTCTATCTGTCGACCGCCCAGGCGCTGGCGAAGTCAACCGCTCCGGCGTCGGCCGCGACCGGCGAGCCGCCGCTGCTCTTGCGCAGCCAGACGAGCACGGTGCAGATTCGCGTGATGGAAAACACGCCGCCGCCGGTGCGGATCATCTCGCTCGGCCGCGTTTACCGGCCCGACACGGCCGACGCCACGCACTGCCCGATGTTCCACCAGATCGAGGGCTTGCTCGTCGATCGCCGGGTAACGATGGCCGACTTGAAGAGCGTGCTGCGGCTGTTCGCCCGCAGCTTCTTTGGCGGCGACGTCCACATTCGCTTCCGGCCGTCGTTCTTTCCGTTCACCGAGCCGAGCGTCGAAGTCGACATGAGCTGGCACGACCGCTGGATCGAGATGGGCGGCGCCGGCATGGTCGACCCAAACGTGCTCAAAGCGGTGGGCTACGATCCCGAGGAAGTGACCGGCTTCGCCTTCGGCCTGGGGGTCGAGCGGGTTTGCGCCCGGCGGCACCATGTGACCGACATTCGCGAATTCTACAAGAACGACGTGCGGTTCCTGGAGCAATTCTAGTCGCGCTCTAAACCATGACCTGACCAATATTGGCATTTTCAGCCGCACGCATGAAGCGTACGGGTTCCTCTTCTCTGTTCGTGCATTGCGGCATGTTCGATTCAAGTCTGTCGTCGCCATTCGCAAAAGAGGCAAAGGAGAAATCCATCGGCGAGCGCTCCGAAGTCCGTATAACGCGGGAACCGACGGAACAGAGAAGAGGAACCCGTAAACCCCCGGCCTCGGCGAAATATCGGCGAGCTTCCACAGACCTCGCCGACTCCAAAACGCGGGCGCCCGCGTCGACCTTTCACTTATCCTACGCGTGATATGATCGTCTCCTGGAACTGGCTCAAAGAATACGTGCTGCTCGACATGCCGGTCGCCGAATTGGAACGCCGGCTGATGATGGCCGGGCTGAACCACGAAAGCACCGCGGAAGTCGGCGGCGATCTGGCGATCGATCTGGAAGTGACCAGCAACCGGCCCGACTGCCTGGGCCATTTAGGCATCGCTCGCGAAGTCGCCGTGCTTTGGGGGCGCTCGCTAAAACTGCCGGCCGCCGCGCCGCGCGAAGGGGCCGCGAAGGTCGGCGACCTGACGCGCGTCATGCTCGAATGCCCCGAGTTGTGCTATCGCTACACGGCCCGCGTGATTCGCGGCGTGAAGATCGGCCCCAGCCCGACGTGGCTCGTTCGCCGCTTGGCGACGATTGGCATTTCGGCGATCAACAACGTCGTCGATATCACCAACTACGTGCTGATGGAGTGCGGCCAGCCGCTGCACGCCTTCGATCTGGCGAAGCTCGCGGGGAAAGAGATCGTCGTTCGCGAAGGCCGACCGGGCGAAAAACTGGTGGCCATCGATCACAAGACCTACGACGTCGGTCCGGGCGTGTGCGTGATCGCCGATGCCAGGCAGCCGGTCGCCATCGGCGGCGTGATGGGCGGCGCCGAGAGCGAAGTCTCCGAAGCCACTCGCGATTTGCTGATCGAAAGCGCCGAGTTCGCCCCGCTCTCGATCCGCACCACGGCCCGGCGATTGAACCTGCACAGCCCCTCGTCGTATCGTTTCGAACGCGGGCTCGATCCCCAAGGAGTCGATTGGGCCAGCCGCCGCTGTTGCGAACTGATTTTGGACCTGGCGGGCGGCGAATTGGCGGCCGGCTCGATCAGCGTCGGCCGCACTCCGCCCGCGCGCGAGCCGATCGTGCTGCGGCTGTCGCAGTTGCCGCGCGTGCTGGGCATCGCCATCGAAGCCGAGGAAGTCCGCCGCATCTTGCAAGCGCTCGGCAATCGCGAAGTGAAGGCCGACTCGCAGCGAATCGAAGTCGTTCCGCCGAGTTGGCGCCGCGACCTCTCGCGCGAGATCGACCTGATCGAAGAGGTCGCCCGCATCCACGGCTACGAGGCGATCCCCGAAGACGTCAGCGTACCGATGGCGCCTTCGGCCCGTAGCGACGAAGACCGGGTGCTGTCGGCCATCCGCCACGTGCTTACGGCCGCCGGCTATGACGAGGCGTTGACCCTAAGCGCCGTCGAAGAGGACTGGTCGAAAGCCTTCAGCCCCTGGACCGACGCCGCACCGTTGGTTTCGCCCACGCCGATCCTGCGGCGGGCCGACCGGCTGCGCCGCAGCCTCGTGCCGAGCTTGCTCGGCGCGCGACGAACGAACGAGACCTTGGCCAACCCGGTGATCGAGCTGTTCGAAATCGCCAAAGTCTACCTGTCTAAACCCGGCTCGCTGCCCGACGAACAGCGGATGCTGGCCTTGACCAGCGGCGGCGATTTCTTCGCGGTCAAAGGCGTGCTCGAAGCGCTCCTGGCCCGGCTCAATCCGGCCGCCGAGTTGGAGGTGGTTGATGCGGCGCTCGATCTGTTGGCCGCCGGCCGCGCTTGCGAATTGAAATTGAACGGCGAGCCGCTGGGTTTTCTGGGCGAAGTCAGCGAGCAGGGTTCGAAGCAATTCGAGCTGCGCGGCGCTACGACGGTGGCCGAGATTCGCGTGTCGCAATTGGTGCGGGCCGCGCGGCTGACGGCGCAGTATCGAGAATTGCCCGCGTTCCCGGCGATCGGCCGCGACATCAACTTGGAACTGCCCGAGGCCGTGCGTTGGGCCGACGTGGCGGCGGTCGTCCGCCAGACATCGGGCGAAGCTCTGGAGCATCTGGAGTTCAAGGAAATCTACCGCAACGACGCCTTGCGGGCCGCCGGCCGCAAAAGCATGCTGTTTTCGCTCACCCTCCGCTCGCGCCAGGCCACGCTCACGAACGCCGAAGCCGACGCCATCCGCGACCGCATCGTCGCTGCCTGCGGCGAGCGGTTCGGCGCCGTGCTGCGGGCGTGACAGCGGCCGTTTCATCTGGCAAAATGTCGCCAGCGCGTTCGGCGGCGTTCGGCATGGCAGCCGCGTCTTTGCGTCGAGCGCCACCGCCAAGACACGAGGTCGCACGATGCCGAAGAACATCGACACGGACGAAGAACGACAACTGCTCGAAACGCTGGCCAAGGTCGAGGCGCTGTTTGCCGACACCGGCTTCGCAGGCGAACGCAACGCAGCAGCGAGCGCCATCGAGCGGATTCGCGAGCGGCTGCGGCGGCTGCAAGCCGACGATAAACCGGTCGAGATGCGTTTCTCGATGCCCGACGCCTGGTCGCGCAAATTGTTCATGGCCTTGTTGAGGCGTTACGGCGTCAAGCCGTACCGCTACTCCGGCCAGCGGCACACGACCGTTATGGCCCGGCTTCCGCAGCGATTTGTCGACGAAACGCTCTGGCCTGAGTTCACGCAACTCAATCAGGCGCTTTTTCATTACCTGAGTGCAGTCACCGATCGGATCATCAAAACGGGCATCTTTGCCGAAGACTCCGACGCCGAGACCCGCACGGCCCCCGAAGCGCTCGCCGATCTACGCGACGATGCGCCGCACGCCAAGCCCAAGTAAGGCGGAGATTTGATGATTCGCGACTCCACTGCCAGGCGTACCAACGATCTAGCTCCGGGCGCTCAACATGGCGGGTCAGGCGCCCTCGCCCGGCGCGTTCTTCGGGAGAGGGCGCCCGAAGCTACACACCGTCGTGCAGCGGCAGTTCTTAGGCGCTGCGCGGTCAGCGTTGTTTTTTTGTTTGCTTTATGCGTTGGCTCGCAGCTCGCCGCCAGCGCCTCCTCGCCACAATCTGGCAGTCGCCCCAACATCATCCTCATTATGTCGGACGACATGGGCTACAGCGACCTGGGCTGTTATGGCGGCGAAATCCAGACGCCCAACCTCGACGCGCTGGCCGCCGGCGGGCTGCGGTTCACTGAGTTCTACAACACGGCCCGCTGTTGCCCGACGCGGGCGGCCTTGATGACCGGCTTGTATTCGCACCAGGCGGGCGTGGGGCACATGATGGAGGACCGCGGCGCCGAGTTTCCCGGCTATCGCGGCGACTTGAACCGCAACTGCCTGACGATCGCCGAAGCCGTAAAGCTCGCCGGATACCGGGCCTACATGGCCGGCAAATGGCACGTCACGCGGCACGTCGCCGACGACGGACCAAAACACAACTGGCCGCTCGCTCGCGGCTTCGACCGCTTTTACGGCATGATCTCGGGCGCCGGCAGCTTTTACGATCCTTACACGCTAACCCGCGACAACCGGCTGATCTCGCCCTACGCCGATCCCGAGTATCAGCCCGAGACCTATTACTTCACCGACGCCATCAGCGACCACGCCGTGCGGTTCATCGGCGAACACCAGCGGCAGCACGCCGGGCAGCCGTTTTTCATGTACGTGGCCTACACGGCGGCCCACTGGCCGATGCACGCCTTGCCTGAAGACATCGCCAAGTATCGCGGCAAGTACGACGCGGGCTACGAACCAATCCGCCGGGCCCGGCTGGCCAAGGCTGCGCGGCTGGGGCTGATCGACTACGCGCAAGGGCTCTCGCCGCAGGCCGAATCGTGGGACGAGGTCGCCAACAAGGCTCGCGAAGCCGCCTGCATGGAAGTTTACGCCGCAATGGTCGATCGCATGGATCAGGGCGTCGGCAAGATCGTGGCCGAATTGAAGCGGACCGGGCGGCTCGACGACACGCTGGTTTTCTTCCTGCAGGACAACGGCGGCTGCGCCGAAGCGATGGGCCGCGGCCCGACGAAAAACCGCCTCGACGGCCCCCGGCCCGAGCGGCCTAGCTTGCCGCCGCTGGCGGCCAAAGCACTGCCGGGCGGCCTCGTGCCGCCGCAAACGCGCGACGGCTATCCGGTGCGCCAAGGGCCGAACGTCACGCCCGGCCCGGCCGATACCTATGTTGCCTACGGCCGGAGTTGGGCCAATGTTTCCAACACGCCGTTTCGCGAATACAAGCATTGGGTTCACGAAGGGGGCGTCAGCACGCCGCTGATCGTCCACTGGCCGCAGGGCATTGCGGCCAAGGGAGAACTGCGCCGGCAGCCGGGGCACTTGATCGACATCATGGCTACTTGCGTCGACGTGGCCGGCGCCGAATACCCCAAGAAGCTCGGCGATCACTCGCTCACGCCGCTGGAAGGCAAAAGCCTGCTGCCGGCGCTGGCCGATCGGCCGATCGAGCGCGACGCGATCTTCTGGGAGCACGAAGGCAATCGGGCCGTGCGGTCGGGCGATTGGAAGCTGGTGGCCAAAGGCCCCGGCGGCCCGTGGGAACTGTACGATATCGCGAAAGACCGCACCGAATCGAATGATCTGTCGGCGAAGCGTCCCGAAAAAGTGCAAGAGCTGGTCGCCAAGTGGGAGGCTTGGGCCGCACGGGCAAACGTCTTGCCGTGGGTCTGGAAGCCGGCGTACCGGGCCGCCGGCAACGGCAGCCTTGAGTTGCCGAAACGCTGAATGGTCGATCGATCTGCAAGCGACGCAGGCCGGAAGTCGCTCAGGCCGCGGCGGCGCCCAAATGCGCCGGCGCGGTTGCCATCGCACCGAGCCCGAACGAGTCCACGCGCGCCATCTTTGTCGGCGGCATCATCCGGAACATGTGTTGACGGGGCGTCTAACGCGCGCCATTTGGCTCGTCATGTCGTTCACGGTATGGCTCGCCGCGCTCGTACCGCTCCAAGACCTTGCGATAACGTGCTTTAAATTTCTCGAAGCGCGTCTGCTCGATCGCCTTCCTCTGCCACTTCACCGCTTCCTCGAAATCTCCGGCTTCCGCGTACGCCGCGGCGAGCGTCGTGAGGCCGTATCCAGGATGTAACTCGGAGGCTTTTGTCGCATGCTCGATGGCTTTTCGTCCATCGCGGAAGCTGGCATCCGGGCAGGTCGCCAACAGCCTCGCTAATTCTTCGTGCAGCCGGGCGTCGTCAGGCTTCTTGCGGATCTCTTCCTCGAGTTCGTCCCTCACCTGTTGAAACTTGCCCATCGCGCGCCAAGCGGCACGGCGCTTGTTGAAGGCCCCGATCTCAGTGAAGTAGGCGATTGCTCGATCGTAATCCTTCTTGGCCAACCAACACTCCGCTCGCGACATTTTGAAATAGCGGACCAGTGCGGGCGAATTCGCGTCCAATCGCATGGCTTCTTCGAAATCAGCGATGGCTGCGTCGTAGTCGCCTTTCGCCTTGTAGGCGTTGCCGCGGCAGGAATGCACCCTGAAATAGTCCGGCTTGATGCCGACAACTGCCGTGAAATCCTCGATCGCTTTGTCGAACTGTTCCTTGTCGCTCCAAACGTTCCCGCGATAATAGTAAGCTTCGGCATTGCCTGGTTCGAGACGGATGGCTTCCGTGTAGTCGGCGATGGCTTCATCTTCAAGTTTTTTGGTTTCCGGGGTGGAAACGCCGCGGGCTCTCGCCATTATCGCTTCATAGGTTGATGTCTTCCCGGCAAGCGTCTGCCCGCGCCGCAGGTAGGCTTCGGCAAGTTTAGGATCGAGTCGGATCGCTTGGCTGTAATCCGATATGGCCTTATCGGGCTCGCTTTTCTCCCGCCAAACGCCGCCGCGAAGCACGTAAAGCCTCGCGATTCGCGGACGAGCGGCGATCAAAGCGTTGCAGTCTGCCAGCGCATCATCGAGTTGTTTGTCGGCTTGCCGCTCCTTCGCGCGCGCTTCGAGCGCGATAGCGTCGTTCGGGTTCAGACGGAGTGTTTCAGTGAAATCGGCAATGGCGTGCTGGCTTTCATCGGCGGGCGAGTCGGCCCATAGCCCCTTGCTCGACCAGACTTCGCCGCGGAGCCGATAGAGCTCCGCGTCGTCAGGCGCCAAACGGATCGCGGTCGTAAAGTCCGCGATGGCCTGGTCGAACACCTGCGCGGGCGCATCGTCGCGCATGGCCTTACGCTCCAATACCGACCCGCGGCGCCGATAATAGAGCTGCTTGCCCGCATCGAGGCGAATCGCGTCCGTATAGTCGGCGATGGCTTTCTCGTACTCGAGCTTCAGGTCCCAAACGACGCCTCGGTCGTAGTAAGCGGCGGCGTTGTCGGGAGCGAGGCGGATGACCGCGCTGAAATCTTCGATGGCTCGGTCGCGTTGTAACTCCGCGACTTTTTTACCGAAGAAAATGGACGCAAGCCGGGCGTTTTCGAGCAAGGCGGCCCCCCGCGCGGAATAAGCCTCGGCATAGTTTGGATCGACTTGGGTTGCCTTGGTAAAGTCGTTGATTGCCGCGACGAAGTCGGTATGACGGCATTTGCCGCGAACATAGAAAGCCTGCGCGCTTCGAGGATCAAGCTCGATCGCCCGGTCACAATCCGCAACGCCCGCCTTGTATTCCGCCCGCTGTCCGCACTCGTACGCCTTCCGCCACCGCACCAGGGCGCGCTGCCAGTAGTAGCTGGCATTCTTGTCGTCGCGCCGGATGGCATCGGTCAGGGCGGCGATCTCCCTGTCGTATTGGGCGGCTCGTTGTTCCGACGCAACATCGTTGGCATGCTCTTGGCCATTGGCATGGGCGGCAAGCGCGCAAGCCGCGATCAAGGCTAGCAGCCAAGGATGCAATCGGGGCAATCGAAGCGCGTCCCTATTCCATGCCGGTGAACATAAAACCATTTCCTTGCTCCTCGGCGGACTCCGCCGGAGTTGGACGGCCGACGCAGGTAAAGCGACGAGCACGAAGGATATTCCGCGTCAATTAGTCTACGCTGACGCCGGCGAACTTCAAAGCGAGAGAGAGGGCAGGCAGCTTTTGCGGTGGCCCGCCAGGGCGTTCACGGACCTGGAGACGCACCGGGCGGATCCGCCGCCCAACTTGGTTTGGGACGGCTTTTTTCGCGCGCCAGCCGCGTCCGCCGGCGCGAATCGAACGACCTGTTGGCGAAGCACCCGGAGAAAGTGCAGGAGCTGGCGGCCAAGTGGGAGGCTTGGGCCGCACGGGCAAACATCTTGCCGTGGGTCTGGAAGCCGGCGTACCGGGCGGGCGGCAAGTGAGGCTGCAAGAAGGCACGCTATCTTTCGCTGAACTCGCTATGAACGGCGGCTTCACATCGCCCTGCCCAGCGGCGCCTTGCTTGTTGGCTGTTTTGGGTTCATCCGGCAACTGCGTACCTGGAAGCTGCGGATGGGCCAGAGATGGATTTTCTAGGCATAGCTCCGATGTCCAAAGTTAGTAGCAACAGCTCTGCGAGGCGTGGTAGGCTGACCCGGCCCGGAGAAACTCCAGTCAGGCTCTGCGGGGACGCAAGCAAGGCAAGGGATATTCGGGCCTCCGATGCGCCAAAAGGCGCTTCAGGCCTCCGTCGGCAGCCGTCGCCGGAGGCCGTTTTCTTCCGACCCTTTGGACATCGGAGCATGCCTCGAAAAATCCAAGCCTGAATCTCCGTAACGCCAATGATCTGCGGAAAGAGTCCGCAGGATCCGGTTGAACCCTTTGTCGTCGCTCCGCCGGCGGTGGTGATACCATTTGAACCGGAGTCAAGGATAAACGCTCCGAAACTGTAGGGAACGCCCTCCGTGGCGTTCCGTGAACCCAGCGTTCACCGTCTATCCCACCTCACGGAACGCCACGGAGGGCGTTCCCTACAGAGAATCTCCTTTACATTCGGTCAAATGGTATCACTACCCCGCCGGCTGGGCATCGCGGAAAACTGGAATAACTGGTAGCCTGACGTTCTCGTCGCGTTGGTTGATTTCCATGAGAGAAAGAAAGCCGCTATGAAATTGCAGGGAAAAACGGCGCTGGTCACCGGCGGCGCCACGGGGATTGGCTTGGGCATCGCGATCGCGCTGGCCGAAGAAGGCTGCCGCGTGGCGATCGCCGGCCGCCGCGAGGACAAGTTGCGCGAAGCCGCCGCCCGTTACAAGGGGCAGCCGCCGCTGTTGACGCACGCGGCCGACGTGGGCGATTCGAAAAGCGTCGAGGAGTTGTTTCGTTGG
>DATKRK010000408.1:0-29138 GCA_035532215.1 Pirellulales bacterium | reverse complement strand
GAAGTAACTTGCACGTTCGGCCTCCTTGCCGCGGGTTGCCTGGGAAGTTGAATTCACCACAGGTTTACCCGTTTTTGGCACGGAGGCCGATTTCAATTCGACCGAAATTGCCTGGCGAAAACCGCGAAACTTGAACTAAGGGGCCGCCTCCTCGCCGCGTGGCGGCTTAGGTCGCCGTCGTCGATTAACCTCGCCGATATCCGTAGAGCCAACGCGCGGCGGAGCGACCGATGTTCCGTGCCGAGTGCTTCGCGCCGGCGCGGATCAGTAACTCTTCGCCGGGCGATAGATGCCGGATCGTGCCTTCGACTTCAAACTCCATCTCGCCTTCCAGCACGACGACCAACTCGTCGGCCTTCCTTGCGGTCGCGCTCAGTGCAGCGCATGCAAGCAGCGAAGCGTTTTCGGCGGAGAAGCAGGGCAGAACGAATGTGATCCTGATCCTGGCGGATGATCTCGGCTATGGCGATCTCGGTTGTTACGGCCATCCGGCGTTCAAGACCGCACCGTAACGCTGACTGGATTCCAGCGCCGAGCTTACCCCTGGACGATCGCCAGCGGCTCGAAGTGTTGGCCGAGCACTTTTTCGCTCGGGCAGCCGAGCCAGCCGTCGAGCAGGCTGGCGTAGAGGCGACGGAAGTCCGTGTGGAATTTCAGGTCGCCTTCGCCGTCGAGATCGCCGAGGCTGGGCTGCGCGCCGATCAAGCCCGCAGCTACGCGGCCGCCCGCCAGAAACACCGGGGCGGCCGTGCCGTGGTCGGTCCCCTGGCTGGCGTTCTCGCGCACCCGGCGGCCGAACTCCGAGAACGAGAGCACCATCACCCGGTCCTGGAGACCGCGCTGGGCCAGGTCTTCGACGAACGCCGACACCGAAGCCGAAAGCTGGTTCAACAGCGCCGCCTGCGCCGGCGCCTGGTTCGCGTGCGTGTCGAAGCCGTCGAGCGAGACGTAGTAGATCCGCGTGCTGAGCTTGGCATCGATCAGTTGCGCGATTTGCTTGAGTTTCTGCGCCAAGACAAAGTCGGGATACGCCGCCTCGCTGCGTTCCTCTTTCAACGCCTCTTGCACCTGGGCGCTCGATGCGTACGCGTTCAGCGTACTGCGGCGCAAGAAATCCAACAGCGGCGGCGAGTCGGGCCGGGCCGCTTCGGCCAGTTGGGCCAACGATGCAAGCGGCAACGCCCCGCCGGCGGTTTGCAGCCGAAAGCCGGCCATCGATTCGATCGACGGCACGGGCGTGCGCTGGCTGACCAACGCCAGCGGCAGTTGATTTGGCCCCAGGTGCAAGGCGGGCACGTCCTGCCCGGCTTCGCGCGGATCGGAATCGATCGTGCGGCCCAGCCAGCCGTCGGACTTGTCCTCTCGCTCGGGCTTGGCCGTGTGCCAGATGTCCATCGAGCGGAAGTGCGAGCGATCTGGGTTCGGGTATCCGACGCCTTGCACGATCGCCAGCCGCTGGCTTTCGAACAATTTCTTGAAGCCCTCCATCTGCGGGTGCAGGCCCGTCTGGTCGTTGAGCTTCAGCACTTGATTGTCGGCTATCCGTAGCGTGATGCGGTTGCGGCCGTAACCGTCGTCGGCGAACGGGATCACCGTGTTCAGGCCGTCGTTGCCGCCCGAAAGTTGGATCACCACCAGGATGTTTTCGCCCAGGCCGCCCTTGGGGTTGCTCGCCTCGCTGCTGGCCGCCCACGCGCTGCGGGCCAGAAACGCCGGCACGGTCAGCCCGGCCGACAACAGCGTCGAAGAACCCAACGTGGCCTGCAAAAACCGGCGTCGTGAGGCGAGCATGGCGGATGACCTTTGTTTGAAATGGCTGATGTTTTGCGGGGCGAGCCGTGATCTAAAGGAAACGTTCTTAAAAAAGCCCAAATCAATCAAGCGAGCTGAAACTCCGGCAACGTGGCGATCGCTTGCACGGCGCGAGCCAACTGGTTGCCCGATATTTTGTCCGCGGCCACCGCAGCCAACTGCACGTAAACGGCGTCGGGCAGCGGAAAGGCCAGCAGTAAATCTGCCAGCCGCCGGCTGATCGCGGCCGGATCGCCGAGGCCGCTTAAGGCCGGCAAGCAATCGAGCGCCAGCCGCGTGTTGTAGCGGCCGTCGCGATCGCTGACCACATTCCAGACCAGGTTCGCGCGGCCGACCAAGGTCGACGAATTGATCCACGCCGCGCCGCCGTCCCAACCTTTGACGTTCGGGGGAAAGAACACCGCCTGCCCGAGATCGCGCAGATCGTCAGCCAGAGCATAGGTGTTGGCCGAACCTTCCAGCGAGTGCAGCAGTCCGATGGCGAATTCGACCGGCGACTTGATCCGCTGCTGCATCGCGTGCGGCGAGTAGAAAAAGTTCGATCTGAGCATGGTCCGCAGCAGCCAGGTCATGTCGTATTCGGCCGCGCGGAAACCGGCCGCCAGCGGCTCGAGCAGCGTCGCGGGCGGTTCGACCGTTTCGTTCACGATGAAACGGTACAGCTTGCCGACCAGGAAGCGGGCCGTGGCCGGCTGTTCCAGGAGAATCTTCAGTACATCGTCGCCCGTAAACCGCCCGCTCTTGCCCAGCAAGCTTTTTAGCCCGTCGTCGTGCTGATAGCGGTTGAAGCGGAACTGGTCTTTCCGCAGTTCCCAGCCGGTGAAGGCCCGGGCCGCGTCCTTGATGTCGTGCTCGGTATAATGGCCGATGCCCAGGCAGAACAACTCCATCACCTCGCGGGCGAAGTTCTCGTTGGGATGGGCCTTGTGGTTGGTCGTCGAATCGAGCCACACGAGCATCGCCGGGTCTTTCGACAGCTCTTCCAGCAGCGGGCCGAAATGCCCCAAGGCGTGCTTTCGCAGCAAGGCGTGCTGGGCGAACATCATCCGCCCGTCGGTCACCTTGGCCGCCGAGGTGGCGAAATGGCCGTGCCAGAACAGCGTCAGCTTTTCCAACAGCGGCTGCGGCGAGTTCAACATCACGTACAGCCACCAGGCCGAAAGGTGATTGGCATTGCCCGAGGCCAACAGCGCCGCGACCGAGCGATCGGCCTCGCCGTAAAAACTGTCGCTTTGCGGGGCTCGCGAAAGGAGCCGCTCGACGGTGCGATGGCAGCCGTCGGCCACGGCCTCGTCGAGTTCGGCCCAGGTCGCCGAAAAACCGGCCCGCCGATAGAGATGGGCCGCCAACTCGCGAGTCCACGGCCTGAATGCGGGCGTCAAGGGACTCCACGCCCAGACCGGATCGATCTCGGCCAGCGGCGTGTTGGGCGACAACGATTGGGCAGCCATGATCTTCCTCGGCGGCAAATGGTTTTGGCCAGCGGTCATGTTACTATACCGGCTGGAGGTCCGTCCGGTTTCAAGGTATTTCCGTGATCTCGACGGCCTCGTTCTTTTCGCTTGGGCGAAAACCGTGAAACTCTCCGGCCTGGTCTCGGGTATTTTCGAGCGGCGCCCGTAGTAGCGGCATCCCTGCCGCTTCGAAGAGACGCGACAAGGGATGCCGCCTCTACCTGCATGACGCGGCAGGATGCAGCGCCTACAACTCCAAGAGAGAAACTTTCGCCATGAAAAAGCCGTTGCCTTTGTCGCGCGCCCGATTACCGTTCGTTCTGGCCGTCGCTCTGGTCTCGCTCGCCGCCGGCTCGTCCCCTGTCCGAGCGGCCGAACCGGCAAGGCTGATGCCCGAATCGGCCGCGGTCTATGCCGAAATCACGCAGCCCGAAGCGATCCTCGACGCGCTGCTGGCCCCCGCGACCAGCGATTTGCTGGCAGGGCTCGATCCTTACAAAAAGTACCTGGAGTCGAAGAAATACGGTCAATTGCAGGCCGTGATCGGAATTTTGCAGGTGCGGCTGGGCGTGAACTGGCAGGCGGCGCTCAGGGATCTCGTCGGCGGGGGACTGTATCTGTCCGCCGATCCGGCGACTAACTCCGTGTTGCTCGTCGGCCGCAGCCGCAAACCCGAGTTGCTCGCCAAACTGAACGAAACGATGGTCGAGCTGATCGAGGCCGATGCCAAGAACAACTCGCGTCCTTCGCCGGTTAAATCGAAGGAATACAAGGGCGTGACGGGTTGGCAATTCAGCCCGGAATCGGTCCACGCGATCGTCGACGATCTGCTCATCGTCAGCAATAAGGCCGACGGGCTCAAGGCCGCCATCGAGCGGCACCAAGACGCCTTGGCAAAAAGCCTGGCCGACGTGCAGGCGTTTCAGCAGGCGATCGCTCAGAAGAAGCCCGAAGCAGTCGGCTGGGCCTGGGCTTCGCTCGACGCCGTGCGCAAGGCGCCGAACGTCGAAAAGGCGCTGGGCGGCCGCTCGAATAACCCGCTGATCGAACTCCTGGCGGGCGGCGTGCTCGACGCCATGCGGCAGGCGCCGTTCGCCACCGCAAGCTTGTACCTCGAAGGCAACGCCTTGCGGGTGCGGGCCGAGCTGCCGCGAGACGCCTCGCAGACCGCTTCGACTCGAAGCTGGTATTTCGCACCCGACGCTAAACAGGCGGCGCCCGCCGCCTTGCAACCGCCGGGCAGGATCGCCACGCTAAGCTTCTTCCGCGATCTGGCCGGGCTGTGGCTGTCGCGCGAGGAATTGTTCGACGACAAGGTCGTAGCCCGTTTCACCCAGGCCGACACGCAGTTGGGCCTGTTCTTCTCGGGCCGCGATTTCGGCCCCGAGGTGCTCGGCGAATTGGAGCCTGGCTGGCAATTCGTCGTCGCCCGGCAAGAGTACGCCGCCGATCAGCCGATTCCGGCGTTGAAACTGCCGGCCTTCGCCCTGGTGCTGCGGATGAAACATCCCGACGAATTCGCCACGCAATTGCTCGTGGCTTATCAAAAGGTCGTGGGCCTGACGAATATCGTCGGCGGTCAGCAGGGCCAGCCGCAGTTATTGCTGACGACCGAAGACTATCGCGACGCGAAGATCTCCAAAGCAGTCTACATCGTCGAAAAGGACATCGCGCAGGGCCAGGCGAAGGTGAATTACAACTTCAGCCCGGCCTGCGCCCGAGCCGGCGATTACTTCGTCTACGGCTCGACCGCCGGCATCGTGCGGCAACTGATCGATTCGCTGGCCAAGGCCGACGCGGCGCCGCCGACGGCGGACAACGTTTCGCTGAATGTCTCGGGCGGGCCGCTGGAGGCGATTTTCCAAGATAATCGCGAACTATTGATCAGCCAGAACATGCTCTCCGAGGGCCGCACGCGCGCCGAGGCCGAGGCGGCCATCGACGCGCTATTGAAACTGGCCAAGCAAGTCGACCAGGCCGGCATTCGCCTGGCGGTCGAGCCCGATTCGCTGGCGCTGGAAGCGACGATCGAGGTCAAGCCGGCGCGGTAGGGCTTTGGCAGATCTGCCACGCGTCCCGGTAACCCCCATTGAGAAATGAAGGCAGCGCGCTATTGTTGTATTGCCGTCCGCGGTCCAAAACACTTGGCGACAATCACCCTGCCTTTTTTTGGGAGAAACAAGCAAGACGTCAAGCCGGCGAAACTACGGGTTCCTCTTCTCTGTTTCCGCAGCTTCTGACGATTGACCGCTAAATCAGCCGCTAACGAAGAGCCAACGACGAGGCGCCTCTCATTATCTGGGACTCGGAACAGAGAAGAGGAACCCGTAATCCGGGGCAACCGCAAGGACAAGAAAATCACAACTTCGCGAGGATCGTTTCTCCTTGACAATACGGCAAACGGTATCGCTACCAGTGCAAATGCGCGACGCTAAGGGCTGTTGCGCGGCGTGGCGTCGCTAAAGCCGCGAAGTTCGAGAGCCTCGGCGCGCATTTCTCTGCCTTGAAGCAGCCGCGAAGTCCTGTCGTACAACTCTTCCCTCGTTATGTGTATGACTCGCGGCAACCGCGCGCCTATGGCCTGCGTCATTTTCTCGTCTTCGATTCTGCGCCGCTCGCGTTCGAATCGGACGCCAGCAAAAAAGCAAGCGGCCATCAAAGTGAGGGTCAACAGGACTCGCAGGCTGAATTGGGGGCGAAGCTTCATAGGGGCTATTTTAGCCGTTCGCGTGAGAAAAAGTCACATGCTCCGCCGCGTCGTCCATGTTGCCGCCCGCCAGCCGATCGGGTAGAGTGAATCCCATGTACCTCCCGTCCGCGGCGCCCAAGCGAAAGCTCCCGCCCCGCTCGCCGGACGATTGGCCGGCCCCGCCCAACTTGACTGCAAGTGTTGCCGATGACGTTCACGCGATTTCAACGGCTCTGCGCTATCTCGGCCCTACTGTTCGGGACTCAAACGGTTGCGAAAGCAGAGTCGGCCGATGCCGCTCAGCCGCCATCGTTCGAAGTCGACGCCCGGCCGGTCTTCAAGGCCTATTGCTTCGACTGCCACGGCGGCGGCGAAAAGGTCGAAGGCAATCTCGATCTGCGGCTGAAGCGATTTGCCGCCAAGGGGGGCGATAGCGGGCCGGCGATCGTGCCGAGCGATGCGGCCGGCAGCTTACTTTTGGAGCGGATGAAGTCGGGCGAAATGCCGCCCACGGAAAAGAAAGTTCCGCCCGCACAGATCGCCCTGGTCGAACGCTGGATCGCCGCCGGCGCCGCGACGTTGCGCGACGAGCCCGAGCAACTGCCGGCGGGCATCGACATCACGCCCGAAGAGCGAGCCTTCTGGGCCTTTCAGCCGATCGAACGCGTCGAGCCGCCGCAGCTTGCGGACACGGTCAGCGACGAATCGCAGCTAGCCAACCAGCCGCAGGCCGATATCGTGCGCACGCCGATCGACGCCTTCTTGCTGGCCACGCTGCGCGAGAAGAAGCTACGGTTCGCCGCGGACGCCGACCGGCTGACGCTCATTCGCCGCGTTGCCTTCGACCTGATCGGCCTGCCGCCGACGGAGCAGGAGATCGCCGAATTCGTCGCCGACACGAGCCCCGGCGCCTATGAAAAAATGCTCGACCGTTACTTGGCCTCGCCGCACTACGGCGAGCGCTGGGCCCGGCATTGGCTCGACGTGGCCGGCTACGCCGATTCAGACGGCAACGGAACAGACGACACGCCGCGGCCCTATGCATATAAGTACCGCGACTATGTGATCCGCTCGTTCAACGCCGACAAGCCATTTGACCAGTTTGTCATCGAGCAACTGGCCGGCGACGAGCTCGTGCCGCGGCCGTGGAGCAATCTTCCGCCCGAGCAGATCGAAAAGCTGGCGGCCACCGGCTTCTTGCGAACGGCGGTCGACCCGACCGCCAGCGGCGGCGACGTGGCGCTGAATGCCAACCAGGTCGTGGCCGATACGCTGAAGATCGTGGGCTCGTCGCTGCTGGGCCTCACGGTCGGCTGCGCCCAGTGCCACGACCACCGCTACGACCCGATTCCGCAGTCCGATTATTTCCGCCTGCGGGCCGTGTTCGAACCGGCGCTCGATCCGGCGCACTGGCGGGCCCCGGCGCAGCGGCTTGTCTCGCTGTATACCGACGTCGACCGGGCCAAGGCGGCGGCGGTCGAGGCCGAAGTCCAAAAGATGCAGACCGACTTTAACGCCAAGCAAGCCAAGTACGTGGCCGAGGCGTTGGAGAAGGAACTCGAAAAATTCCCCGAGGACCAGCGCGGCCCGCTTCGCGACGCTTACAACACGCCCGGCGACAAGCGGACCGAAGAGCAGAAGCAACTGCTGGCCGCCAACCCCAAGGTGAACATCAATGTCGGCGTGCTGTACCAGTACGACCAGAAGGCGGCCGATGAATTGAAGGCCGACCAGGCCAAGATCGCCGCCAAGCGGGCGGAAAAGCCGGTCGAGGATTTCGTCGCCGTGCTCGACGAAACGCCCGGCACGTTGCCCGAGACGCACGTTTTCTATCGCGGCGATCATCGCCAGCCGAAGCAAGCCGTCAAGCCGGGCGATTTGACGATTCTCGCCCCCGAAGGCCAGCGACTGGAGATTGCCGACAAGGATCCGCAACGGCCGACCTCCGGCCGGCGCCTGGCCTTGGCCAAACACCTGATGAGCGGCCAGCATCCGCTGGTCGGTCGCGTGCTGGTCAATCAACTTTGGCTGCACCACTTCAGCCGCGGGTTGGTCGACACGGCGGGCGATTTCGGCATGCTCGGCACGCGGCCGACGCACCCCGAATTGCTCGACTGGCTGGCCGACGAATTCGCCCGCCAAGGCTGGCGGCTGAAGCAGATGCACAAGCTGCTGATGATGTCGACCGCCTACCGGCAATCGTCGGTTCCGCGGCAGAGTTCCGCTGCCGGACAGACTGCCGGAGTCGATGCGCGGGCGCTCGACGCCGACAACGCCTTTTATTGGCACTTTCCGGTCCGCCGGCTGGAAGCCGAAGTTCTTCGCGACCGCATCCTGGCCGCCAGCGGCAAGCTCGATCGCACGCAGTTCGGTCCGGCCGCGCCGGTCGAGGAAGATTTCGTCGGGCAGGTCGTGGTGAAAGACGACGCCCCGCGGCGCAGCATCTACCTGCAAGTGCGGCGGACGAAGCCGGTCTCGTTCCTGACGGCCTTCGACGCGCCGGTGATGACCTTGAACTGCGAGCGCCGCGTGCCCAGCACCGGCGCCCCGCAGGCGCTGATGCTGATGAACAGCGACTTCGTGCTGAAATACGCCGGGCTATTGGCCGGGCGTTTGCGAAGCGAGACGCCTGCGGACTACGCCTTGGCTCTGGCCCAGACGCTGTCGGCCAAGTATCCGCGGCACGGCGAAGCCTGGCAATTCGGTTACGGGGAATTCGCGGCCGAGGAAAACTGCGTGAAGCAGTTCGCTCCGCTGCCGCACTTCACCGGCTCGGCCTGGCAGGGCGGCGCGGCGCTGCCCGATGCTCAACTCGGCTGGGTCATTCTCAACTCCGCCGGCGGTCACGCGGGCAACGACCAGCAGCATGCGGCGATTCGCCGTTGGACGGCCGCGCGGGACGGCTTCGTAACGGTCTCGGGCAAGCTGCACCACGGCTCGCAAAACGGCGACGGCGTCCGCGGCCGCATCGTATCCAGCCGCTCGGGGCTGAAGGGCGAGTGGTCCGTGAAGGCCAGCGAAGTCGCGACCGACACCGCCAAGATCGAAGTGCAAGCCGGCGACGCGCTCGATTTCGTGGTCGATTGTTTCGGCGACGTCAATTCCGATTCGTTCGCCTGGAAGGTTGACTTGCAACTGGTCGACGCCCAAAACCAGCCACTCGACCGTTGGAACTCGGCGGCCGAATTTCACGGCGCCGCCGTCGTCTCGCTGCCGCAGCAACTCGCCTATGCCTGGCAGATCGCTTACCAGCGACCGCCAACGACTGCCGAGCTAGAGCTGGCTTGCCGGTTCGTCCACGAACAAATGGCGTCGCTCCGCACCAGCGGCGACTCGGGCGCCGACCACGAACTCGTCGCGCTCACCAGCCTTTGTCAGCAGTTGCTCAGCTCGAACGAGTTTTTGTACGTCGACTGATTTCGAGGTCGGAATTCGGAAGTCGGAATGAAGACGCCAGCGGGAATTTGAGTCTTGCCAATTCGCTAAACAAGAGCGCAAACCACAGCACACGATGAATCCAGGAAATCGACGAATGCCGTCTCCATCCCGTTCTGCTGTTCCGACTTCCGACTTCCGACTTGCGAATTCCGCCTCCATTCCGAATGGCTCCCGCCGGCAATTCCTGGCTCAATCGGCCTTCGGCATCGGTTCGTTCGCGCTGGCGCACCTGCTCTCGCAAGATCGTTTGCTCGCCGAAACGCCAAGCAAGCCGGGCGAGAACCTGCCGCTCGATCTGAAACCCAAGGCGCCGCACTTCGCGCCCAAGGCGACGGCGATGATCTCGCTGTTCATGCACGGCGGGCCGTCGCACGTCGATCTGCTCGATCCGAAGCCCGAATTGACGGCAATGAACGGCAAGGATTACGGCGGCGACGTCCATTACAGCTTCGTCAACCGGGCCAGCAAGAAGCTGTTCGGCACGCCCTGGAAATTCGCCAAACACGGCCAGTGCGGCACGGACGTTTCCGAACTGCTGCCGCACACCGCCGGCATCGTCGACGATCTTTGCGTCGTCCGCTCGATGCACACCGGCCACAACGGCCACGAGGTTTCGATCCGTTTCTTTCACGGCGGCATCGCCGGCGTCACCGGGCGGCCGACGATGGGCAGTTGGATCACGTACGGCCTGGGCAGCGAATCGCAGAATCTGCCGGCCTACATGGTGCTCTCCGACCCCGGCGGGCATCCGGTCGACGGCACGCACAACTGGTCGAGCGGCTTCATGCCCCCCTTGTATCAAGGCACGGTGCTCCGCCCGCAAGAGCCGCGGATTTTGAACCTCGACCCGCCGCCGCAACTGCGCGGCAAGCTGCAACAGCAGAACCTGGCGTTGCTGGAAAAACTGAATCGCCGGCACCTGGAGTTGCACCCCGGCGAGGCCGACCTGGAAACGCGCATCTCCAGCTATGAATTGGCCGCCGCCATGCAGATCGAGGCCAAAGAGGCGCTCGACATTTCGCAAGAGCCCGAGTACATCCACAAGCTGTACGGCCTCGACAAGGACGAAACGCGCGAATACGGCACGCGCTGCCTGATCGCGCGTCGCTTGATCGAGCGCGGCGTGCGGTTCGTGCAGTTGTTCCTCGGCGGTCAGCCGTGGGACAACCACACCGACATCCGCTCGGGCCTGGCGGCCATCTGCCGCCGCACCGATCAGCCGGCCGCGGCGCTGGTGACCGATCTCAAGCAACGCGGCTTGCTCGATACGACGATCGTCCATTGGGGCGGCGAAATCGGCCGCTTGCCGGTCTGCGAAGGCGAGCTGAACGGCAAGGTTGGCCGCGACCACAACGGCCAGGGCTTCTCGATCTGGCTGGCCGGCGGCGGCATCAAGCCCGGCATGACCTACGGGGCAACCGACGAAGTCGGCCACAAGGCAGCGGTCGATATCGTGAACCCCAACGACTATCAGGCCACGATCCTGCACCAGCTCGGCATCGACCACTCCCGGCTGGTCTATTACGCCAACGGCCGCGCCCAGCATCTGACCGATGACCGCCCGGCCAGGGTGGTCGAGCAGATTCTGGCGTAGATCAACGCATGGAGGAACGGGCGCCCTCGCCCGTTTGATCGGTAGAACGGTGGAACGGGCGCAGTTTTCGCAGCGACGCGGCGCCATCGCTATTCTAGCGATACAGCTTGACTTCGTCCTTAGGTCCGATGAGCCGAAGCTTTCTGTCGGCGACCCGGGGCTCGCCGCGGATCGCCGGTTCCTTCGCCGGCGCCTCGATGTCCGAAAGTTTGCCGCCTTCCGTCCCCAGGGCGAGCTGAGCCAGTTCGTCGAGCCGCAAATTCCACAGCCGGGCGGTTTGGTCTTCGCCGGCGGAAACGAGCCAATGGCCGTCGGGGCTAATCACCAGCGAATCGATCGATCCCTGGCCGGCGTCGAGCACGATCGGCGTCGCCTCGGGGCCGTCCTTGCCGATGCTCCACAGACGCACGGTTTGATCGCTGCCGCCGGTGGCCAGCCAGCGATTGTCGGCGCTGAAAGCCACGGTCAAAATCGCTTCGCGATGGCCGCCGAGCACGAGCGGATGAGCGGCCGGATCGTCGGCGATCAAATCCCAGACGCGCGCCGCGCGGTCGTCGCCCACCGCGGCCAGCCAGCGCCCGTCGGCGCTGGTCGCCAGCGCGCGAATCGCCGAACCGCGAACCGACAATACGAACGGCTTGGCCGCCGGATCGTCGGCCTTGAGATCCCAGAGCGAGACCGAACCTTGTTTGGCGGCGCCGCCGGCCGTCGCCAGAAAACGACTATTCGCGCTGAACGCCAACAAGCCCAGCCGCCCTGCGGGGCCGCCAAGCGTCAAGGGTTGAGCCTGGGGACCGCGGGGCGTGATCGTCCATAGCCGCACTTGCCCATCGTCGTCGGCGGTCGCCAGCAGGCGATCGTTGCGGCTGATCGCTAGCGCCTGCACGCGTCCGGTTTGGCCTTGCAGCACGCGCGAGGCGGCGGCGGGCTGGGCCGCGGCAAGGTCCCAGATTCGCAGTTCGCTGTCGTCCGAGTTGTAGCCGCTGCTAGCGGTGAACAGCCAGCGCGAATCGGATGTGACGGCGAGGCTCGTGATCCGCCCCTCCTGACCGCGCAGCGCCAAGGGCGCGGCGCCCGGGCGCTCCGCGGCGAGATTCCACAAGTAAATCGCCGAGTCGAAACCGCCCGTCGCCAGCCAGCGGTTGTCGGGGCTGAATGCGGCGGCGCTAACCCGCCCTTGATGGCCGGCCAACACGATCGAAGTTTCCGCCGGATCGGCTGACGCAAGATCCCACAACCGGGTCGTATTGTCCTGGCTGGCGGTGGCCAGCCAGCGGCTGTTGCGGCTGATCGCCAGCGCCGCGATTTTTCCCGTGTGTCCGCAAAGTCGCGTTCCGTCGGCGTCGCCCAACCGGTCTCTCAGAACCTGAGCCGCCGTCGCAATCGGCGGCTCGCCGTCGCGTTCGGCAAGGGTCAACGCCTCGGCCGCCAGCAGTAAGCTGTGCTGAGGGTGCGAATCGCGCAGCAGTTCCGACCGCGCGGCCAAATGCTTGGCGACCGTGCTGCGCACCTTGCGCTCGGCGAGCAGAAGCGCGCTTTCGGCGGTTTGTCGTTCTTGCTCCGCACGGCGAGCAAGTTCCTCGGCCGCGTGCAAGCGTCGCTCGATCTCCAGTTTCGCGGCCCGCTCGGATTTCACGAGCAAGTTTTGACGTTCGAGGCGCCGCGACGTATTGGTCAAAGCGGCTTCGACTTCTTGCCGCCGAGCGTCGGCTCGGTCTCGCTCGGCCCGTGCACCGTCCAAGAGCCACGCCGATCTCGTCCAGGCTGAAAGCGCGGCAAGCGACAGCACGACCAGCGAGATCGCGGCCATCAGCGCGCCGTTGCACGCGGCGCGGTGCCGGCGGCGCCATTGGCCCAGGATTTCCGCGTCGCTGATTTCACGAGGTTGGATCGGTTCGCCGAGCAGCCAGCGATCCAGCACGTCGGCCGGCGCAAGCGCCGGAGCCGGCAAGGGCTCGCAGGACGCTTGCTCGAGGGCTTCCGCTTCGGCCTCTTCTTTCGTAAAGCTGGGCACGAAGGCCAGGCCGCAACTTGGGCAAACGGTCTTGGCGATCGGCTCGGCGCCGCAGATTTCGAATTCATCTCGACACAGCGGGCAATTCACCGCCAGCGTTTGCGGTTCGTCCGTCGGGCTGGGTTCTTCCGGCTCGATGTGCAGCTTGATGACCACCCCTGGATCCATGCGTCTGGCCTTTGAAGCATGCGGATTCGATCGCGTCTCAAGCCGGCGCCCCCTAAAGACGAACCCGTCGGCGCAACGCTCAAGATTCTGATCGGCCCGCCGTTGGGACTTTTCCCTATAATTCGTCCCCGCCGCGCATAGTCGACAAAATCGCTACCTTCCGCAAAGCTTGACCGCCTGCTCGAGCGTTTCAGGCCGCTTTGCGTCGGGGCAAAACCTTGGCCCGCAGGTGCTCGGCGTCATCCATTTCGGAGCGCACGCCGCCCCAGGTTCGCTTGCTCTGCAGCGCCTCGACCAGTTCGCTGAGCTTAACGGTGCGATTCTCGATTTCCAGCGGAATTTCGGCGCTGGGATCGCAGAACACGTCAACCGAGCCGTCTTCGCCCAACAGGTCATCCAGTTCGCGCAACAGCCCGTCGCGGACGGCCTGGCGGACGATATGGCCGCGAGTGGCGGAAATGTCGCTAGCCGATTCGCCCAAACTGGCGTGGGCCCGCTGCGCTAAGGCCGGCAGATATTCGCTCGGCACCTCGATCGTGCGCGGCACGTAGATCTTGACTTGCATGACCGACTCCCCTCCCTGAGATATTCGCCGTTACGTTGGCAAGTGCCGCTCGGCGCCGTGGCGCCCTCAACGACGCCCGGACCTCGGCCGCATCGATACGTACTGCATATCGGCAAAAAGCCCTTGAGCATTGCAACGATTTTATCGAATTTCGCGAATCTCCGGGTTTGCGGGGACGCTGGCAGACAACGAGCGGAAACGCCGGATCGGGTCCCAATCGCGATCAAACGTTACCGGGCGGAAGGAGCCAACTCGTAGCGGAAGATGGCTTCGCAGCGTTTTCCGTGACGAAGCTCCGAACTTGGCACGCTGTAGGCGGCGCCTCGATGTGCGAGCGTCTGCACGATTGCCAGATCGAGCATGTCGTTACTGTCGCCGCGGCGTTCGGGGTCGAGTCGCAGTCGGCGATGTTCGTCGTCCCACTTGCCCCACACCGGCTGTTCGGCATCGACCAGGAGCGACTCGACCTGCCCTTGGCAGGCCGCGCCCAGAATGACCCGCAAGTCGTCCGACTTTAAACCGTCGACGGGGAGTTCCGAGTATCGGGCCAAAGCGGTTTGCTTCGGCTTTTCGAACTGCGGCGCCACGCAATGCCAGGCTTTTTCGTGCAGTTGCTGATCGCTCCAAGTATCGGAGTTGCCCGGAACGTGAGCTTCGGCCAGATGCGGGTACGTATTGGCCTGTTGGTAAATCGGGAAGAGATAATCGACGCCGACGAAGACCAGGGGCGCGCGTTCGTCGCACATCGCCGGATGCAGCGCACGGTCGATCACTCGGAAGTATTCCAGCAACTCGTCCTTTTCGTGTTCGAAGAAATTTCCGCTGCCGTGATACGCGCCCAACTTGCTCATCCCGCGGCCGAGCACCGCGGTATGAAACTGACGCGTGTCGCTGGGGTGGTCGTAGTGCAAGGCCTCTTTTGCGTCGGCCGGCAAGTCGGGCAGAGCTACATCGGCGGCATGCCAACGGTCGGCCTTGAGAAAGCGTGCGCGATTCTCGCTGACCGTGAGGATATAAAAGTCGGTTTCTCGATCGACCAACGGCAGCAGCGGCGCCACGTGGAATCGCGAGTTGACCACCGCGAGTTCATGCGCCGCAACAGGCAGATAATAGGCGCGCGTCGCTTCCGGCGAAGCAAACACCGCCAGGCCCTCGGTTTGGTTCCTCCAGAAGACCTCGTTGCCGACCAGTTCGTTGGCCGATGCCATGAAATCGCGCGCCTCGACCGCTCGCATGCCGCGCGAGACCAATTGCTCCTCGGCCTCGGCGAGCAGGTTCTTCAGGCGAACGCGCCCGGATTGCCCTTCGAAACCGCCTGGGTGCGTGGGCAGATAGACCGATGCACACGGCCAACCCTGATATCGCATCAAAGCATCGAACAAGGTCTTGGTTATGGCTTCCATAGCGGATTCGTCCTTTTTGCGAGCTGACTCTTTTCGTTGGGGGAAACCACCGTTTGGAAAAGGCTGTCTTGTACGGACGCAACAAACCTTTCGAAGCACTTTTCGCAAACCATGTGCCGCACGACATTGCGCACCGCGCGTTCTGCGGACAATGTGCGCAGAGTCCGTAGGCTCAGAGGCCTGCGCGAGCGCGGCCGGTCTCCAACGATCGGCGGCAACCGAGCATTTCAATAAAACGCCCTTCGCTCGTGTGCGAACACGCACGTTCCGCACGACTCGCACACCGCAATCGCCGCCGATAAAACCCCGCCGGCGGCCGTTCTCGAAGGCGAAATCCGATGGATCGAGCGGCGGGCCAATGGGCAACTGCCGCTGAAACGGCGGCGGCGGCAGGCCGAGGCGAGCAGATGCGAAATTCTCGCAGAGCTATGAACATGAGCCAACGTCACGCATTCGCTCGTTTCACCGCCGACAAACTCTCTTAGCCGCCGATTTCATGCGAAGCGGCGATGAGTTCGATGAACGCCCGATTCGACGGCAATCGGGCCAGCTTAGCGGCCAACTCCTCCATGTCCTCGCCGTATCGCAGCGTGCTCATCGATCGTCGCAAGACCGTGACGGCGTGCAACGCGTCGGGGCTGAGCAGCTTCTCTTCTCGACGCGTGCCCGAGCGGCTGACGTCGATCGCCGGCCACACGCGACGGTCGGCTAGCGTGCGATCGAGCACCAGTTCCATGTTGCCCGTCCCTTTGAATTCCTGGAAGATCAGTTCGTCCATCCGGCTGCCGGTGTCGACCAGGGCCGTGGCGACAATCGTCAGCGATCCGCCTTCTTCGAACGCACGGGCGGAAGCAAACAGCTTTTTAGGAATGTCAAGCGCGCGGATATCGAGGCCGCCCGTCATCGTCCGGCCGGTATTGCCAGTCGTCTTGTTGAAGGCTCTTGCCAGCCGCGTGACCGAGTCGATCAACAGGAATACGTCCTGGCCCGCCTCGGCCAGTCGTTTGCAGCGTTCCACAGTCAGTTGTGCAACGCGAATATGGTTGCTTGCGTCGTGATCGAGGCTGCTGGCGATGACTTCGCCTTTGACCGAACGGCGCATGTCGGTGACTTCCTCGGGACGCTCGTCGACTAACAGCATCACGAGCTTGACGTCGGGGTAATTGGTCTCGATCGCTTGGCTGATCTGCTGAAGCAAGACGGTCTTGCCCGTTCGCGGCGGGGCCACGATCAACGCTCGCTGGCCTTTGCCCAGCGGCGCCAGCAGGTCGACGACTCGCGTGCTAACAGGCTGTTGGCCCGTTTCCAATTGCAGCCGCGAGTGCGGCGTGATCGGCGTCAGTTCGTCGAAGCGTTTCGCGGACGCGTAGTCGCCCGGCAAGCATCCGTCGATCTCGTGAATTTCCGCCAGCCGCGGTCCTTCGCAATCGCGAACTTGTTCGGCACGCCCCTTGATCAAGGAGCCCGCGCGAAGCTTGAATTGCTGAACCAGGCTTTGAGGCACGAACGCGTCGCGACCCTGTTGCGCGTAACCGCTGATCGGGTCGCGAAGGAATCCGTAGCCCTTGGGCAACAGTTCCAGAACGCCCGCAGTCTCTTGCTGGCGGCTCGGGCGGTCCATCTGGGGCGACGTCGAAGTTGCGAGCGACGTCGGCTGCGACCGGCGGCGACGCCCTCTCTTACGGGACGTGCGCCGAGACTCCACCTTATTTTGGTCAGATTGTCGTTCAAGACCGGCTCGACGCGAGCGGTCGTTGTGACGAGTAGTTTGCATTTTTTGCATCGATTGCTCCATTGCCAGCAAAGCTGGGCGGAACTGTACAGCGGCATTTGGAATAGGGCATCGCGCCCAATGCAGTGCCGCTCTTCTAGAGGCCCGAACCTGTTAAGATCCGGGGGCCGACGAGCTGTCTTGCGACGAGGCGAGACGCTTGCGCCGGACGAAAGCGAAGAACAAGAGAGGCTGCCGAAATGCGGCAGCGGACTTTAATGTTGAATACGTTCGATGCCGGACGAAGGGTCGCAGCGTCGAGGATTTTTTTTCAAAGATCGCAATTGCTCCGGTCGCAGAACTTATCCAGGCGGAGCCGCAATCCGACGGAAGGCCCATCGTCCTAACCCTTGATGACGCCGATCGGCCGCAGGCGGGCTACCTTGCCGGCCAGCCCCGCCTTGTGAACCACTTCGACCACGAGGTCGACGTCCTTGTAAGCCGCCGACTGCTCTTCGGCCAGGCCTTTCCAGCTTCGGGCGCGAGCGATGATGCCTTGCCGCTCGAGTTCCTCGTCAATCCGCCGGCCCTGCGACTGCCGCACGGCGGCGTGGCGGCTGAGCACCCGCCCCGCTCCGTGGCAAGCGCTGCCGAAGGTTTGCGCCATGCTTCCCGGCTGTCCGACCAGCACCCAACTGGCGCGGCCCATGTCGCCGGGGATAATGACGGGCTGGCCGATTTCGGCGTAGGCGGCCGGAATCTCCGGATGTCCCGGCGGAAAGGCGCGCGTGGCGCCCTTGCGATGCACCCAAACCTTTTTACGCTGGCCGGCGATCTCGTGTTCTTCGAACTTGGCGATGTTGTGAGCGACGTCGTAGATCAACTCCATATCGAGCGACTGCCAGGGACGGCCGAAAATCGTCTCGAATACCTCGCGCGCCTGCCACATGAGCAACTGGCGATTGCACCAGGCGAAGTTGGCCGCCGCCCGCATCGCGCCCAGATAACGTTGGCCTTCCGGACTTTCTACGGGAGCGCACGCCAACTGGCGATCGGGCAGTTCGATGCCGTACTTGGCCGGCGCCCGGCGAAGTTGACGCAAGGCGTCGTCGCACACCTGGTAGCCCAGTCCGCGCGAGCCTGAATGAATCATCACGCAGACCATGCCCTGGGCCAGCCCCATCACTTGCGCCGCTCGCTCGTCGAAGATGCGATCGACCACTTGGACTTCGAGAAAATGATTGCCGGCGCCGAGCGTTCCGCACTGGTCGTAGCCGCGCTGCAAGGCCCGGTCGCTGACGTTTTCCGGCGCGGCGCCGTCCAAACGTCCGTGAGCTTCTGCGTATTCGATATCCCGCTCGATGGCCAGTCCGCGTTCGATCAATCCTTGCGGACCACTCGCCATCAACGACCGCAATTCGCTCGGGCTAAAGCGATATTTGCCGCCGCGGCCGACGCCGGTGGGAACTTTCCGAAACAGTTCGTCGATGAGCGAACTGAGGTGCGGTTCGACATCCGCAAAGAACAGGTTCGAACGCACCAGCCGCACGCCGCAGTTGATATCGTAACCGACTCCGCCCGGCGAAATCACGCCTCCTTCCGCCGGATCGGTGGCGCACACGCCGCCGATGCAGAATCCGTAACCCCAATGAATGTCGGGCATGGCCAGGCTGGCATACTGAATGCCCGGCAGAAAGGCCACATTGGCCACCTGCTCCAGCGCCTGGTCGTTGCGGATCAGCTCGAGCAGAATCTTGTCGGCATAGACCAAGCCGTCCACTCGCATGCCGGGCTTGTAGCTTTTCGGGATGCGCCAACAATAATCGTTGACCCGTTCCAGCGGTCCTTGATAACCGCCCGCTACGGCGGTCGCCCCGGCGGCGGTTTCTTCCGCCGATGCGGCGGTTGCAAATTCAAATTCGGCCATGACAGAAACTCCTCATTTCTGGCCATTGCCCGGTAGTTCTTAAGCCTGATTGACGGCGTGTCCGAGATGCGCCTCGACACGGGCGACCGCATCGGCAAGCGTCTGCCGTCGATCGTGGCAGTCGTCGAGCACGATGCTGGTCATCACCCGTGGATGCTTGGCCGCGATCAGCGCGTGGCAGCGTTGGATCGTCGCCATGACCTGTTCGAGATCGCCCTCGACCGTCGTGGCCATCGGCCCCACGCGAAAATCAAGCCCCGCATTTTCGAGGATCTCGATCACGCTGGCGACGTCTTCGCCCATGTGCGGGCCCGAAGTGGGAATAATGCTGAATTCGGCGAGCATCAGAAGTCTCCTGAGAACTATGGGTGTTGGCGGTTAACGGCCATGACCTTCGACGCCGCCCCGCATCGACTGGGCTCTTGGAAAACGAACCCATTCCGCGCCAAGCGTACTGAGCAAACAACGTGCCTCGTGGAAACAAGCCGAGCGACGTTGCGGAAAAGAAAACCTCGCTTGCAGCGGCGTGCGAAACGGCGCACGACTGTGCCCGACCATCACAAGAAGCGAGCCAAAGCGAGAACAGCGCAAAAAAAGAACCGGAGAAAGCCGTTACGCACTGTTCGGAGGAAGTTTTGCTTCGTCGCCTTGCGGCTCTCCGCCGGGCTGCCCGGGCGGTGGTGGCGAATAAAACCTCTCTTCAAGCAATGCGTCCCGTTTGGCAGATCCTCCGCTTTATCGCGCCTTTCGCCGTGTCAATTGCTTCGGCGAAAGTGGCTCCAATAGGAGTCTGAGGAACATCGGACCCGCCCGGCTTCTCCGGACGCCGAAGGGAGAAGAGCGCCGACTCGGTTTTCAACGCTAACCGCATCCAAGCAGGAGGCTTCGGCTCTTGCCGAACTGCCCGTTAGCGTAATCGAGCTTGCCCGCTCAAGGCTCCTGGCGCCAAGCGGCATCACTTGCGTCGTCGACGCGCCGCTCCGTCCTTTTGGTCGATCGCGGCTTCCGACCGCTACAGCCAATCGGGGGTCAGGGGCCTTTCACCCTTCTCTCTCCACTTTTACTACGCATGAATATGGCCGAGGATCTCGTGAACTGCCGAAAGCCGCTCATTTTATGCCTTGCAAGCCTCAGGATCGCACCGGGCAAAATGCTCGTAATTGGAAACCTGTTCGCCCGAACCCAGGACCAAAGGCTGGTCTGGCATGCTGCCGTAGCGGTAGATCGTGATTCCCTTGACCCCCGCGCGCCAGGCTTGCAGGTAAATCTCGGAAACCTGCTCCTGCGTGCAGTGCTGCGGCAGATTGATGGTTTTAGAGACCGCATTATCGACGTGCTTTTGAAACGCCGCCTGAATCCGCAAGTGGACGGTCGCCGGAATTTCGAGCGCCGTTCGAAACAGCGCGCGAGCTTGCGGCGACACGTCCGGCGCTTCGGCGAGCGAGCCATGTTCGGCGACGTAGCGGGCGATCTCGCTCGAGTTGAACCCGTAGCTGGATGCATGCCGCTCGAACAAAGGGTTTTCTTCCAGCAGCGTCTGTTCGCCCAGCACGTGTTGCCGGCGATAGACCAAGCCGAAGAGCGGCTCGATGCCGGCCGAAGTACCGGCCAGAATGCTGATCGTTCCCGTCGGCGCAATCGACGTGCGCGTTGCATTTCGCAGCCGGCGTCCCTGTTGGGCGTAGCGACTTTGCGGCCAATTGGGAAACTCGCCGCGTTCTTGGGCCAATTCTTCAGAGGCGGCCAGCGCCTCTTCGCTGATCCAACGCATCAGCTTCTCTGCGATCGCCGAAGCTTCTTCCGAAGCGTAGGGGATGCCCAGAAGGATCAGCAGTTCGGCGAACCCCATCGCGCCGAGACCGATTTTGCGATTGGCCCGAGTGATGGCGGAGATCTGCGGCGCCGGCCACGAGGCTTGCTCGATGACGTTATCCAAGAACCTGACCGCGAGCCGCGTCGTGTCGCCAAGCTTCGTCCAGTCGATGGTCCAACCGCTGGGGGCTGCACGGACCATGCGGCTCAGATTGAGCGAGCCCAGATTACACGACTCGTAGGGCAAGAGCGGAACTTCACCGCAAGGGTTCGTGGCTTCGATCGGTCCGAGAGCGGGCAGCGGATTCGCTCGCGCGATGGCGTCGAGAAAGATCAAACCCGGATCTCCGGTTTCCCAGGCGGCTTCGGCCAGGTTGGCGAACAACTCGTCGGCCCGAGCTTGCCGCGTGACTTCGCCCGTCCGCGGATGCCGCAAGGCGAAGCTTTTGCCGGCCACGACCGCCTCCATGAACGCGTCGGTGACGGCAGCCGAGAGATTGAAATTGCGAAAGCTACGTCCGTCTCGCTTGGCGGCGATGAATTGCTCGATATCCGGATGATCGATGCGCAGCACACCCATGTTAGCGCCCCGGCGCCTGCCGCCATGCCGCACGTGCTCGGTAGCGCAGTCGAAAACGCGCATGAACGACACGGGGCCCGACGCGGCGCCGCCGGTCGAGCTGACGAGATCTCCCTGAGGCCGCAGTCGGCTGAACGAAAATCCCGTGCCGCCGCCCGACTGCTGGATCAGCGCCATCAGCTTCAGCGAGTCGAAAATCCCCTCCAAGCGGTCTTCGACGGGCAGCACGAAGCAGGCGCTTAACTGCCCGACCGGCGTTCCGGCGTTCATCAACGTCGGCGAATTGGGGAGAAAATCGAGCCCGTCGAGCAGTTCGAAGAAAGCTTGTTCTCGCTCTGCGGCGGCTTTGCCGTTTACGTAGCGCGCTTCGGGCTCGGCAATGGCGCGGGCGACCCGGCGGCACATTTCGTCGGGGGTTTCGACGACCTGCCCGGCCGGATCGCGCCGCAGGTAACGGGCGTGAAGCACCTTGAGACCGCTTTCCGTCAGCTTCAAGATTTCGGCCTCCGCCGTCGCTTCAATGCGGCGCAACCGGGCCGATTGCGGTCCGCTCGGTCGCTTTAGAAACAGCCTTTTTCGACTTCTTGTGCGACTAATTCCTTGATGTGCTTGATGTTGGCGGTTTCCTGCGCCTTGAGGTCGCGCCACAGTTCGCGCAAGTCAGGCCGTCCGTCCGCATTCGCGATGTACTGGTCGTATCGCCAGAGTGCGTCCAACCGCTTGCCCAGTTCATGGATCAGGTCATGGTCGTGATCTTCGCAACCGCGGCTCTCGCCAATGTGCCGGATTTCTTTTTCCGCCGCCAGTTTCATGGCAATTCTCCTCTGATTTGGATTCCACGCTTCGCCAGCGCGACTCGCCACGAAGGGAGCAGTTTCCGTGCCAACGCTCGAACGCGGCTCTCGACAGAAAACTCGTAGAAACTGGCCGCGAAGGTCGCCATTCTGGCACATTCAGCGCGCCGACCCGCACACGCGACAGTTTAATCCCGCCAATCTATCTCCCATTACGCCTTCTTCGACGTGCGCACGAGCACGGGACTGTAGACGCGCACGACCTGCTTCGAAGCGCATTCAGGGCACTTGATCTGGCCGAGACGCTCCTGTTCGGCCATGCTTCGCATGACGGTGAACGTCGCGCCGCACTTCGCGCACTTGTATTCGTAGTAGGGCATAAACTTACCGCGGGCGTTGCCGCCCAGCGTTTGAGTCAGGTCATTTCCCTCCGGTCGCTCGGCGAACGATTTCGGTTGCAGGGACGCTCCGATGATCAATTCCCCACCGCAAGGCACGTGCCAGCGCAGCGTGTTCTGGTTGAATCAAGGATTCGGTCGTAAAACGCGGATCGGCAATGGCGGGTTTGGCGGGCAGCAGACGCCAACTACCTTTGTGCGATATGGCACACGAGCGCAGGTTCTGCACGTCCTCGGCATTTCATCCGCAAAAGGCCTGCGATTTGCCCTTTCAATTCAAAGCAGCCATAGATTCGCTTGTGGCGCAAATTGAATGCTATCGAGCCGAGGACGATATGACGTACAAGAAAACATGCGGCGCGTCTTTGACGCTTGCCGCCGGAGAAGAGATATCGTTGGGTCTGGCCCAGGGCGGGCGTCAGCTCACTGTTTCGCAAGCGCTTGCGATGCGCCGTTCGACGCGGCAATTCGCCCTGAGACGCATTTCAAGCGATTTCGTCGGGCAGTTATGCTGGGCCGCCCAAGGAATTACCGGTCCGGAAGGAGTTCGCACGGCGCCCTCGGCTGGCGCCCTTTATCCTGTCAGCGTTTTTGTCGTGGACAGGAGCGGCGCATACGCCTACGAACCGGATCGGCACGTTTTGCGGCAGACCCTGGCAGGCGATCTGCGGCCGAAACTGCAAGCCGCGTGTCTCGATCAGGAGTGCGTCGGCTCCGCGCCGCTTTGCTTGGCAGTTGTCGTCGATCCCGCTCGGTTGGCGCCGAAGTACGGCATCCGGGCCGAAAGGTACTGTTTGTTGGAAGCAGGGCATGTCGCCGAGAACGTGTTGCTCCAGGCCACCGCGCTGGCGCTAGCCGCCGTACCGGTGGGGGCTTTCAATGACGGCGAACTGGCGAACCTATTGCAATTGCCGGAAGAAGTATACCCGGTTTACGTTTTGCCCGTGGGCTATCCGCGGGAAGCAGGCTGCGGATGACCACGAGCGGCCCGCGACGGTTCGACGGTCAGCACTTCGCTGCGACACGACAATGCATGAGGTTCGCTGGAAAAACTGCACCACGGCGACCGGTTTGCAACAAAACCGATCAGGCTTCAGGTTCGCCATCCACACGACCGAAAACTGCGGCCCAAAACTGCGATGATACTATCACACGTCGGATTCAATCATGCCGGCAGCGCGTATCCGCTTTGGTATTCGCTCGCCGCGGCGGCGGCAGTCTGCGGAGCGGGCCTGGTCTACTGGGCGATTTGGCTCATGACTCTCGGCGCATCCGAGCCGAATTCGGCGGGACAATCGCGCCAGCCGCCGTCGAGGAAAACTGACGACGCCGACGAGTTCGCAGCAGACCGGCAATCCATGGTGGACCGTCAGCTCCGCGCCCGCGACATCGACGACCCCGAGGTCCTGGCGGCGTTCAACCGCGTGCCCAGGCATCGCTTTGTGCCGCCGATTCTCCAACATCTCGCCTATGCGGACGAGCCCCTGCCGATCGGTCACGCCCAGACGATTTCACAGCCCTACGTCGTGGCCTTGATGACCCAATTGGCGAAACCCAAGCGGCATGGGCGAGCATTGGACGTCGGCGTCGGCTCGGGCTACCAGACGGCGGTGCTGGCCGAATTGTGCGACGAGGTTTACGGAATCGAGATCATCGGCCCGCTGGCCGAGGCCGCCTCGCGGCGCCTGGCCGAACTGGGCTACAAGAACGTCGAGGTTCGTACCGGCGACGGCTATCGGGGCTGGCCGGAACACGCCCCCTTCGATTGTATCATCGTGGCCGCCGCGGCCGACCACGTTCCTCAGCCGCTGATCGATCAATTGGCGCCGGGCGGGCGGCTGGTGCTGCCGGTCGGCCATGGCTGGCAGGAGTTGGCGGTCATCGAAAAGCAAGACGACGGCAGCGTTCGCCGCCTTGACTATGGTCCCGTAGCGTTCGTCCCAATGACGGGCGAAGCTGAACGCAAGTAAATTCTTGCGAACCAAATGAAACTTTCGGCGTCTATGCAGGTATAAGCTAACGGGCGGCGCCGATCACGCACTCGGGTCGTGCCGGTTCTGATGACGGCCTTCCGGGCCAACGAGATATTCCCATGATGACCATACGACCGAGCATCGCCAACGAAAGTAAAGGGACGCGTTTGTTTGTCGGACAACCGGCAAATTCGCTCCCCGCGCATCCATTGCGCTTGTGACGTAAGGCCGTCAGGCCAGCGAGGCTCATCAAAAGGCCCGGCGTCGCGAGACGCCGGGCCTTTTTCGTTGGCGTTTGCAGGTTTCTTGGATGTTTCGCGGGTCGGTAGCTGAGACGGTCTAGCGCTTGGCTGAAAAGTGAGGAGACGAGGATTCGAGCGCCTCCCGACCCACTGACAAAGTAGTAGGCACACTCCGTGTGCCGCAACCTTGTGTCGCTTGGCTTCGCGCGGCAGAAGAGCATCGAGGTCTGAGTAATTGCAGCGACGGCACACGGAGTGTGCCTGCGACTTTCGGCTCGTTCGTCTAGCGGCTCTGGATGCCGGCCCTTCAAGCCGGAGACCGGGGTTCGATTCCCCGACGAGCTGCTGAAACCAGAATGATTGGAAACAACAACGGGATGTAGGGCAATGGCGGCCCGCCGGGTACCGTGCGCAGCATGGTCGTTGGGAGCACGAGCGTGCAGGTTCGACTCCTGTCATCCCGACTTGAAGCAGTCCGGTGTTGTAACGGAAGCATGGCGATCTGATACGTCGCCGGCGGTTGGTTCGACTCCACCCCGGACTATGGCGAAGATACGAAGGAGCAAAACGATGCAGCGATCACAGCGGCTCAAACGCATACGGCCCAACAGCATTTTGGGGTCGTGGCGTAACGGCAGCGCAGCCGCCTTTTAAGCGGCAAGGCGAGGGTTCGAATCCCTCCGGCCCCATTTGGCACGGCACGTAGCTCAGCGGTGAGTAGGTCAGGCTTTCCAGCCCGACACGGCGAGTAGCTCAGCGGCGAGAGCGGGGCTCTTATAAGGCCCTGGCCGAAGGTTCGATTCCTTCCGTGCCGACCGGCGGCGACAACGACGGGATCAAGGTGTTAGCGGCAGCATACCTGGCTCTTACCCAGGTGGTGACGGTTCAAGTCCGTCTGGTCCCACTGATTCGTAGGTCAGGCTTTCGAGCCTGACGGGTTCGTAGGTCAGGCTTTCCAGCCTGACAGACCTACAGGATTCTCGGCCCGACGGGCTCGGCGGCTTTCCACCGTGAGTCAGGCTGGAAAGCCTGACCTACGACAATCAAGCACTGGTCGTCTAGCGGCCAAGATTCCGCACCCGTAATGCGGCGACGTCGGTTCGAGTCCGACCCGGTGCTCTTCGATCCTTGACAATTTGGTTATCACCAGACCGCACCCATGATGTAGCGGAAGCCTATCTGCTTGCCATGCAGAAAGTGCCGGTTCGACTCCGGCTGGGTGCTCTTTTGTGCGGTGTGTAGGATAGCCTGGTATTCCGCGTGCTTCGGGAGCACGAGACCGCCGGTTCAAATCCGGCCACGCCGTGGGGTTGACAAAAGGAGGAATCGCGCCTAGACTCGTAGTTAGTCAACTAACTCAATAAAAATATGGCGAAATCACAGCCCGACAAGCGGACACGGCTGATTGAGACCGCAATGAAGCTGGCGCATAAGCACGGTTTCAGAGAAACCAGCTTGGCGGACATCGCCGAAGCCGCCAATGTCCCGGTAGGCAATGTTTACTACTACTTCAAGACCAAGGAAGAGCTCGGCGAGGCTGTCGTGGAGCGGCGTCTTGCACAGTTTCGAGAATTCCGGGAGGAGACCGACCGGCTGAATTCTCCGAAGGACCGGCTGTTTGCTTTTGTGGACAGCGTTCACCGGAACCGGGAGCAGCTTGCGCGTGGCGGATGTCCCCTGGGCGGTCTGTGCTCCGAGTTGCAAAAGGAGGGGGGCGCTCTTGCGAAGAAATCCGCGGCCCTCTTCACCGAGCCGATGGACTGGCTTGAGGAGCAGTTCCGGGCAGCCGGCCACGAAGAGGATTCACGCGAACTGGCCGCACATGTCTTCGGCGCGTTTCAAGGCATGGCTGCTGTCGCGCACGCAACGAATGACGGCGGGTTGGTGGTTATGGAGGTAAAGCGCCTGAAAGATTGGATCGGCACGCTCTGAGACCGAACGATCGAGCAACAGCTCGAATCGACAGAAAGGAACAGCACGATGAAAGCAGCACTTGATAAAGGGCAGTTCGGACCGTGGGCGCTCGTCACAGGCGCTTCGTCGGGAATCGGTAAGGAATTCACGCGGCAAATCGCAGCGTCGGGGATCAACGTAGTGCTGGTGGCCAGGCGAGACGCATTGCTTGCCGAACTGGGACGCGCAATCTCACAGGAGTTTGGTGTTCAGTACCGCGCCTTGGCTATGGACGTCTCACAAGAGGGATTCATAGCGGGACTCGCCGACGCTACGCATGATATCGACATCGGGCTTGTCGTCTCCAATGCCGGCACGGCAAACCCGGGCGAGTTCCTGAAGCTCGATCGGCAGTTGCTTCAGGCGACTTTGCGGCTCAATACGATGGCGCATCTGGACATCGCCCACCATTTCGGCGCGAAACTCGTGGAGCAACGTCGGGGCGGCTTGATCCTCGTGGGGGCAATGGGTGCGGAAAACGGCATTCCCTGTATAGCGAATGACGGAGGCGCGAAGGCCTATGTACACAGCCTTGGTGAGGCGCTTCACTATGAGTTCAAACCTCTAGGTGTCTACGTCACTGTACTGGCGGCCGGGTTTACGAACACAGAGGTGCTCGAAAAGTTCGGCTTCGATCCGAAGACCATGCCGATGAAACCGATGAGCGTCGAGCAGTGCGTATCTGAGGGCCTCAGCGGTCTGCTCAAAAACCGCTCCAGAGTCATTCCAGGCCGGCTGAACCGCATTATGAACGCCCTCGTGCCCGCTTCTCTTGCACGGAAGATGGAGGCGGACATGATTGGTAAAGCGCTCGCGAGCACGCCCGCGCCGGCAATCGCTCGGGCGGGGGCGTGAGAATGGGCAAGCAATTATGAAACTCACGAGCAATACGATTTTGATCACCGGCGGTGGCAGCGGCATCGGTTACGAACTCACGAAACAACTCACGGCACTTGGTAACACGATTCTTATCACGGGTCGCGATCAAGCTAAGCTGGACCGTGCGAAAGCGGCCTTTCCAAAAGTTCACACCTTTCGAAGCGACGTTTCCGATCCGAAAGCGATCGCCGCTCTTTACGAAAAGGTCACCAAACAATTTCCTGAGCTCAACGTTTTGATCAACAACGCCGGCATCATGCGTGAGATCAATGTTCACGACAAAGTTGGAAGCCTCGAAGACATCACTCGAGAGATTGAAATCAATTTGAGCGGGCCGATTCGCATGGTGAAACAATTCTTGCCGCATTTGAAAACAAAATCAGAGGCCGCAATCATGAACGTTTCATCGGGATTGGCATTTGTTCCATTGCCCATTTCGCCGGTTTATCGCGCCACCAAGGCCGGTCTGCATTCTTTCACCGAGTCTCTTCGTGTGCAACTGAAAAACACCAATGTGAAGGTATTTGAGCTAGCACCGCCGGCGACACAAACCGAACTCTTGGGTGCCTTTAATCCTGAAGACATGAAAGGCATTTCTATCATGAAGGTGGAAGACATGGTTAAAGTCGCCGTCAAAGGAATGCAAACCGATCGATTTGAAATTCGTCCAGGTCAGGCGAATCAGCTCAAAATGATGAATCGCTTGGCGCCTGGATTTATTTTGAAACAAATGAGCCGATCGGTTGACCGTATGCTCAGAACGCAGAATTAATTCGACCGAATAATCTATGACACAACAAACCCGAAGCAGACAGAACGGAGCGAAGAGGTGACAGTCGTGCTCGATAAAAAAAGGTTCGGCCCCTGGGCACTCGTCACGGGTGCGTCGTCCGGAATAGGTAAGGAATTTGCGCAGCAAATCGCAGCTTCAGGCATCAATATTGTCCTCGTGGCGCGGCGGGTGGACTTGCTTAAGGAAGTAGGCGTTGCATTTAGCAAACGATACGGTGTGGAGCACCGAGTCGTTGTGCTTGATGTTTCCCAGGAGGATTTCATCAGGCAACTCGCCTCCGCCACTGACGATCTCGACATCGGTCTTGTCGTCTCCAATGCCGGCACCGGAAATCCCGGCGAGTTCTTGAAGCTCGATCGACAGCTGCTCGAGGAGACCTTGCGACTCAACACCATGTCGCATTTAGACATCGCCCATTACTTCGGCGGGAAGCTCGCCGAGCGGAGGCGGGGCGGCTTGATCCTCGTGGGGGCAATGGGTGCGGAAAACGGCATTCCGTGTATGGCGAATGACGGAGGCGCGAAGGCGTATGTACACAGCCTTGGCGAGGCGCTTCACTATGAGTTCAAACCTCGAGGTGTCTACGTCACTGTACTGGCAGCCGGGGTTACGAACACAGCGGTGCTCGAAAAGTTCGCCCTCGATCCGAAGACTATGCCGATGAAACCGATGAGCGTCGAGCAGTGCGTATCTGAGGGCCTCAGCGGTCTGGTCAAAAACCGATCCAGGATCGTTCCAGGCCGGCTCAACCGCATATTGAACGCCCTCGTCCCCGCTTCTCTTGCGCGGAAGACGCTGGCGGACATGTTTGGTACAGCGGTTGCGAACAAGCCCGCAAGCGCGAAGGCCCAGGCCTAATAACGGACGGGTAGTGAATCGCGGAGGCTTAATTTGAACCGACGAACTCTATGTCGCGATCAAGATACGTAACGAGAAGTC
>DATKRK010000407.1:0-11871 GCA_035532215.1 Pirellulales bacterium | reverse complement strand
GACCAACGCCGGCTTCGGATCGAATAGGTCGACGTGGCTCGGGCCGCCGTACATGAACAGGAAGATGCACGACTTGGCCTTGGGGGCGAAGTGCGGCGGCTTGGGGGCCAAGGGCGACGCCGCGGCGGACGATTCGGCGCCCAGCGCCTGCGAAGCGAAAAAGCCGTCGCGCGCCAGAAGCCAAGCGAGGGCCGTGCCGACGAAACCGCCGCCGGCCTCCCAGAGGAATTCGCGGCGGGTCGTGAATTCGGAATGCGGAATGCGGAATGCGGAACGGCTTTGCTTCCTGCCGCTCGAGTTATTTTGCATGTCTTTGTTCCTCAATTCCGAATTCCGCGTTCCGAATTCAATACAGGTACGCAAACTCGTTCGCGTTCAGCAGCACCAAACAAAACGCTTCGAGCGCCGCTCGCTCGGCGCCGTCGGCCGCTTGGCCGGCCGCAGCCAGGTCGGCGCGGATTTGCTGTGCTTGCTTCGCTAGGAATTCGAGCACGGCATCGCGTTCGGCGTCGCTGGGCAGGCGAGCGAGAGCCAGCAGGTAGGCCCGCTCGATTCTCGCTGGCGCGTCGGCGGCTTCGCTCGTCAGCCGGGCGGCGAAATGCTTGGCGGCCTCTTGCACGAACTCGCCGTTGAGCAAGGTCAATGCCTGCGGGGCGACGGTCGAAACCTGCCGCTGCTCGCAACTGCCGTTGGTATCGGGGAAGTCGAGCACCTCCAACTCCGGCACGAGCAGCGTGCGCTTGACAAACACGTACACCGAACGCCGGGCCGCTTGCTCGGGCGAAGATTTGCCCCAGCCGTTGCCCGGCCGCGACTGGCTGGCGAGCACGGCTTGCGAAATGGCCGGATACACGCTTTCGCCGCCGCGCTGGCGGTTCAATTGTCCGCTGGCGGCCAGCACGGCGTCGCGAATCGCCTCAGCCTCCAACCGCCGCGGCGGAAATCGCCATAGCAGATCGCAATTCGGGTCTTTTTGTTCCGCCGCCGGGTTCGATGCGGCCGACATTTGATACGTGTTCGAGAGCAGGATCAAGCGGTGCAGTTGCTTGGTGCTCCAACCGCTGGCGACGAACTCGCTGGTGAGCCAATCGAGCAACATGGGATGCGTCGGAGCTTCGCCCATCACGCCAAAGTCGTTCTCGCTGCCGACCAGCCCATCGCCGAAATGGTGCTGCCAGACGCGATTGACCAGCACGCGAGCCGTGAGCGGGTTGTCGGGCCGAGTGAGCCATGCGGCCAGTTGCCGCCGCCGGCCGGTGCTGTGCTCGGTGGGCGTGGCAGACGGCAGCGGGCCGTCGACCAGAATCGCCGGCACGCCGGGTCCGACTTCGCCGCGCGGATCGCGCGGATTGCCGCGATGAAAGACGTGCGTCGCCGGCGCCTCGGTACTCGTCTCGGTCCAGACATACGCTTTGGTCGGCTGCTGAGGGCACTCGGCTTCGACGTCTTCGATCTGCCGCCGCAAGCGTTCGACCTCGGCCTGTTCTTCCGGCGTCGCCGCTTTGGCGATCAAGCTGCGCAGCTTCGAGCGGAATTTTTTCACCAGTTCCTGCTGCGGCTTGCCGCGGCTCTCGGGCGAGGTCTGAAACGCAGCCACGGCTTCCAGCGGCAAGGCGGATTGGGCTTCGCCGGACGCGGCCGCCGAGTCTTCGGCCTCGATGCCGGCGTCGATGTATTGGCCGCCGGTCGTTTGATGGCAATACACGGCCAGCACGTTGTCGCCCGGCTTGAGCGCCGCCAACGCCTCGGCCGCAATCGGCAGCGGCTGGTATTCGACCAGAAAGCCGGCGACCTGCGCGGCCAACACGCCGTTGAGATAAATCTCCGCTTCATCGTCGTGATGGACCAGCAAACGCAGTTTGGCCAGATTCTCCGACGCGAGCGAATCGGCCGACAGCTCGAAATGGCGCCGCAGCCAAATATGCTCGCTGTCCCAAACGGTCCGTACCACGGCGCCGGGCGTGCCCTTCGTGCCGAAGCCGCCGGGGCCCGTTTGCCAGCCGGCGTCGTCGAACGCCGCGGCGAACCAGTCGGCGGCCGGCTGGGCGAACGTGTAACGCCAGTTTTGCGATTGCCAGCGCGAACTCGGCACGAGCGGCTTCGGCGGCGCGGGCAGCACGCCGGCGTCGCTGAGCCGCCGGCAAATGGTCGATTCGCTGTCGTCGGCTTGCTTTCGCAGCGCGACAAGCTGCGTTTCCTGACGCTCGACCGCGGTACGATAGGCCGACAATTCTTCGGCCGTGCCGACGTGATGGTCCAGATCGGCCCGGCCGTTCTGCGGGCGTTTGAGCGGCTCGAACGCGGCCAGCAGCCGCGAATAGTCGCGCTGCGAGAACGGCTCGAACTTGTGGTCGTGGCAGCGGGCGCAACGCACGCTCTGGGCCATGAACACGGCGGTCGTGGCGCCGAGGAGGTCGTCGAGCTGATCGTAGCGGTCGACCATCGGGTCGGCCGGTTCGTCATCCCAGGGGCCGAGCCGCAGAAACGTCGTGGCGATCTGCATCGCGGCGTTCGACCCAGGCAACTCATCGCCGGCCAGTTGCTGGCGCACGAACTCGTCGTAGGGCAAATCGCGATTGAAGGCGTCGATCACCCAGTCGCGATACCGCCAGACGCTCGGCTTGGCGCCGTCGCGTTCGTAACCGTTCGATTCGGCGTACCGCACCACGTCGAGCCAGTGCCGCCCCCAGCGTTCGCCATATTCGGGCCGGTCGAGCAACTCGTCGACCAGCCGGGCGAAGGCGTCGGGCGAGTCGTCGGACAGAAACCGCTGTTGCTCTTCGGGCGTCGGCGGCAAGCCGAGCAGGTCGAAATAGACCCGCCGCAACAACACCCGCCGCTCGGCCGGCGGGGCCGGGGCAAACCCGGCCTGTTCCAGTTCAGCCAGAATGAAAGCGTCGATCGGGTTTTTCAGCCAGTTCCGATCGGCCACGGCCGGCGGCGCCGCCCGCGCGACCGGCTGATAGGCCCAATGATCCAGTTCGGACTCGGAGAACTGAAAGCGGCCGTAAGGCTCGTCGGCCGCGGCCGTCTTGGCCAGCGCCAGCGCGGCCAACAAAACGGCCAGCCGCGGATCGAAGATTGGCCGCCCCCCACGAGCGAAGCGTTTCATCGCTAGGCCATCCTCACAAAGCTTTTCGATCGGGATCGGGTGGGAAAGGCACCAGCCGCCGGGCGGCCCGGGCGCGCGAACAGGCAGGTCCGAACCCTTTAAGGATAGCAGTTGGGGACCGGGCGACCAACCAAATTGGCGGTCCAGGTATTTATAGCTCTTCAAAACCTGGCCCCGCTCGGGTGCATCGGCCCGCGAAAACGCAGCCGGATTATTTGGGTCGCCCCCATCGCGCCGATAGAATGGACGCATGGCCGCCGAACGTTATTTGATCGCATGCGCGTGTGGTCACGAAGCCGCCGTTCGCCCGGCGGCTGCGGGGACAAGCTGGGAATGTCCCCAGTGCCGCGCCGAGTTGCCGCTGCCATCCTTTCGCCAGTTGCGGCAACGACCGATCGTGGCGGAGCAGGCGGCTCGGACTTCTCCGTTTCAGTTCAGCCTCGCCAGCCTGTTTCTCTTAACGCTGATGACGGGCATTTATCTCGCCGCTGCAAACCACTGGGGTTACTGGAGGGTGACGTTCGTCTCCTTCGCCGTTTTGATCTATGCGTCGATCCAGGGCCTGCTGCTGTATCGCGGGACCCGCCTGGTCGTATATGGCAATGTCCTGGCGTTCATTGCGACCGCCCTGCTATTGCCAATGCCGGTCTGGCTGCAAAACCAACGAGAGCAAGCAAGGCGTACCCAATGCCACCAGAACCTGAGGGATTTAGGCGCCCAGCATACCGAAAGGTTCATGTTTTTCGGCAATCCCAGGCGCGACTCGCCGCGTGCCAAAAAGTTGTGGGAGGAGTTGCGGGAGGAGATGGTCGACGGGGGCGAATTCAGCGGCGATTGAAGTCAGGACTTGGAGAGAGAAATGGACGCGAGTGCGGAAACGCCAATTCCCAAGCCGCGATTCCAATTCGCCCTGCGAAAGCTGTTCGCGATGACCTTCATCGTAGCGGTGGTCTGCGCCGCAGCCACCTACGGCTGGCGACTCGCAAACGCGATCCGGGGGGTCAACCTGCTGGGCTTCGGAAGCGATCACGGGGCGGAGAATTTGACGTACGAAGAATTCTCGTCCGCGTTTGGATCAGACTTCGATCCACAAGGCGCTAGCCAGATCAGTTTGCGAGTGCTGCAATCACGAGACGGCTACGACGAATGGGCGAAAATGACGATTGCCGCCGACCATTATGCGGCTCTCGTCAAACGATTCGCGAAGAATATGGAGGATCCCGATTTTGTCTCCTACAAAGGAAAGATGGCTAGCGACGTCCTGAGAATCCAGACAGACGATTCTCGCTTTCCGGCCGACTGGCCCGAGCCCGACGGCGATACGCCTCGGTGGTGGCTGCCGCCGTCAGCAGGATCGGACCTGGTCTGCGCTCGTTGGGAGGTGCAGGTCGACGACAGCAGCTATTCAAGCCGGGCCAAGGGTTGGTACTTTCTCTACAACCGGGCCGACCAGACGCTCTGGATTTGGGAGTGGAATCGCCAGCATCATCGCCTCGAGGGCCGCTGAACGAATTGCGCAGGGCCGCAGCATAGCGTTAGCGTTCTTCGACGGCTCCGTTGGAATACCCGTATGCCCAGCAAGCGTTACTTCATCTCGTGCCCGTGCGGCGACGAAACGAGGGTAAAAGGGGCCGCCGCAGGGCTACTCCCAACTCCCCGCTCGCTCTTCCACGAACAACAACACCAGCATCGACGCCAGCGCCAGCGCCGCCCCCAGCCCGAACGCCGCCACGCCGCCCACTCGCTCGTAAATCAAGCCAAAGATCAAGCTGGCGGGCAGGGCGCCGATGCCGATCAGCAGGTTGAACCAGCCGTAGGCCAGGCCGGCCCGCTCGGAACCGACGAGGTGCGAGACCATCGTTTTTTCGCTCGGCTCGGCCAGTGCATAGTATACGGCGTAGAGCAGAAACAGGACCCAAATCTGCCAGGCTGCGGTCGCGTATGCAAAGGCCAGATACACGACGGCGTACCACAGCCAGCCCGCCAACAGCAGCCGCCGCGGGCCGAAGCGGTCAACGGCCCGGCCGCCCAGCACGTTGCCGACGCTCTTGGCAACATGGAACACGAGCCAGAGCATCGGCAGCAAGCGCGTATCGACGCCGAGCTCCTTGGCCCGGACCAGCAAGAACATGTCGCTCGAATTGCCCAGCGTAAAGATCAACAGCGCGAACAAGTAGACCTTGAAGCTGCGGGGGTACTGTCTCAAGCTCAGATCGAGCCGCCGCCCAGCCGGCACGTGCTGGGGCTGCTCTTTCAAACCCAGCGCCGCGAGCGCAACGACCAGCAGGCCGGGGATCAAGGTCAGCAGAAACAGCAGCCGCAGGTGCTGGCTGTCCCAGCCGACGTGCTCGGTCACGACGCCGACCGCATGTTCGGACATTGTGCTGCCGGTCGCGCTGCCGCCGGCGGAATGCCACCACAAAAAGACGGTGGCCAACAGCGGTCCGATGGCGGCGCCGACATGGTCCATCGCCCGGTGAAAGCCGAAGGCCCGGCCGCGGATCGATTTATCGGTCGAATCGACGATCATCGCGTCGCGCGGCGCCGTGCGGACGCCTTTGCCGAAGCGGTCGCCCAGCCGCACGGCCAGCGCGTGCCACGGCACGGCGGCGAAGGCCAACAGCGGCCGCGACAGGGCCGCTATCGCATACCCGAACACGACCAGCCCCTTGCGGCGGCCGACCCAATCGGACCAGCCGCCCGAAAAAAGTTTGATTACGCTGGAGATCGAATCGGCCGCCCCTTCGATCAAGCCCACATACGCCTTGTTGCCGCCCAGCACCTCGATGATGAACTGCGGCATCAAGGGAGCGATCATCTCGCTGGCCGTGTCGTTCAGCAGGCTCGTGAACCCCAACAGCCAGACGTTGCGGGGCAGGCGGGCGCTGCTCGGCGTTTCGGCGGCGGGGGCGTCGTCGGGCGGGCGATAGGGATTCAGCTCCTCGGGCAGGCGAGGGGGCGAAGGGGCGGCGGCGGGAGCGTCGTCGGAGGAGTTGGTCATGCCATCGGAAACTTGGTTCGTCGACCCCGCCTTGGACCGGGGATTGAGCGTACTGTCGCGATGGCATTCTAGAGGGCTGGCGGCGTTCGCGGGAGCCTCAATCATGGCAACAGGGTGGAAAGACCCATTGAATTCGGCAAATCGCGGAAACTTTTTCTCGGGTTGCTTCGTCTCAAGCGATGATGCCGCCTGTTCGCAAAACCCCAAGGAGCCATCACATGCGCCGAGCCATCTATCGCTTCGCGTTTTTCGTTGCGACGGTTTTTTGCCTGCCCCCTCTTACCGTAGCGGACGAGCCGGCGGCCGAGCCTGCCCGGGTGAAGCCGCCGCAGATCGTCCTTCGTGCGGCAAACGCCACGACGTTCGGCGGGCAGAAGTGCTTGTCTCTCACGTTCGAGGTCTCGAACCCGAACAGTGCATCGCTGCTCTACACAGGGTACGCGCCCGACTCCTTCGACCCGCCGCTGGCGGCAGGGCAAATATCGCCGCTTTGCCAGATTGAACTCAAGCGCGACGGCCGCTGGCGGCCTCGCCTGATGAGGGATTGCGGCTTCGGGCTGGGGGATCTCGAACTGACGCCCGGGGCTTCGGCGACGTTTGGCGTGATGCTTCCGGCGGACGATTGGCAGGCCGTCAAGGTCGCCATCGGCTGCTTTCCCGGTTTTTCTGACGAGGCGCGAGCGACCACGACCCTTTGGAGCGCCGAATTCTCGCGAGCCGAGATCGAAGGCGCCGACGCCGGCCCTGCGCCGCCGCCGGCGCCCGACGCCGGTCTGCCTCTCGGCAAGTGGAGTGTCGAGTTTGCCGACGGCAGCGTCGAGGTCTGCATCGTCCGCGAGGACGGGACGGCCTCGGTCTCCGAGCCACAACGAAGTTCCGCCGGCAAGGCTCGGATGCAAGACGGTTCGCCGGTGCTCGTCTTCGACGACGATCGCACCGAGCGCTGGACCGCCGTCGGCCGCCGGTTTGTGGTCGAACACTGGTTTCCCGCCTCGCGCTTGCCGATCGCGACGCCCGTGTTGGGCATCGCCGAACGCGTGCGGTAACATGGCCGTTCGTCCCGCGTCAGAGTGCGTAGCGCCGCTGCGAGAGAAAACGGCCGCCTACGGCTTGCGTCGAATCACGTGCATGACCAGCTCTCGTTGCTCCTCCTTGAACGTTACGCCGAATTCCTTCTCGTACCACTCGCGGGCCATCGCTTGCGACTTTTCGCCGACGAACCAGGGGGAGTCGGTCGCCACTAGATATCGGTCGTAGTCGACCGCCTTGCGGTATTGCTCCCACGTGGAATACTTCGACGGATCCCGTTGCGGCTCGCGCGGAAGGCCCGTCTGGTCGACGACGATCGGCCCACGGCCGCGTAAATCTTCGTTCTGCCGCCGGGTGAGCTCTGTGAGCAGTTCGTGCATCGTCGCCGGCCGGAGCCAATACCCGACGCCCGGCTTGACCAGCCCTTTTTGTTCCTTGCCTCCCTTGACGATGTACGGCACGGGCGGATTGACTTGCTGGTAAGGCTTAAGTTTTCTGCCGTCGTGCTCGGCAATCCAGTAGGTCCGTTGTTCCGTGACGTCGACGAACTCCAGGCCGATCGAGTTCAGAGCGAAACCGACCCACTGCCGCCAGGGAGTCTCCTTGTCGCAGACCAGGTCGGCCCGCGGGAATTCGATTTCCAGCAATTCCTTGGGCGCTCGCCATGTTTCGAGGGCCCGCTCGCCGTCGGCATTCGATGCCCGCTGCTCGACGAAGTATTTAACCGACATTGGGATGTATTGATTGATGTCTAGCGGCACGACCCAATACTTTTCATCCGGCGTCTGCAGTTGGTATTGCAACGAGAACGTCTGCCCGTCGGCTCGCGGCAGGATCGCGATGGCTTCGCTCTTGCGTTCGCTCTGCATCCTCCGGCCGACTTCCTGGACGTGCTGCTTCCAGACGATCTGAACGTCGTCCTGCTTGCCGCCGTAGCGAACGTGCTTGGCCTGCGGCGGCTGGTAGGAAACGACGGCGGCGGGCACGGCCACGTCATAGGAAAAGTGCAATTCGAAATCGACCGCCCGCTCGTCCTTGTCGGCGTGCGTTCGCGAGTATTGCGTCGGCAGGTTCGTCTTGACGTCGAACCAGTACTCTTCGACTCCGCCGTGCCGAACGAGTTTGAGACCGCGGACCGTCTTGCCGTCGGCAGTTTTCGTCCCCAGGTCTTCGGCGGTTTCCCCTTCTTTTTGCAACGCCTCCAGCATGGCAGCCAGCGACGAGAAGCGCTCGACGTAATTCTTCGGCAAACCCTCGGAAATGAACAGCAGATCAACGTCGCTTTGATACTCACGCAGCTCGGCGCCGTCGCGGATCAGCGTCACGGGACCGAACTTTTCGTAGCACCGCGGGCGGCGATCGTCGCCGTTCCAATACCAGGCGTCGAGGGGAACTTTGCCGGAAGCTTGTTCCTTGGACGGGTCCTCCAGCGGCCATTTGCGAAATGGACTGGAAGTCCAACCGCTGACGTGGATGGTTTTCGCCTTCTCCAAGGCGGCGATCGCCTGGGCGTACAGCGACCGCGACGGCGAGAGCCAGACCGCGGCGGCGACGAGCAGGCTGGCGGCGAGAGCCAAAACCCCCGCAGCGCGCAGCCAGCTTCGGCGTGGCGGCAGGTCGACGTTGCTCTCGGCAATCTTCGCCATCACGTCGTCGGCGAACGAGGGCCGGCCGGCCAGTTCGCGACCCAGTTGGTCCAGACGCTCGTCAAGATCGTTGAATGCGTTCATGTTCGCAGTGCTCCTGGGTCAGCCAGTCGTGCAGTCGCTGGCGTGCGCGGGACAGTTGTTTGGTGACCGTTCCAACCGGTCGGCCGGTGATCTCGGCGATCTCCTGCACCGAACGGCCTTCGAAATGCTTCAAGCCGATGACGACGCGTTCCTGGTCGGGCAGTTGCTCGACGAATTCGAGCAACTCAAGCGATTCCGCGGACGGATGGGCGCCGGGCGGGGCGGCGTGAGCGTCCAGGTCGCCGCCGATCGACGGTCTGCGACGATCAAGCTTGACGGCGGTCGCCGCGCGACGGCGCACGATCCCCAGCAGCCAGGCTGAAAAATTCGACCGATCACGCAATGAGGAAAGACTCTTGTAGGCCGCGACAAAGGCTTCTTGAGCGACGTCGTCCGCGGCGTGGCCGTCGCGGACGATTCGAATCGCTGCGGCCCGCGCCAGACGCTCGTAACGCGAAACGAGCTCCGCGTACGCATTGGTCTGGCCGGCGAGCACCTGGGCAATGACTTCCTGGTCGCTGGGCATGGCGGTTCTTTCCTGGTTCGTCGTTCGATGGGCTCCTCAAGCAGGCCCATCGCTATATAGTCGCACGGTTCTGCCAATTTGCGACATGCGAACAAGCCTTTTTTAGACCTGCTTGAATCGCCCGGCCGCAACGGGCTACGATGACCCGGGGGGACATCGGGTCGCAAGTTGCGGGAGCTTCGCCATGACGGGTTTGCTGGTTTGTCTTTCGGCCGTGGCGCTGGGCGTCGATTACGGCTGGCAGCCGATCGCCGGCGGCGGAATCGAATACGTGATTCAGATCGAGCCGCAGATGCTCGAGGCTCTCAAGCGGGGCGAAGACCTGTCGAGCGCCTTGCCGGCCGGCGCGCAGAACATCCGCCGCTATCGCATCGTGGTCGGCGAGGAGCAACTGCCGCATCACGGCGAACCGCTGCCGGCGGAAACCGATGAAGAGCCGCCGGCGAAGATTTCCGAGGTCGAGGACGAAACTTCGGTGGCGGGCGACGCTGCTGCGAAATGGACGATGCCGCTCGAAAGCCCCTATCCCTCGAACTACGAGCAGGCCGGCATTCCTTTGCCCGGTCCGGTGCTGAATCCGCCCATGATCGCCGGGCCGGCGTTAGAACAACCTCGGCTGCCTCCCGACGCCGACGACGTAGCCCAAACCGAGGAACAACCCGATGCTTTCGAATCGCACCGTGCCGGCAAACCGCCCGTCGAGCCGCCGCCAGAAGACCCGCCACGGAACGAGCCTGTCAAACAGGCGCCGAAGAAGTCGATTTTTGAGTCGGGGCCTTTGTTCTCGGCCGAGGAACCAGAGGCGGGCGAACAAGATTCACTGCATCCGTCGGTCAAAGCGGCCGCGAAAGCGCCGGCAACCGTCGAGAAGGAGCACGCCGCCAAGGACGACGAGTTGCAATCGCCGTCGGATTCCGCGCCGGCCAGCGCCGAGCCGACCGCACTGAAAGCAAACTCGACGACGCTGGTCGGACTCTTCGCGTCGCTGGGCGGCAACGTGTTTCTGCTGTGGGTGGCCAGCGGGCAGCGCAGCCGCTATCGAGCCTTGTTGCGCCGTTCGCGCGAGTCGCTGGCCGCCGCCAGTTTCGCCAGTCTGCCCGACGCGCCGGAGCATGACGATTCGCCGCGCTGGGAGACGATCCCGGACGACGAATGCGAACGCGAGACCAACTGACCGCCGGCGCTCAGGAGTCTTGCAAAGTCCTTATCGCTTCTCCATCGCTTGGAGACGACGGCGGGCGATCTTGTTCGTCGACGACTTCGACCTTCGTTTCGACGGTCACGGTTCCTACGTATTCTCGGGAGTCCCGGCGCAACAAATACAGGAGAATCGCCGCGGACAGAAAGCAATAGATCGCCGCCGAAACGCCGCTCGCATGAACTTCGGCTCGCTGGAAGAAAAAACGCGAGCCTTCAGCGAGCACGTGAATCATCGCCCTGAGGAGCACCAAGCCGGAAACGGCGATCACGCCCCAATAGGCAAAGCGTTTCTTATGGAAAATCGCCATGCCGCCGCGAAATGCCAGCGTCGCGCAAAAACCGCCCGCAATCAGTCCCATCCAGAGCGGACGGTGGTGCGACCATGCGTAATACATGCGGTCACCGAACATGAAAAGTGCGGCGAGCAGCAAAAGATTGTTGGCGGTCTGCACGCTCCGCGGAGCGCTGCGCAGCAACAGCTCGAGGCGTCGCCGCTCTTCCTCGCGCTTTTGAACCGCCGACGACTCCATCAGCAGACCCCTTCGCAAAGAATCATGCGCTCACTTCCGCTCTTGGCGCAGTTCGCCGGCTGGACGGCAATCGAGAGCGAGCGAAGAAACGCTACAACGGTAATGACTCCCAACGGTTTGACCGAGAGCGGCGTCACGACGGATTGGATGCACGCACCGGCAAGCCGAGCAATCGCCGCTCGTTTTCCCAATACTCTTCGTTAACTGGGATAGACGGCCCCGAATTCACTCCATCCAACAAAGCCACTTCGAGCTGTTCTTCAGCCTTGCGTTGGCGCTCCGCATCGATCAGCGCCAGCACATAATCGCCCGGGGAATTTCCTGCCGCGGCGGCCTGCGCCTCGACGAAAGACTTCAATCTGCCAGACAGGGAGATGTCAAGCGAGTCGGATTCCATATTGTTAAGCGTAGGCTTGAATATCGGCGCCTGTCAATTTCTTTCGCAAATCCGCCAAACGCTGCTTAGTGGATCCGCTGCCCCGGCACGGCGCCGGAGTCGGGACTCAACAAAAAGATCTCCTCGCCGCCGGGACCGGCCGCGACGACCATCCCTTCGCTCACGCCGAACTGCATCTGCCGCGGCGCCAGGTTGGCCACCACGATCACCAGCCGGCCGACGAGCTTTTTGGGTGCATAGGCGCTCTTGATGCCGGCAAACACGTTCCGCCGTTCGTCGCCGCCCAGGCTGAGCGTCAGCCGCAGCAGCTTCTTCGACTTGGGAACTTCCTCGGCGGCCAGCACGC
>DATKRK010000406.1:0-8494 GCA_035532215.1 Pirellulales bacterium | reverse complement strand
CGGCGATCACGATGCCAGGGTGGCGACTGTCGGGGCCGGGCCAATCGGAGTTGGGCGGATAGAGGGCGTTGTAGGTCGGTGCGATGCCATGCAGCGGCGCTTCGCCGCCGGTCGGCGTACTTTTCAGCTCGAATCCGCCCGCGCCGCACGGCCCGCCAAGCGCGCCGCGGAAGAAATCGCCGCCCGCGCACGGGGCGCCGCCGGTGACAGAATTCGTTAGCGCGACCCAGCAGGCCCGAAAGACCATCGGCGCCGGCGTCGGCGGGCTCAGGCTCGTCGACAAGAGCGAGCGCGGCTTGCCCGTGCCGCCGCGCAAGAGCGAACCGGGCAATTTGCTCGTATCGATCTTCCATTTTGGCGGCTTGGCCAGCGGCCTGTCGTAGCTCACGATCGGCGTCGTTTGCGTCGTGATCCACTCGTCGGTCGGGCTGAGCTGATTGCAGACGCTGCCTGCCGTCACTTCAGCTACGGCGATCGTATTTGAGCTGCCGTCGCGAATGCTGGCGAACGTGGTGAAACGGCCGAAGGCGAACACGCCTTGGTATTCGCGCGGCGCCGAGCTTTGCGGCGGTTGGGTAACCCCGCCGGGCTGCACGGCCGGAAAGTAGCCCACGCCCTCGCTCGCCGCGTAGTTGGTCCACATCATGTTCATCGGCATCTCGCCGGGGCCTTGGAAGGTCCTATCGGAAGGGCAGCGATACACGGAAGCTACTTCCGAGTGGAAGTACTTGAAACCTTGGCTTCCATAGGCGAGCGGAGTGGTCGTGGAATACTGGCCGGTGAAGCTTTTTGGATTCGCGGGATCGGCCATGATTGCGATTCGTTTGTTGACCGCATCGTATGTCGGTTTCGACGTGATGAAACCCAAGATCGAGAGGCTCCAGGGGTAGTGATACGGCGCCTCGGGCGTCAACGGCCCGTCTTTGACCGCGCCATCGCCCCAAATGGCGTCGGCGGGGAAACACTTGAACACGTCGTTGTAGTTTTGCAGGCCCAGCCCGATCTGCTTCAGGTTGTTCGTGCATTGCGAGCGGCGAGCGTCTTCGCGCGCTTTTCTCACGGCGGGCAGCAACAAAGCCAGCAGCGTGCAAATCACGCCTACGACGACCAGCAACTCTTTGAGCGTAAACAGGCCGCGCGGACGCGAAACCGAATCGTCTGGCATCACAAGGCCCCCGAAATGAATTGTGCGAGAACGCGATTGGCTGCAAGACGCGCTCGAACGCTTCGACCGTGGCGTTCCATCAGCGCCATCCTAATCCGCATTGCGCACGGACAACACTAACCCGACGCGCAAGCGAGGGAGTGTCACGGGGGCGGCTCGAAAGCCCTCGTTTGCGCGTCGGGTTAGTGTGCTTTTACTGCAACCGATTGCCGCAGTGTTGCTTGCGATTCGCCTGGAGCCTTCGGTGCGCAATCCGGGCTAAGGCGCCCGAGCCCGGAAGGCAAAACAGCAGAAGGCTCGTCGTTCCGCACGGCCCTCTGGGCCGCGCTTCGCCACGAAACGAAAAAGGGCCGCTGCCGGTCGCAATCGACCGGCAGCGGCCCAAGGGGCGGCTGATTGCTGCGTGCGTTTCCGCGGTCCGCTTACGGCGAAGGCGGAATGCCGAGCAATTGTTCCTCTTCTTCCTGAATGATGATCCGCGGCGTGACCATCATCAACAGGCTTTGCGTTTCGCGGCCGATGCCCACGTTGCGGAACAAGCGGCTGAGATACGGAATCTTGCTCAACAGCGGCACGCCGAACTCGTTGCGGCCTTCGCTCAAGCGCTTGACGCCGCCCAACAGCACGGTTCCGCCGTCGGGCACGCTGACCGTCGTACTCACCGTCACGAAGGCGAACGACGGCAACTGCACCGTGGTGCCTTGCGAAGTCGTCGTCGAAGCCGTATTGCGAGCGGTGGTGTTGTCGCTCGGCCCGGTCGAACTGTTGTCGGTCGTCGTGCTGCTCGAACCGGCGAAAGTGAACTGATTGACGGCAGTGATCGTGCTGAAGAACGGCACCAGCGTCATCCGCACGAACCGCCGATCGTTGGAGACGACGGCCTGCACGCTGAGCGCCGTGCCTTCGTTCAAGACGATGATCACCGGCTGCTGGGCGGCGGCGAAGGCGCCGACCACCGGGATCACGCTGATCACGAACGGCGTTTGCGTCGTATCCATCACGATCGCCTGCTGCCCGTTGAACAGCGTCACCTTCGGCGCCTGCAGCACGTTGCTGCGCTGATCGCCTTGCGCGGCCTCGATCATGAAGTACGTCTCGATATTGCTCAAGATCGCGAAGCCGAGCGTGGCGGTATTGTTCGCCGTGTAACCGCCGAACTGGGGCGTGGACGAAGCAAAGCTGCCGTTGACAAAGGGGATGTCCAGGTTGCTGGCGAATTGGCCCGCCTTGTCCAGACCCACGGTTACGCTCTGGTTCTTTCGAAAGTCGCGTTGCGCCACGTTGTCGGTCGGTCCGAGCCCCGCCGCCGCCGGGCCGCTGCCCGTCGGCACCGCGGGATCGGAAATCTCGTTGCCGAAGAGCTGGAACTTCTTCTGAGCGTAGGTGGGGATGTTGAAGTCGAAATTCACGCCGATTCTTTCGAAGAAGTTGTCGTTGAGCGTGATGAATCGCACTTCGATCGTCACCTGCAAGTCTTGCAGGCGGCGCAACTGCGTCAGCAGGTCGGCGATTTCCTCGTGGACCTCTTGCGTCTGGCTGACGACCAGGCTCAAGTTGCCGCGGAACTCCTGAATCGAGCCCGGGCCGCCCACTTCGTCCCACGTGGTGGGCGCGATCGTCGAGGTGATCAGTTCGATCAGGCTCTGGTAGTCGGCCAGGTTCCCGCCGCCCAATCCGCCGGGGCCGAAGCCGGGCGCGCCGTTGGCCGCAGACACGGCCGCGCTGCTCGCCGAAGTCACCTGTGCGAGCAAATCATTGCTGAGCATGGCGTTGCCCGTCGAGCCGCCGTTGCTGGCGATGACCTGTAGCGGCGAGTCGCCGCCGCCCATGCCGCCATACATCGGAATCGACGACTGTGCGTCGCGCAACGCTCCCGACAAGCCCATGTAACCGTTGGGCGCGAAGTTCGGAATCGGCGTCACCAGATCGGCCACGTTGTACGTCACCGGATAGATTTCGCCGTCGCGCAGATTCTCGCTGGTAATCCGCAGCACTTCGTCTTTGATGACGTAGCTCAAGTGCAGCGGCTCGAGGATCAGGTTGAGCGCGCTTTTCAGCGAGATTTCCTGGCTCAGTTCGATCGTCACCGGCGTGTCGGTGTTCACGGCCTCTTCGGCCAGCCCCCGCGCGTCGAGGTACATGTTCACCTGCGCCAGCTTGCCCAGCTCTTCGACCACCTGGCTGAGCGGCATCTCCTGGAACCGCAGCGAGATCGGCGTCTTCAGCTTCTGCTCGATCTCCAGTTCCTTTTCGGAACGCTGGCGGGCGTACTTGCGGTCCCACTCTTTACGAGTTTTCGTCAGCCGCTCCCAGTCTTTGACCGGGCCGAACTGAAACGGCTTGTAGTCGTCGAACGGGACGGCTGCGATGTCGACGTTGGTGGTGGCCCGGTAATAGCCCTGCTCTTTGGCCTCGCGAATGTCTTCCACTTCCTGCGTGCGGATGACCATCTTGGCCGTCAAGCCGAGTTGCTTGACCACCGGTTCGTCCGGGGCGACTTCACGGGCGCGCTTGGCGACCACCTCGGCCTCGGCGTAGCGGTGTTCTTCCATCAACTTATTGAACTCGTCGACGAGCAACGCCACTTTCTCCTGCACCTCGATTTTGACCTCCCGCTCGCGATCGATCTCTGTGCGCGTGGCGTTGTTGCGTTCGTTCAGTTCGATCCGGCCGTGATTGGCGCCGATGAAACGCTCCAGCTCCTCCACGTCGCGATTGACGCGGCGCAACAGCATTTCGCGGGCCTGAGTGTCGAGCGCAGTTTGCTCGACGATCGTGCGGGCCTGCTTGAGCAGTTCCAAGGCTTGCTTGGGATCCGATTCCTGCAAGTTGCGAGCGGCCTGCTCCTTTTGAGCCAGCTCGGCCGAGACGCGGCGATACTTCAATTGACCTTCGGCCGCAGCTTCGTTCATCAGGTTGGCGTTGCCACCCGGCTTGCGGACCGCGGCCGATTGCGAGAGCAGTTGCAGCTTGTCTTGCAACTGTTGCTGCGTCGCCGGATCCAACTCGTCGCGGCGCTGGTTGGCCTGGCGGAACCAGGACAACGCCGCCGGAATATCGCGATTCCGCAAGGCCTCTTCGCCGCGTTGGTACAGCGTCATGCCGCTTTCGGGCGAACCGATCTCTTCTTGCCGGCTGGCCGGCACGTTCTCGGTGGCGTCGCGATTGCGATCGTACATGGCCTGAGCGCCGGGGTAGCGGCCGTCGCGCTGGTCGTCGGCGCCGATCGGGGCGGCCCCGCCGGCCGGAACCACGCCTTGACGCTCCTTTTCCGCGTGTTGAATCTGAAACAGCACCATCCAGGGACGATCTTCACCCTTCTGGAAGGCTTGGTCGGGCACGCGCAACTCTTCGGCCTGTTCGGCCAGCGTCTTGGCGCGCTCGAGATCGCCGGCTTGCTGCGCCACGCGGGCCTGCGCCACGAGTTTCAACGCTTGTTGCTTGCGAGCCGCAGTGGCGGCATCGAGCGGCGCGGCGGGGCCGGCCCGTTCGGCCAGCGGCGCTTCGCGGTCGCCCACCGGCGGCAGCGGCTCGATCTGCGCCGGTTCGGCGCCGCCTCTTTGGCTGCGAACCGCGGCGATGCGCTCGATCAAAGCGTCGGGTTTGACGTCAAACGGCCCATAGTTCACGTTCAGCCGCTTGGCGTCGCTCGCCAGCCGCTGCGCTTCGTCGAATTCGCCCCAGTTCATCAATCCTTCGGCTTGTTGCAACAGGTTCTCGGCCTGTTCGCGGCGGTAGCTCTCGCTGTCCTTGGCCGGCCCGCCCGCAGAATTCAGCCGCGAATAGCCGCCGATCAAGTCTTCGACTTTGGCGGGCGAGTCGTCGTGAAAGTCGTAGCGCACGCCCAACTGCTTGGCTTGCGCCGCCAGGTTCGAGGCCCGGCGGATGTCGCCGAGGGCCAGCGCCTGCCGCGCTTCGAGCAAGTAGCGGTCGCTCTGCATGCGGCCCGCGTCCTTGGCGGGAAGCTGATCGGCTGGCAGGCCCGCTTCCGCCTGAATGGGCGGCGAGGTTATCGATTGCCTGCCGAACGGCGAATTCTCCGGAAATCCCTTGCCGGTGGGCAAGTTGCCCGGTTCTTCGCCGGGCGGCGCCAGCACGGCCCGAGGATCGACGTCGGCGACGCCGCGCGGCGGGGCGTTCTTGGCCCTCGGTTCGAAGCGATCGTTGCGCACCGCAAACGGATCGCGCGGTTCGCCCTGGGGGGCTGATGGCGGATTGTTGAAGTCGTAGCCGGGGGCGAGTTCCGCGCCGCCCGGCGCTTCGGGCTGGAATTTCTGGCTGGGCAGTTGCGCCTGTCCGCCCTTGCTCTTGAGCAGACGATTCAGGTCGGCTCGCGATTTCTTGGGCGTGTCGCCCAAGTGCAGCCGTCCGTAGCTGACGTTCATCGCTTCGGCGCGAGACACCAGCGAGTCGGCCATTTGGAGTTTTTCTTCTGCCATCGCTTTGCGAGCGCGGCTCAACAAATCGGCGACGGTGCGTTTCCGCTCCTCGAGGCTGGCCTCGCCCGTCTGCCCGGCGACGGCGGCGCCCCAGAGGCCGCTGAGTGAGCTGGAATGCGGCCCGGCCCAGGCCATTCCCGCCACTAAGGTCATTCCCGTGGCCGTCCAAGCGGTGAGTATCCGAGACGTCGTCTTCAACACGATCTCCTTTCGAGATTCGTTAGGTCCGCTGGCGCAGCACGGGCGCTGGCGGGACCAACCCAGGCGTCTTTCGCCATGTACGCGCATCCACCCGACCCAAGGCGCAACGAAACGCATTTCGCCGCGCACGCCCAGAGTTCCCGCGCAGGCCTGGGCGGCGAACCGCGCAAGCGTACGCGGACCCTGGCGGGTCACGTATAGCTAGAATTGAAACTGAAATTGGCAGAAGAGAGGGGCGTTAAATACTCGCCCGCCAAAATCGGGTCAAGGGCAGTTCCCAAGATTTTTTCCGCGATCGCGTCCGCAGCCGCCGCCGAGAATGGGCGGCTTGGGGGGCTTGCCGGGTCTCGTCAACGCTGAGTGGCTGGCGCGATACGAGAGCGAACCGGGGCTTCGCCAAGGCTCAGCCGCCAGCCACTCAACTGCCAGACGGAGTTTGAGGGGGCATGGTCTCCTCGTCGTCTACCACGATTTCTTCCGGCGGGATCCAAACGACGCGGCCGTTTTCCCAGACCGCGATCGGGTTGCCGGCCCGCTTGTGCTCCAGCAGCGCCTCTCGCACCGCCTTGGCCAGCGCGGCGTCGATCTCGCGGCCATCGGCGAACAGGGCTTTTGCGTCGGGTCGTTCGTTCATTTCTGGATGGATTCCTGAACAACGTACCAGCATCGGGAATCGGCAATTGCCGTAATTATTCTACCGTTTCCCGCCGCAATTAACTCGGGCTCGGATGAGCGCGAATTGTCGTAACACCGCCACATATCCGCCAACGGCTGATAAAGCTCGAAAAAATTCCGCAGCCCGGCGAAGTAACGACGACTAATGACCGCTTCAGGGACGTCATGCCCGCCCAATCTTACCCGCTCGGCGACGCGGGCCACGGCGTGGTCGGCGCTCGGCAGCCACAAAAACAGCAATGCGAACTCGTATCCTTGGGTGCGCAGGTCGGCGATCCACGGCGCGAAGCTGCGGCTGGCCAGCGTGCTTTCGAAGGCGAAGCTTCTGCGCTCTTGCGCCAGTTCCTTCAGACGGCGAAGCATGACGCGTCCTGCTTCGAACGCGGCGCGCTCGGGCTGAAATGCAGACAAGCCTTGGGCGATGACGTCCGCATTGACGAACTCGTCGACTTTGAGCGCGCCCCTCAGAAACGCCTTGGCCGTCGTCGATTTACCGGCCCCGTTGGGTCCGCCAAGCATCACGATCAAAGGAGCCGCTTCGGCCATCGGCAAATCTCATCGCGCTCGTTCGAGATCATAGCCTTCGCGGGCGTGTCGTACGCAGATTTTGGCAGGCAGGAATGCCTGCCCCACTCGTTTAGCACCCAGGATTGAATAACCTCCCAAATTCGACTGAACGCGCCCCAAATCGACCGGCTATTCGGCGCCTGGCCGGTTGAGCAGGCGGGAAGTCATTCCTCGGTATTTACGGGTTCCTCTTCTCTGTTCCGGATTTTCGGCGTTTGGGAGCGCGTGGCTGCTCGCTCTCGGACGGCTCGCCCGAGGGTGACGTTTTTCCACGCGAACAGAGAAGAGGAACCCGTAATGGCCGCACAGCGAGTCGTGCCGCGCGAGCGTCCAAAGAGCACCCCCGTGCTTCCAGCACTCGCCTCGCCTGCGAATCGCGCCCCCGATTGAATCGCCTCCCAAATTCGACTCGAATCATCCGCAATCGCTTGGCTATTGGGTTTCACGCCCGCTGAGGATTGGGGTGTTATTCGATTCTCGATGCTTGCTCGGTTGATGTCATTTTTGGCGAGACCGTATTCCGTCCGTGTTTCTCGAATTGCTGAATCCGACGCCAATAGCGGCGCCTGCCAGCGGCCCCATTACAGCGAACCACTTCTCTAATCCGCTTGCCAACTGATCGGCGAGCTCAGGACGAGCCCAGAGGGCGAGAAAATAGACAGGCAGCGCGCCGACCAATGCCCCGACGAGAATCTTCGCTATGGTGTTTTCCGTAGCGGCCCTGTCGCGTGCAATGTCCGCCTGAACACGCTGCTGATAGGCCGCTGTGGAATCGAGCCCCAGCGAGAATTCTTCTACGCGTGGATTTTCAGCCGACGCGCTACCTTCCACTGCCAACCTATGAATCGAGAATTACGGTCGCTTCATCACATGGATTGGCAGCTCGATCCGAGTCTGCACGTCGATGTTAAGGGGGTCGACGATGCGGAACTCTTGATCTCGAGCGCGTGCGTCCGAGTAGATTCTGAACAAACTAATCGCGTGGCGAAAAATATCGGCCGTAGTTAGCCCCGTAACCTCCTTCAGTCGGTCCACTTCGGCTGCGGCGGCCGGCGTAAGATCAATCGTGACCCGGCGCCCTTTGGCGACGTCGACTTCTGGGCTTTGCGTTGCGGAACTCATCGTTTCACCTTTGCCTCGTATTCGTCATGCCTCGTATTCGTCATGCCTCGTATTGGTCATGCCTCGTATTGGTCAAAATAGTCTCTTCCTCCGGTGGAATGACCTGCATGTTACTTCGTCTATATACCCTTAATATGTCAATTATTTTTACAGAAAAATTACTGATCGTCGTCAGCCTCGGAGTTAGCCTCAATACCGTTGAAATAGGCGCAAGTCACAGTCCTTGAGTACCTTGGGGTTTGGAAAAGAACCCACCAAGGCAGCAAGGAGGCTGTGACCGTGAGCGCACAAGGAATGTGTTTGTTGCCGGCCGATGAGGCGGGCC
>DATKRK010000405.1:0-8561 GCA_035532215.1 Pirellulales bacterium | reverse complement strand
CAGGTTGCTCTCCACCTTTCCTCGCGGAAACGCAGTTACCACTGTCGACTTCAGGCCGGTAACGTTAGCCTGAGAGGGACTTTCACCCTCCTGATCAAACGCCTTCACAGGCGCACTGGGGCGGCCTTCCAGGCCGTCAATGCGCGGCGGGTGAGGAAGGCCGCCCCACGACCAACGCCCGTCTCATTCTGAACCGGGCAAAGTAATCGCGACAGTTCAGGCGGCGAGAGTCCGGCGCCGCTTCAAGTCTGGGTTGACGAACGTAAAGGCTACTTCTGGCTTGTCGAACGCTCGATCGTGTCGCGCAATTCCCGGACGCGGTCGAGATTGATTTGCTCGGGCTCGTGCTCGATGATCCAGCCCAGGTCTTCCAGCGCCTGTTCGCCCAGCCCACGCGCGCCCCGGAAGCCGGTCCGCTGCGCGGCGACCTCGTCGCCGCTAATCGCGCGCACACGGCGATCGCGAGGCCCAAAGCGCCGCAGACCCATGCGCGTGCTCGACCCCGAGGAAAAACTTCTCTCGTGCCGCCTGAAACAGAAGAAAACTTCTAGCAGCAAAAACCGTGTCGGGTAGCTGGCCCAAATCGCGATTTCCACCCTGGGGCCCCGCGATGGTTAAGACGCTGCATGTGCATCGTCGTATGCGGGCCCGCTGTCGAAGAAAGGCGCCTACCATGAAGAACGCATTGATCGTCCTCGTCGCTTTTGTCATTCCGCTGGGCTACGCTGGTTCCTCCGTGGCGTGCGATGCCACCGACGCCGAGATCGCTATCACACAGGCACAGATGGACAAAGCGGACGCAGACGCGGCGCTCTCGCAAGCCAGCACTGACCTCGCCGACGCGATTGTAAACACGAGCGAAATGCTCGACTATTACAACAACGAATACCAGGGCGATAGTCCGGCGGTCACTTCCGCGATCGCCGACTCAGCGGAAGAACTGGCGGCGGGCGGTGATGAGATCGAGCTCGGTAACGAGGACAAAGACAGCGGAGACGCCGCGCTTGAAGCCGCAATTGAGGCGTTCAACGCAGGAGACTATGAAACGGCATGCAGCGCTGCCACCAACGCAAGCTCTTTTTACGGACCGGCGATCTCGCCCTATGAAGACGCTAGCGAAGATTTTCTGGAGGTGTTTTTCCTAAATTCCTTTGCAATGCAGTTGATGACTGAACCCAGCTGCATGCCACCCAGCTGCATGCCGTGACCGCGTACTGGTTCGACGTGAAACGGAATTCGCTGGGTTTTAGGTGGCGGGTCGAAATGAATCCTAGACAACGTTTGGGTTGACGGTCGCGTAGGGTTAGTTTCGGGTTATCACGTTCGGGCTAAAGCGGCAGCACGACGGAAGCGGCGGGCCGCGGCGACGGCCCGCCGTTGCCGCTTCAACCCGTGGGTCGGGGCCTTGGGGCCGACCCCGCCGCGACCGCTGAAGGTAATCACGACGATCGACTTGCGCACCGACTCGACGAGCTTTTCGACGGAAACGAGGGCCGAATCGGGCGCGGCCTTCCGCTCGGTCTCGGAGGCAGCGGCCGGCGAAGAGACCGCCTGCTGGGCGAATAATGGTGCGCCGAGCGGCGGCGCGAAGAGCATTGCCAGCCCACAGCAAACCAGCGTCGTCAGTCGCCCGCAATCGAGATGCCTCGGCATCGGAGAACTCCCAGACTTCGGTACTGCATCAAGCTTGGCTCAAGGCGCGGCGGATTTACGCCCCGATCGCGCACGCACGTTCGCCGAGTATAAGGCCCAGCAGCCAGCCGCGACCAGCGGAAATCCGACTTCGGATCTCGTCGATGTCAAAGACGATCGTCAGGGAGGCGTTTTCGAGGGGCAGCGGGAGCTTTCCGCGTATTCGTGCCGCGTGTGGGGCGGAAAGAACCGCCCGAAGTTCAAGATTGCTGAATTCGCAGCTTGCGCCCCACGCTCCCTTTGACGATAGCCCCCCGGTAGAGCTATCGGCCTCTGACGCCACAGAGGCTATCTTATTGGGGGGGGATCATACGCCAGATGGATCCCACGACGGGTTACCAACCATCGGGCCCCGACCTATGGCAGTTCCTGCGATATTCCAGCTTGCGGAGGGTCCCGTGACAGAGCAATACAAGCCGATCAAACTATTAGTCGCCGATGACCATGAAGTCGTTCGGTCTGGAATCAAGAGCTTAGTCGGCGGTACGGAAATCGAGGTGGTGGCCGAAGCGGCGACGGCTGACGAGGCCGTTCGGCTGGCGGAAGAAGCGCATCCCGACGTCGTGCTGCTGGATATCCGCATGCCCGAGTCCGACGGACTCAATGCACTGAGCCGCATCAAGCTCGTCAAAGCCGATCTGCCCGTGCTGATGCTTTCCACCTACGATAATCCGACGTATGTAGCGCGCGCCGTGGCGCTGGGCGCCTGCGGCTATTTGCTCAAAGGGCTGACGCGAGACGAGTTGATTTCCGCGATCCGGCGAGTGGCGGCTGGCGGCGACGCCTGGACGCGCGAAGAGTTGCGGCGAGTCACCGGCGCCTTGGCCACCCCTCGCGTGGCGGCCGACGTCGAAGTGCCGCTGACGCAACGCGAAAGCGAAGTGCTGCGTCAATTGGCGTTCGGGCTCACCAACAAAGAGATCGCCCAAGCGCTCGGCATCAGCTACGAGACGGTCAAAGAGCACGTGCAGCACGTATTGCGCAAGGTCGGCGTATCGGACCGCACGCAAGCCGCCGTTTGGGCGGTTCGCAAAGGGCTCGTTTAAAGGGTTGGTATAATCGGGCCTGGTTTAATCGGCCGCAGGGCGGTGCTATGATTCGGGTCGTCCGTCTCTGGGATTAAAGTGTATTCCTGGCGGCCCGAGTCCAGTTCAGCGCCCACTCCCGTCTGCGAGGCGACCGTTGACCAAACCCACTGACATTCGCCTGCTCGATCTCAAGGTCGAGTCGGAAGAGATCGTATATCGCGCGCCGATCAAATTCGGCGGACGAGTGGTGACCGCCGCCACGTTGTTGCACGTTCGGGCGGAAGTCGAGACCCGCGACGGCCGGCGCGGTCGAGGCTTCGGCTCGATGCCGATGGGCAACGTCTGGGCCTGGCCCAGCCGCGACGTTTCGGCCGACGCGACCCTAGCGGCGATGGTCGAATTGGGACGCCGCCTGGTGCGCATGGCGGGCGACTATCGGGACGCGGGGCACCCGCTCGACATCACGCACGAATTGTCTCGCTCGTACGCACCAGCCGCAGATGAGATCACGCGCGCCGCCGGCTTGGCGGAACGCATGCCCGCCTTGGCGCAGCGAGTGGCTGCGAGCCCCTTGGAGGCCGCGATTCACGACGCGTATGGCAAGACCCTGGGATTGAATTCGTACAACGCTTTGGGGCCGGACTTCGTCAGCCGCGATCTGGCCGCCTATTTGAACTCGGAATTCGCGGGCGAATACCTCGATCGTTACACGTTGCGCGAACCCAAGCCGCGGATGCCGCTCTATCACCTGGTCGGGGCGCTCGATCCGCTCTCTGCAGCCGACGTCGCGACGCCGCTCGACGACGGCTTGCCCGAAACGTTACCCGAATGGATCGCCGCCGACGGCCTGACGCACCTGAAAATCAAACTCAACGGCGACGATTTGAATTGGGATGTGGAGCGGGTCGTTTCCGTCGAGCGCGTCGCCGCCGAGGCGCAACAAGCGCGGGGCTGCCCGACGTGGCATTATTCGCTGGATTTCAACGAACGCTGCGCTAACGTCGAGTACGTGCTTGATTTTCTGGCGCGTGTCGGCGAGCGCTCCCCGGCGGCGCTCAAGCGCGTGCAATACATCGAGCAGCCGACGCATCGCGACCTGAAAGCCAATCCGGAAAACCGGATGCACGCGGCCGCCAAAATCAAACCGGTCGTCATCGACGAATCGCTCGTCGATCTGGAAAGTCTGTTGCTGTGCCGCGAAATGGGCTATTCCGGGGTAGCTCTGAAAGCGTGCAAGGGACATACCGACGCTCTGCTGATGGGCGCCGCGGCGCAAAAATACGGCATGTTTCTCTGCGTCCAGGATCTGACGTGTCCGGGCGCTTCGCTGTTGCACTCGGCCAGCCTTGCGGCGCGCATTCCAACGGTCGCCGCCATCGAGAGCAACGCCCGGCAGTATTGCCCGGCCGGCAATCGCGGTTGGCTCGAGCGCTATCCGAGCATGTTCCGCGTCCACGACGGGACCTTGGGGACCGCCGTGCTCGACGGCCCCGGATTGGGATACGGTTGGAAGGATGAAGGCTGAGGGCGAAAGGATGAATCGACGATCGCGCCTTCTATGCGCTGGCAGTGAAGCCCGGTGCGGGCGGTCCGGCTTCGAAGCGGCTCAGGCCGAGCGGAGCGAAGTGTCGTTTGCTCGCGTGCGGCGCCGACGGCAATCGTTCGCCGCCTGCTGAATTGCGTTCCGCCGAGTTCGCCCCCGCGTTCGAAGCTGGCGTGTCCGCGCCGTGTTGCTCACACACCAGCCGCCACGTTTCTCGTTCGATTTCCAAAATGTCGATCATTTCGGCCAACTTCTTCTGATCGCGAGTGCTCCTGGCTTCATTCAGCAATCTCGAGAGATAGACGTAGATCCCCGCCACTTGGGGCACGAGGTCCGGCGCTCGCTCCGGCTTGAGCGACGAGAGCAATTCGAGGAGCAAACGCTGGCAGCCGATTACGGCCTCGCCTCCTTCATAGATTCGCTCTTGCCGCCAATGCTCGGCGGCTTGCCTGGCGAAGCGAATCGCCCCGTCGATCGCCATCCATCGCAGCTTTTGCGGCGTAGCCGTGATTACCTGGTTTTCGAAATAGGCGTCGTGCGCGGGGTGGTATGCCATCGGGAATCCTTTCACGTGGGTCGCGGTCTGGGTGGGACTGGATCATTCGCGGGAAACGGAGGGCCTCGAAAATCGGTCGAGAATCGCCGGAGCGGGGCCGAATCGCGAGCGATTCTGCGTCGGCGGATTAACCGCCCGTACTGCTGGAACCGCCGGAACTGCTCGAGGAGCCGCTGGAGCCGCTCGAACTGCTGGAGCCGCCGCTGCTGCCCGAGGCCAGGCCGACGAGGTTCGCCAACTGAGCGACCTGCGAGCTTTGGGCTTGAAGCGTGGCCAGCGCGCTTTCCATTTGGTTGAATTGGTCGAGCAAGAGCGTCTTCTTCGCGTCGAGCTGGGCATTCAGAAAGTTGATGCGGTCTTGTTGATCGCTAATGGCCTGGTTGAACGTGTTGACGCGCTGTTGGATCGTGCCGGTGTACTGATCGGTGAAGCCCTTCAAAGCCGTGTCCAACTGGGTCGCCATGCCGCTGGTGGCGTTACTGAGGAAATCCTGCACTCCGGAGGGATCGTTGGTGATCGCCGCTTGCAAGGCGTCGGCGTTCACGCTCAACTGCCCGCCCGTGAACGTGATGCCCATCTGCATCAGGCTGCGAGTCTTGTCGGAGCCGCTGCCAGCCAGGTCGGTGACGGCGTTGAAAATCGTGTTTTGAATCTGCTGGACGGTCAGATCTCCTTGCAACACGCTGCCTTTCTGCGTGGTCGGATCGTAGGAATCGTCCTGCGAAATCGTGCTGCTCACCGTATTGAAGTCTTGGGCGAATTGCTGGATGGCCGCGACCAAGGGTTGGGTGTCCTGGCCGACCGTCAACGTGACCGGCGTCGAACTGACTCCCGTCACGTTGACCGACAAGCCGGGCAGGATACTGCTGAACGTATTGGTTCCCGACGTGAAGACCAGATTGCCCGATCCGGCGGAGCCGACCTGCAGCACGGCGTCGGCCGGGGGCGTGAGCGTGGAAAACGAGAGCCCGGTCGCGCCGGTATCGATCAGCAGCCGCCCCGCGGTTCCCGAACTGGTGCTGCCCAACATCAATTGATAGGGCTTGGAAGAGCCGCCGTTATCGATCACGTTCAAATACACGGGCGCTTTGGCGTTGACGAACTCTTGCTGCACGCTCGATAGCGTGTCGGTCGAGGTCACGGTGACGTTGTAGCGGAAGGCGCCGTCGATCTTGCCGCCGGTGGCGCTGCCGGCCAGATTCAAGTCGGATGCGGCACTGCCGCCCCCTAGGTCGGCCACCTGCATCGTGCCGCTGCCGCCGGCCGTGTCGGTCAACAGAATTCCGTCGCCGGTGGAGTTGATGGCGGCGCCGACGCCGATGCCGGAGGTATTGATCGCTTGCAACACGTCGCCGATGGTATGGATGTTCGCGCCGGTCAGGTCGATGGTGGCCGCTTTTCCGCTGCTGTCGGTGATTTGAAATTTGCCCGCCTGAATTCCGGCGCCGCCGTTGAGCGTGCTGAGCTGCGTGTTTTCGCTGATATAGCGCACGTTCGAATCGCCGCTATTTACGCTGTTGGCGGCGGAGTTGGCGGCGATGTGCAGATCGGCGGCGGTCGTGCCGCCTCCCGTGTCGGCGATGATCAGATTCGACGCGGTGCTGCCCGTCGTGTCGCTGATTTGAACGCCATCTCCGGCCGCATTCACGGAAGCCTTGAGCCCCAAGCCGGCGCCGTTGATGGCCGTAAGCACGTCGTTCAGGGTCGCCGCCGACGAGAGGTTGATCGTCGCCGTGGCGCCGCTGCGGTCGGTGAGTTGGACCTGGCCTTGCGTCGTAATCCCGGCGCCGCCGTTGACGTCCTGGAGCAACACGGTGTCGAGTCCGGAAATAATGCGTTTGCCGGCCAGCACGCCGCCGCCTTGCTCGTTGCCCAAAATGCCCAAATCCGCCGCCGCCTGGCTGCCATTCAGGGCCGAGACCGACAGCGTGCCGGCGCCGCCCGTGTTGTCGGTCAGCACCAGATGCGTGCCCGAGATCGACGCGACCAGGCTGCCGCCGTTGCCCGTGGCGTTGTTGATGGCGTCGACCGCGTTTTGCAGCGTCGTCGACGAGCCGAGATCGACGGCCAGCGTCGTGTTGTTTTTCAGCGTGATTCGAAAGTCGGGCACGCTCGCCGCCTTGCGGACCCCGTTGCCGTCGTTGAGCGAACTGAGCTGCGTGCTGCCCGAGAGGCTCACGATATTCGTACCGGTAAGCGTGCTGGAAGCCACCGAGCCGGCAAGCCCCAAATCGGCCGCGGTCGTGTCGTTGCCGACGTTCTGAACGCTCAGATTGGCGGCGGTCTGGCCGGTCTTGTCGGTCAGCACCAGGCCGTCGCCGTTGACCGAGGCCTGCACGTGAATGCCCGTGGCCTGATTGATGGCGTTGACCACGTCGTCGATGGTTTGGGCCGCGGTCAGATCGATCGTCGCCGACGCGCCGCTGCGATCGGTGATGGTGATCGCTCCGCGCGCCACTCCCTGGCCGCCGTTGAGCTGCGCCAAGGAGGTGGACGGGTTGACGAAGCCGCCGCGCTTGATGGTGATCGTGCCGGCGCCGATGGTCGCCGTGGTCGAATCGCTGAAGCCGTTGGAGAGCAACTGTTGGGTCTGGGCCTGGGCGATCGGCGTTACCTGGTAGGTGGCCAGCGGCGTGCTCGGGCCCGCCGTGGCGGTCACGGCCGAGGGATTCGAACTGGTGGCTTGCCGGGCCGAAAGCACATTGGGGCTGGACAGCGATTCGGCGTCGTTTTGCAGCGCCAGCAACTTCGTCGAGAGGTCGAGCAAAGCGGTTTGCTGGTTCTTTTCGGTCGTAACCTGGTTCTGCAGGTCGGTCACCGGTTGAGCATCGAAGGACAACAACTGAGTGACCAACTGGGAAATGGGCAGCCCGCTGATGAGGCCCACCCCCGCCGTGATGCGTCCCATGACAAGATTCCCCCGCGAACTAAGCCGGCCGATCGCAAGAAAAACGCTCCCGGTCGGCCAAGTGCGGGCAGGGCCGACCGGGAGCTTACTCGTTCAAGTTAAAGCTTAGCCTCGCGGTATCAAAGCCAGGATGGCTTGCGGGGCGCTGTTGGCGATGGCCAACACGCTGGTGCCGGCCTGGACGAGCACCTGGGCTCGCGTCAGGTTGGCCGTTTCCTTGGCGAAGTCGGTGTCTTGAATCGCACTCTGAGCCGAGGTGACTTGCTCCAAGGCGGTCTGCTGGCTGGCAATGTTGCTTTCCAGCACGTTGGCCTGCAAAGCGCCCAACTGGCCGCGGAGCGTGGCGACCTGGCTGATCGCCTGGTCGACGATCGTCGAGGCGGTGCTCAGATCGGCGCTGCTGAGCACTTGCGTGCCGCCGGTTCGCAGATCGTAGAGCGAGTTGTCGCCCGTGGTGCTCGAGTCGCGGCCCAAGAGGTGCGAATCGAGGGCGGAGATGCTCACGCTCACCTGGTTTTCGCTATTGACCGAGGCGCCGATCTGGAACAAGGCGCCGCCGGTCACGCTGAAAGTCGAAGTAGCGTTGGCGCCCACGTTCTTGCCGATCACGGTGGTCGAGACGCCCGCCGCATTGAACTTCGCCGAGTTGTCGGTCGTCGAGTCCGCCGTGACGTACGACAACTGCGCGACGCCGGAGGCCCCTGGATTCACGGCGCTCAGCACGACGTTGCCGCCCGCGCCAGAGCCCGAAGCCGTCACGCCCGTCTGGGCCGAAACGTTGTTGATGGCGTCGGTCAACACCTGGCTGTTGGCGATCAAGTCGGTCGTATTGAC
>DATKRK010000404.1:0-10014 GCA_035532215.1 Pirellulales bacterium | reverse complement strand
CGAACGCCGGCCCAACTGGCCCTCTGGGGCGCCCTGGAAGGCGGCCGTCGCTGGCGGAGCCGCCGCCAAAAATCGCAAGCCGAGACGGCCACGGCCCGCGCCGCGGCCCTGGGCTGGGACGAAGGCGAGCTGCGCACCGCGGCGATCATCGTCGAAGGCTACGCCGCCGAAGCCGGGCTATCGCGCGACGAAACGCAACTGCCAAAGGTCGAACGCGAAGCCGCCGCGGCGGGCGCCTCGCTCGTGGCCTCGGCCTCGGCCGAATTGCAATCGCTCGTCGGCCGCCTGGCAACGCGGCACACGCCGCCTTGGGTCCGCTGGCGTTATGAAATCGCTCTGGGCGCGATGCTTATCGTGCTGTTCTACCGCTTCGGGCAAAACTACTTTATCGATTCCTGGCTGGCGGTCCCCTTGGGCTGGTCGCAGCAGGCCCAGCCGGTGCTGGGAACCGACTTCTTTCTCTCGTCGGCCGTCGTGCTGTTGCTCTGGTGCGGGCTGCTGTTGTGGCTGTTCGCCTCTCGGCTGCGGCGCGGCGTGGGGGCCGAAATCGAAGAGCTCAGCTCGCGCTGGAACAACCCTGCGCTTGTATCGGCGGTCTTCGCTGGCCTCGACAGCCGCTGCCGGGCGATTCGCCATTACCGGCAAGAATTGGATCGTCTCGAACAGCGCATCGCCGACATGCAACATCGGCTGACTTTGCCCGAGATGCGGCTGGGACATCGCATCGGCTAGCGCGGATGATCTCCGAGCCCGTTAAATCGCGTACGATTGCGAGCAAGCCGCAGGGACGATAAGTTCGGCTTGCCAGGCGGTCTAAACGTGAAGCCGTTCGAGGTCTGGCGCGCGGCGTGAAAGCGAAAAATCATGATTTATACTACCCACCAGGTGATAAGCCGCCAGTCCGCCGAGAAAGGCCCAAATTCTCGGCCCGCAGGCCAAGACGCCCCTGGCGATGATTTATCAAAAAGCGCCGAATCGGGCCTGAACCGAGCGTCCAGCGGGCATAAAATGCCCTATTTTTGCTGCCGCCCGAGCTGCCCGCGAAGAGCGAAACCCCTTGTTTTCTCGAGCATCTCGCGCTTTCGCCGCCCGTTCGGACGCGCGCCGCGCGCGGAGATATAAATGATTCGGCCGAAATATAAATTATCGCGGCGAGAACGAGCGGAAAAACTCCGTGCTGCAAATCCCTCTCTCTGCGAGAGGTTAAAAACGTAAGCTAGCAAAAAGCCTTTAACTGAAAGAATTCATGCACGAAGCGTTTATGCGGCTGGCCTACCTGGAGGCCCAGCAAGCCCTGGAAGAAGACGAAGTGCCGGTCGGCGCCGTGATCGTGCATGGCGAGCGGGTCATCGCCTCGGCGCACAATCAGCGCGAGCAGTTGCGCGACCCGACGGCGCATGCCGAAATGATTGCTATCACCCAGGCCGCCGAATCGCTCGGCAGTTGGCGGCTCGACGAGTGCCTGCTCTACGTGACGCTCGAACCTTGCCCGATGTGCGCCGGCGCGATCCTGCAAGCCCGCATCCCCTGGGTGATTTATGGCACGCCCGACCCCAAAGCAGGCGCCGTCCACACGCTCTATCAATTGCTGGCCGATCCGCGGCTGAACCACCGCTGCCAGACGGTCAGCGGCGTGCTGGCCGGGCCGTGCGGCGAGATTCTGTCCCGGTTTTTTCAGAAGAAGCGATCGTTGGGCAAGAAGTGATCGCTCGCGTCGCCGCAAGCGGCCATTTACAATAGCCGCAAGCTTGCCCGCCGGGTGGCAAGGGTTGCGGCGTGTTCTTCATTGGAAAGGATCGTGATCTATGGCTTCGCTCGATCGTCGTGCCTTTCTTGGCTCAACCGCCGCCTTGGCTTCGCTCTCGGGGATGGCCGCGGCCGCCGAATCTCAGGAATCCGCGTCGCTGGGCAAGACTCCGCACACCAAGTTCGCGGCGAACATCGAAATGTGGTGGACCAAGCTCGACTTTCTCGACCGCATCCGCGCGGCGGCTTCGTTCGGCTATCCGGCCTTTGAATTCTGGCCCTGGCGCAACCGTGATATTGAAGCGATCGCCAAGCTGTCGCGAGAGTTGGGCATCGCCGTGGCTCAGTTCACGGCCTGGGGCTTCACGCCGGGCGTGAACGATCCCAAGAACCACGATGCCGTGGTCAAGGAGATCGAAGCAAGCTGCCAGACGGCCAAGAAGCTTAACTGCAAGAAGATGTGCGTGGTCGGCGGCAACGATCAGCCCGGCATGACGCAAGCGGAGATGCACGCCAACATCATCAAGGCCCTGAAGCGCGCGGCGCCGATAGCCGAAGACTACGACGTGATGCTGATCCTCGAACCGATGAACATCCGCGTCGACCACAAGGGACACTGTCTGTACGGCAGCCCGGCCGCCGTGAAGATCTGCCGCGAAGTCGGCTCGACGCACGTCAAAATCAATTGGGACTTATATCACATGCAGATCAGCGAGGGCGACCTGTGCGGCCATCTGAAAGAGGGCTTCGACCAGGTCGGCTATCTGCAACTGGCCGATCACCCGGGCCGCAACGAGCCGGGGACCGGAGAAGTCCATTACAACCGCGTGCTCAAGCAAGCTTACGAGTTGGGCTATCGCGACTTCGTCGGCCTGGAATGCCGCCCCAAGACGACCGAGTTGGCCGCGGCCCAAGGCGTAGCTGCGGCCGATGTCTGGTGAGCCGCTGTTTGGCGAACAGCGCGGCGATGCAAGTTTGCTGGAAATCGATCTTGACGCCGCCGTCAAACGCTTCTAGCCTTCGCAATCCAAGTCGGCGTGCAAGAGGCATCTCTCGTAGGCATTTCCCTGGATGGCGTTCGCCAAACTAACGGGCCCGTCGCGGCGGCATCGCGCGGTCACGGCAACATGGTTCGCCTTGTTGCTCGCAGTCGGGTGCGCGCGCTGGCATTCCGGCGGCAAATTCGAATTGCCCCCGCTGCAAGGTGCGCCCGGCAGCGTGGCGATGGAGATTCGCTTCGTCGAGTTCCCGTTTGGCCAGCCGGATCTCAATGCTCCGCTGTGGGCCCAAATCGACGAGCAACAACTGCCGCCTGAAGTGCGCAAACGGCTTGACGCCAATGGCTTTCGCGCAGGGGTAGTCGGCGGGCAAATTCCCGCGGCCCTGGAACGCAGGTTAGCCCCGCAGGAGGAAGCCCAAGAAGCGCCGGCGGATCCCAACGAGGTCGACGTGCGAAAGAAGCCTGCCGTCTGGGGATCGTTCAAACAGTGGCGCCTAGGCGACCCGTTCAAAGTCATCGTTGCCGGCGAGAAGGAGCGTCTGCCGCAACTGACGGTGCTCATCCGTGACGACGAGGGCGAAGTTCAAGGAGAAACATTCAAGCAAGTTCAGGGCTACTTCGAGGGCAAGGCCTTTGCCGAGCCCGACGGCCGCGTGCGGCTCGAACTCGTGCCGCAGGTCGAGCACGGAGAGGCCCAGCCGCAGTACGCGCACAGCCGCGACGGCATTTATCAAGTCGAATATTCGCCGCCGCACGAAATCTACCAGGCACTGGCCTTCGCCGCGAAGTTGCTGCCCGGCCAAACGCTCGTGCTCGGCGGCGTGCTCGATCGGCCGGGCAGCCTCGGCTACCAGTATTTCACCGAAGAGTTCTCAGGACGTCTGACGCAGAAGCTGATCCTGATTCGCCTCGTGGGCGGGGCCACGCCCGACGCCGCCGCCTTGCCGACCGAGGCGGCTGTCGCCGACTAACCTGAGTCCCTCTCCCAAAGGGAGAGGGGGACGATGCACTCGCCCGCCGGGCCAGGTTTAGCTTCGCACGGCGGCCAGCGCGTTGCGCACGGCTTCGAGCTGGCCGGCCGAACCGAGCATCTGGTTCTTGTGCGTGATGAAAGCGGCGTACTCGGCCATGAACGGCTTGCCGCTGGTGCGCAGGTCGAAATCGGCCGGCTTGTCGCGGAACGTCTCGCGGAGCACCGCGCACCACACCAACCGTCCGTCGGTGTCGATGTTGACCTTGGTCACGCCGAGCTTGGCCGCCGGTAGATAATCCTTTTCCGGAACGCCGCTGGTGGAAGGCAGCTTGCCGCCGGCGTGGTTGATGCGGTCGACGTACTCTTTCGGCACGCTGCTCGATCCGTGCATCACCAAGGGATACCCAGGCAGCCGCTTTTGAATCTCGGCGATGCGGTCGAAGTGCAGGCCCTGCGTACCCGTGAATTTGTAAGCGCCGTGCGAGGCGCCGATGGCCACTGCCAGCGAATCGCAGCCGCTGCGTTCGACGAACTCGACCGCTTCGTCCGGATCGGTCAGGCAGGCATGCTCGGCCGACACCGCGATGTCTTCTTCGACGCCGCCCAACATGCCCAATTCCGCCTCGACCGAGATTCCCCGCTCGTGCGCTCGCTCGACGACGCGGCGCGTGATGGCGATGTTCTCGTCGAACGTCTCGTGCGAGGCGTCGATCATCACCGACGAATAGAAGCCGCTGTCGATGCACTCATAGGCGACCTCTTCGGTGCCGTGGTCCAAGTGGACGGCGAAAATCGCTTCCGGGAACACCTCCTCGGCCGTACGAATCATCGCTTCCAGGAACCGCTTATCGGTATAACCGCGGGCGCCTCGCGAAAGCTGGATAATAAACGGAGCGCTGCGGACCGGATCGGTCGGCTCGTCGTTCGAGCCTTTTTTCGCCAAGTTGCCGCGGAACAGCCCGATGGTTTGTTCCAGGTTGTTGATGTTATAGGCCCCGACGGCGTACTTTCCGTAGGCTTGTTCGAACAGGTCTTTGGTCGTGACGATCACAGCAACGGCTCCGAGCTAAAAGTGGAACTATTTCCCTCGCCCTTTAGGAGGAGGGTTAGGGTTTCAACACGTCCCCTCTCCCTTTGGGAGAGGGTTAGGGTGAGGGCGGAAGCGCCAAAGCAAGTTTCCCTCGCCCCGGCCCTCTTCCAAAAGGAGAGGGAGGTAGCTTCCGCCTACGGATAAGCGGACAATTCTAGCTTACCGTTCGGCCCAATCCAAGGTGCGGATAACGGGCCTTTTGCCAGCGTCCCAGCGCTCGCAGAAGGCCACTCGGTCTTCCACAATCCCGGCCTAGCCAGTGCTGGCTAAAGGCTCTCGGATAGCCCGGCCGAAGCTGTGTCCTCGAGAGCTGCGCGTTACAATCAGACGGATAGGCAGACGATCGGCCGGCAACCTTTCTGTTTCAACTCCATGATAGATGCTATGACCGCCATTTCAGTTAGGGATGGCAGGAGACTGGAATGGAAACAAAAACGCACAGTGACGGCCATTCCGGCTCGCCCAGCGGCGAATCGCCGGTGGCGGCAATTCGCAAGTATCGCCGTTTTTTCCAATTCACGGTGCGGCAGATGCTGCTGCTCTTCGTGCTCGTCACGATTCTTTTCTCTCTCGCGGCGCCCAGAATTCGTTGGTCCTTTCACGTCTGGCGGATTCAGGAAGCCAGCCGCAAGCGCGAGGCGGCTGAAAACGATCTCCGCACTGCCCTACGTATGAACAATGTCGCTCTTGCCCGGCAATCGCTAGAGGCAGGAGCAGATCCCAATCTGATTCCTACCACGCGCCCTTGGAGCCCGACTGCACCTATTAACGGCTTATCGTCATTGCGTACGTGCATCGCGAACGGCCAGATCGAGATGATGGAGCTGCTTCTCGAATTCGGAGCGGACATTGAACGAATCGAACGAATTGCAGGAGCATCTTCAAGCCCAATTCTTTCCGGACCCCCCCTGTTTGCCTCGCTCGGCTGCGACCAACCCGCCGAAGTCCGCGCGAAGATGGTTCGGCTGCTCGTCGGACGGGGCGCGAATCCTCGAAGGCTTTCCACCGCAGGGTGGAGCGCGATGGATATGGCGTTCGAAGTGTCTGACGCGCAAATGGGCGACCTGTTGCGGGAATATGGCCTGCCGTACGGCCCGCGAGAAATGGCTGCCTTCAATCGCCTCGACGCACTCAAAGCCGCGGTCCAAGAGAAGCCCGAGCTGCTTCAACGTCGCTTTCATAGCGCCTATGCGGGCCTTGGCCCCACCTTGCTTGGCATCGCGCTGCGCCGAGGCTATCGCGAGATGTCGCTGTTTCTGATCGAATCGGGGGCGCCGTTGGACGTGGTGGAAGGCATTGGTTTTACAATGCTGCACGAGGCGGCTCGCGGTGGCGATCCGCAATTGATCCGGCTTCTCGCCCAGCGCGGGCTGGATGTGAACGCCACGGACGATTGGTCTGACACTACGTTGTGCGATATCGCCTGGAACGGCAAGCCGGAGGCGGTTGCGGCGCTCGTGGAACTAGGGGCCGACGTGAACTGGCAGGGCGTCAACGGCCGCGCGCCTCTGCACCACGCGGTACAGAACGACCGTCTCGACGTCGTGCGGATGTTGCTTGCAGCCGGCGCGGCCCCGTCGCTTCCCGATAGCAAAGGCGAAACCCCTTTGGACCTGGCGCAGAGCCGGAATCCGGAAATGGCAAAGCTCTTAGAGCAGGCGGCGAGCACGAAACGGACGGCAGTTCACGATTAGCCTGGGCAACAATTGACCTATCGAGGTCCGGCGCCCCTGCGCCAGGCCATTGAAGAAGTAGTTCCGCCGCCGCCCCCTTACCGCTCCTCCCAATCCAGCACCCGGCTGACGGCCTTTTGCCAACGGTGATAAAGCGCATCGCGGCGCTCGGCGGGCATATTCGGAACGAACTGACGATCGAGGGCCCAGTTCCGCGCCACGTCGCCCGGGTCTTGCCAATAGCCGACGGCCAATCCGGCCAGATACGCGGCGCCGAGCGCGGTGGTTTCCGAAACGGCCGGCCGCTTGACGGTCACGCCCAACAGATCGGCCTGGAACTGCATCAAGGCGTTGTTGACGCTGGCGCCGCTTCAAGCCGGCTGTCTGACCGCCTTCGACTCTTCGAGGAGCTTGCGAGCGACGTCGAGAATGAAGTTTACGGCCTTGGCGTCGATGATCGGCGTGGTGAATCCATGCACGATGGCGCTCCTCGCTTGGAACAGCCCCTCCAGGTCACGGAAGACGCTGTTCGAGAGCAGGCCCGCCGACAAAAGTTCGTTCATCATTGTCCTTGGCGAGCTTCCCCAGCCCGCTTCCTCGCCTTCTGCCTGGAGCCGACGGCGCATGGCGGCCTCCAGCACGGACCAGGCAAGGACCAGGGCCTGCTGGTTGACATTTGCAGCGAGCAACCGTTGGACGGTGTCAAACTGATGGCGGAAATCTTCCTCGGACGGCTCCTTGGCGTCCCGCTTTTCGGGCGGCTCGGCCTCGTCATTCGGACCGAGCACGATGACATCGAAGCGCCATCCCGACTGCTTCTCCGTAGTCTCAGCGTACCTAGTGACGTCCGGGTCGGCTTCGAGTTCTTTGGGGGTTTTCTTCGCAGACACGAGAGCCGAACCATCGGCCCGCCGTGCCACGATTTCCACCTTGAAGGTCTTGGCGAAATCCGGCAGGTCCTTTGGCTCGGGCCGCTCGACAACCTGATATCCTTGCGAGCGGTAGCGATTAGCCACGTCATTGAGATGCTGTTTGAAATCCATGGCTTTACTTCGGCAACGGGAATGGGTCTAGTGGATCTTCAATACGCACATACACGAACTGTGACCCTGCTTGGATGGCGTCGACCAGAATCTTGGAGACGCCCATAATCGAAAAAGCGGCGCCGATCTTCACATGAGTGAACTCTGCCTGGCGAATCTGCCTGTCATTCTTGTAGACAACCTTCTGCATCTCATCGAGGATCGGCTTCGACATGTTGTCCACGTCGACCGACGGCTTGTTCCCCACAAAAAAGTTGACGATGACTGCCTTAAGTTCCCCGCTCAGGATCGGCGTGGTCCCCCAAAGCGGAGCGACGGCCCCGGCGATGACGCCGCGCCACATCATGAGGGTTGCCTTCCCGGCGGGCGTGCTCTGCTGGTTCGAGATCGGCGGACCAGGAACCACGAACTCCAAGTGCATGGCCATTAGTACACCGGTACTGCATGTCGCTATCCTCCAAACCTAATGTGCTATTGTATCAGGTTCTCGCGCGGGGCGGCAATGTAACTGTCTGCCATCCAGTTCCAGCCGGCGCTGGGGACGCCCGACGACTGAAGTGGGGAAATTCGCCGCCCCCTTACCGCTCTTCCCAATCCAAGACGCGGCTGACGGCCTTTTGCCAACGGTGATAAAGCGCATCGCGGCGCTCGGCGGGCATATTCGGGATAAATTGCCGATCGAGGGCCCAGTTCCGCGCCACGTCGCCCGGGTCTTGCCAATAGCCGACGGCCAGGCCGGCCAGATAGGCGGCGCCTAGCGCGGTCGTTTCGGAAACGGCCGGCCGCTTGACGGTCACGCCCAACAGATCGGCCTGGAACTGCATCAAGGCGTTGTTGACGCTGGCGCCGCCGTCGACTTTCAACTCCGCCAGGCGAATGCCCGCGTCGTCGTGCATGGCTTCGAGCAGGTCGCGGGTTTGAAAAGCCATCGATTCGACGGCGGCCCGGGCGAGATGACCGGCGGTCGTGCCCCGCGTGATGCCGAGCACGGCGCCGCGGGCGTAAGGATCCCAATACGGCGCGCCGAGCCCGACGAAGGCCGGCACGAGCACCACCCCGTCGCTGTCGGGCACGCTCTGGGCCAGTTCTTCGACTTCGGCCGATGTGCGAATCAGCCCCAGCCCGTCGCGCAGCCATTGCACGGCGGCCCCAGCCACGAAGACGGAGCCTTCCAGGCAATAGGTCACCTTGCCGCCGATGCCCCAGCCGATGGTCGTCAGCAAGTTGTGCTTCGATTCGACCGGCTGCTCGCCGGTGTTCATGAGCAAGAAGCAGCCGGTGCCGTAAGTGTTCTTGGCCTCCCCGGACGCGAAACAGGCCTGGCCGAAGGTCGCCGCCTGCTGGTCGCCGACGGCGGCGGCGATGGGGATCGGCGAGCCAAACCATTCGGCCGCCGCCAGGCCGTAGACTTCGCTCGTCGGCCGAACTTCCGGCAGCATGGCTCGCGAGATGTCGAGCAAGCCGAGTAACTCGTCGTCCCAATCGAGCGTGTGGATGTTGAACAGCAGCGTGCGGCTGGCGTTGCTGTAATCGGTCACATGCCGCCGGCCGCCGGTCAAACGCCAGACGAGGAACGAATCGACCGTGCCGAACAGGATTTCGCCCGCTTCGGCTCGGCTCCGCAGGCCGTCGATGGAATCGAGCGAATAGGCGACCTTGGTGGCCGAAAAGTACGGGTCGATGACCAAGCCGGTTTTCTTGCGGAACGTCTCGGCCAGACCTTGTGCCTTGAGTCGGTCGCACAGCGGAGCGCTGATGCGGCTTTGCCAGACGATGGCGTTGGCGATCGGCTTGCCGGTTTGCCGCTCCCAGAGGATCGTGGTTTCGCGCTGGTTGGCGATGCCGATGGCGGCGATCTCGGTCGGGCCCAGGCGAGCTTTGGCCAGGGCTTGCCGCCCGACTTCGAGTTGCGAAGTCCAGATCGCCTCGGGATCATGTTCGACATGCCCGGGCGAAGGCAAAATTTGCTCGAATTCCTGCTGGGCCGTGGCGACGATCCGGCCGTCGTGGCCGAACACGATGGCCCGGCTGGAAGTGGTGCCCTGGTCGAGCGCGAGAATATATTGGGTCATTCCGCCAACTGTTTGCCGAAGTGCGATTTCAGACGCTCCGCCGTGCGCTCGACTTCGCTTTCCGCGTCTTCCGCCCGCAGCAAGCCCGCCTCGACGAGCATCGCCGCCATTTGCCGCAGGCACCCTCGCGACAGTCGCCGATCGTACAGCAGCATCAACCGCCGCTCAACCAGGTCGTCGAGCCGCCGGACCCATTCGTTGCGGATCGTCCAGCGGGCGAAAGCCGTCGGCAGATCGGTATCGGGCAGACTCGTCCTGTCGTCGGCCAGGCACGCCTTCAAGATCGCTTCGCTCTCGGCGCCATGCAATCGCCAGACGCTTTGGACCTGGGCGAGCGACAGGCTCAGTTCACTGGCTAGCAGATGGCATTTAGCATCCACGGCCTGATCGCTGGCCGGATACGACTCGGCGCCGGGC
>DATKRK010000403.1:0-35457 GCA_035532215.1 Pirellulales bacterium | reverse complement strand
TTGGCTCTCCTACGGCATCGGCAGCCCGAATCAGGATTTGCCGGCGTTCGTGGTGCTGCACTCGCGCTGGAGTTCGAAGGCCGGCAGCCAAGCGCTCTTCTCGCGGCTGTGGGGCGCCGGCTTCTTGCCGACCAAGCATCAAGGCGTGGCGTTGCGTTCCAGCGGCGATCCGGTGCTGTATCTCTCGAACCCGCCTGGCGTCGACGCCGCCGCGCGGCGGCGGATGCTCGACGGGCTGGCCGCGCTCAACCAGAAGCGGCTAGCCGAACTGGGCGACCCGGAGATCACGGCCCGCATCGCGCAGTACGAAATGGCCTATCGCATGCAGACCTCGGTGCCCGAGCTGACCGACATCTCGCAAGAGCCGCAGCACGTGCTCGATCTCTACGGCCCCGAGGCGAAGGACCCTGGTTCGTTCGCCTACAACTGTCTCTTGGCGCGGCGGCTGGCCGAGCGGGGCGTGCGGTTCACGCAGGTCTTCATCCGCGGCTGGGACCACCACGGCGGCCTGCCCGGCAACATTCGCATGCAGGCCAAGGACGTTGACCAGGCCGGCGCGGGGCTGGTGAAGGACCTGAAGCAGCGCGGGCTGCTGGACGACACGCTGGTCGTCTGGGGCGGCGAGTTCGGCCGCACGATCTACAGCCAGGGGACGCTGACCAAGGACAACTACGGCCGCGACCATCACCCGCGTTGCTTCACGATGTGGTTCGCCGGCGGCGGCGTGAAGCCGGGCCAGGTCTACGGCGAGACCGACGACTTCAGCTACAACATCGCGCAAAACCCGGTCCACGTCCACGACGTGAACGCCACGCTCATGCACTGCCTGGGCATCGACCACGAGCGGCTGACCTACCGCTTCCAAGGCCGCGACTTCCGCTTGACCGACATCGAAGGCAAGGTCGTCCGCGATATTCTGACGTAACGTGGACCGCGACGCGCGCATGCGGCCAGTTTACAATAACGGCCCAACACCGAAACCGTTGCTTTGCGGGTTCTCGTATGCGCCCCGAATTACTCGAAGTCTTGAGATCGAGCAACCGAGTGCTTCACGCTCGCGCGTGGCATACGCTCAAACACAGCTTCGATTTGCCTCCTTCGGCCAGCGGCGGACGCCCGTTCCACGGCATTCCGCGGCTTTGCCTGTGGGACGACGCAACGGGATTCCGTTCCGACAACCCCCAGCCATTCACGCTGTCGGTCTTCGAGATTTTCGGCGACAATTTGAGCCGCCACTCCGTCGTTCGCGAAGCCGTTTGGCAGCGGCATGATGACTTGGAGAAGCTGCACCGTAAGGTGGAGCGAAAGAGGAAGGTCATTTTTTGGGAGCCGACGTTTGTCATTCGCGACGGTCCTGTGCCGGCAGCCGAATTCAGGGCATTGCTGAAAGAAGCGACGGCGTTTCGAGTACCGGTAGTTTGGCTTGGGCCTGAGGATCGCGAATCCGTCACGACCGACGTAGGCGACCTCGGCTTTGAGTTTTTCAGCCGCGAGCAGCCGCCCGCGGTGCTGCGACTTCAATGGTCTTTCGAAATGCCGGAGAGCTGGCCGCCGATTGTCGATTGGTTCGAGAAGATGCGGAACTTCCTGGTTGGATGCTTGCCTGCGGCGAACCATCCATGAGAGCGCATTCAACATGACGCGTGACGCCTTTCATCGCGAGAGCTACTACCCGGAGGCTGATGCCTCCGGCTCGCCTGACGCCTGACGCCTGACACCCGAACGCAACGCTTGAGGAACTAACCTTGCCTCTCTCCTTGTTCGCTGTCGCTTCGCCGCACGCGGGCTTTCGCCTGGCCGATTGGGCGGCGCTGGCGCTGTACGCCGCGGCGACGGCGGCGATCGCCTGGGTCTGCTCGCGCAAGCAAGACACGACCGAAGAGTTCTTTCTGGCCGGGCGCCGCATGCCCTGGTTCGCCGTGGGCCTGAGCATCATGGCCACGCTGACGTCGACGATCAGCTACCTGGCCGTGCCGGGCGAAATGATCCAGCATGGCATAGGCATGTTCGCCGGCCAGATGGCCGCGCCCTTCGCGATGGCCGTGGTGCTTTGCCTGTGGGTGCCGTTTTTCATGCGGCTGCGGCTGACCAGCGTCTACGAATATCTCCAACAGCGCTTTGGCCCCGGGGCGAGGCTGCTGGCGGCGACGCTGTTCATCTTGCTGCGGCTCGGCTGGCTGGGCGTGATCATCTACACCTGCAGCATGGCCGTCGACAAGATGGTCGAGATCGGGCCGGTTGCACTGCCGGGCGTGCGTTTGGCGGGCGAGCCCGTCAGGCTGCCGCCGCTCTATCTGTGGATCGTTCTGATCGGCCTCTTCACCTCCGCCTACACCTCCGTGGGCGGCATTCGGGCGGTAATCTGGACCGACGTGATGCAGTCGCTGATCATGTTCGCCGGCCTGCTGATTACGCTCTCTTACGTCTGGATTTCCACCGGCCAAGGCCCCGGCGATTGGTGGGCGATCGCCGGAGAAGCGCATCAACGCCATACCAGCCCGCCGACGTTCAGCCTCGACGTGACGGTGCGGGTGACGATCCTGACCGCCATGTTGCACAGCTTTTTCTGGATTACTTGCACGCACTGCTCCGACCAGATGGTCGTGCAGCGTTACTTCACGACCCCTTCGCTCAAGGCGGCCCTGCGCAGCTATTTGATCAGCGCGTTCACCGATTTGACCGTCTCGGTGCTGCTGGCGATGAGCGGGCTAGCGCTGTTGGCCTTTTATCTCCAACATCCGACGTTCCTCTCGCCCGAGATCGCCGGCAGCGAGTCGGCCGACAAATGGTTTCCGTACTTTATCGCCCACCAGTTGCCGGCCGGACTGGGCGGATGGATTCTGGCGGCGCTGTTCGCCGCGGGGATGTCGAGCGTCTCGTCGGGCATCAACTCGGTGAGCGCCGTGGCCGTGACCGATATCGCGTCGAAGTTTTCTCGCCATAAGGGAAGTGCTGCCAGCAGCCTGGCCCAGGCCCGCTGGCTGTCGTTGGCCATCGGCGTGCTCGTGACGGTGCTGGCGATCGGTTTCGCGCGGCTGGTCGAAAAGCCCGCGGCGGCCGAGTTGCACCGGGAGGAAGAAATCTCACTGGAGCAGTCGGGCAAGCTGGCCGAAGAGCCCGACGAACCGGCCGTCGCGGCTCACGCGCAGAACATCATGGAGCTGATGGCCAAGGGGTTCAACATGTTCCTGGGGCCGCTGGCGGCGTTGTTCTTCATCGGGATGTTCCTGCCGCGTTCGACCAGCCGCTCGGCAGTTCCAGCGGTGTTCTGCGGTTTGGTCGTTTCGATCGTCTGGAGCTATTGGCACGAGTTGGGGCTGCCCGAACTGTTGGCCCATGTTGTGCCCGGGCATGCAATCTTTCAGACGCTGGGCGTCGACAAGTTGGTCGGCGCGAAAGCCGGCGTGCCGACGTTTACCTTGGCGATCTCGCTGCCGTGGGTGACGACCGTGCTGACGGCTTTCGTGCTTAGTTGGATCGTCGAAGGCGGCCGCGAGCACGCGGGGCGGCGATGGACCTGGTATGCGGTGATGCGGAGGCCGGTTCCGCGTTCCTGAAAGCAGCGAGGCGTTGGGTCTGAGGAATCAGGCGTCAGGAATCAGGCGTCAGGAATCAGGCGAGCCGGAGGCGTCAGCCTCCGGGTCATTGCCTGGCCGATGAGCACGTACCTTCAATTCGAAACTGCAATTCGCGTCGGCGATCAAAAGGGGCGCTTGATTCCAAGAGAATTCACAATCCATTCCCACTGTTGAACGGCGCTCGACAATTCTTCTGCGGACGACGCTGTAGCGGTTTGAAAGAAGGCCGCTTCCAACGATTCTTTGATCCTCGGATCGAGCAGCCAATCGACGATGCTTTGCATTTGTAGCGGGCGTTCTTTCCAGAAAGCATTCGTCAGCCGCCTTTTCTTCAGCAATCCCTCGACGTTGTGGACAATGAACCTCGCCAGGTTTTGGCAGGCCGAAGGGTCGTCGTCGCCGCGCCAAGCATCGAGAAACGGCGACAGATCGTCGACCGCCTGCCCAATGGCGCAAAGGCAGCTATCGACTCTCGATTCATAAGCGTGTTCGGAAATCTCGTGCAATTCATTGCGCCACCATGCGTTCAGAAAGCGAAGCACCGCCGTCTGCTCATCGTCCGGCCAATTGCTCCATTTCGCATAAGCGAGTTTGCCGACGGCGATTTCCGGGGCGGCCAAGCCGAGTGCATCCGGCTCGAACGCAAGCAACTCCAGGATGCGCGGGAGGAAATGTTTGAAATCCTTCACGTCTCCCCAGGTGGTCATCGCCTTCCAAACGTAAGAGCCAAACGTTTCGCCTTCGAGTTCAGAAAGGGGCCGCTCATGGAGTTCTCGCTCCGCCGAGTCGGCGACACAACAAGGACACCCTTCGATCCTGTCGTGCAGCTTATAGGGACGGAATACGCTGTACGCACCTCGGATCGCGTCACGCAAGATTTGCGCGTCCGTCTGATCGCCTCGTTCCGGCGCCGGCGGCTCTTTTCGAGGTTGCGTTTTCATATATTGCTCAAGGCGCAATGCGCCGAGCGCCGCCACGAACGTCAAGACCAGCAGCCCGCGCAGGCTGAATTGAAACCACGTGCGCGGTATTTGCATGCCGCCATTCTAACGTCTGGCGGAGACGAATGTCTGAAGTGCATGTCGCGGAGCCGGAAATGGAAGTTCGGAAGCCGCGGCAATGCAACCCGGAGGCTCACGCCTCCGGCTCGCCAGGCAGCCTCGCGCCGATTGCGCGTGGGGCTAGCGACCCACCCTACCGCGATTGGTTGCACCGCGCGATCGACGGCAGAAGGCTGGAAACCCAACGCCGTGCCGGACGGGAGATGCTTCTCATGCCGCGGCTGTTTTGCGCGGCGGAAGCGAAATGAAGAGGCAAGACGGCGCGCCTGCTGGCGGCAGACAAGAACATGGTAAAATCCTGACTCAGCGCAAGCTCAATTCGCGAACTTGTGGAACATTCAATGCGGACCGTATCCATTCAACTCGAAGACGCCAAATACGAAGCTCTCGATGCGCTGGCGAAGAAATGCGGCCTCTCTGAGCCCGCGGACTTAGTGGCCAGGCAAATCGACGCCGTGCTGGCCGCCAAGCCAGGCGCGGCGGTCGGCGCTGCCTTGATGCAACACTTGAAAACAGTGATCGAGGAAGATCGCAACTTGCTCGACCGGTTGGCGAAATGAGTGTCTTCCTCAGCGTCGCAGGCGCAGCTCGAACATCTCGAAGCGGCCGTCGAGGCGATGTACAATGCGCTGCACGCGCTGGGCGAAGTCGCCGCCGACCAGAGCGACCGCGGCGTGATCGCCGTGCTGGCCGAATATGGCTACCGGCCGCTGGTCGCCGAGTTCGAGAAAGTGGAGGATGCGGCGGAGTGAGCGGCGGCGAGCGACCAGGCGAGCCGGAGGCGTCAGCCTCCGCGTGCTTGGAAGCGCGGATTGGCACAAAGAACTGGCGGCAGACAACAGGCGAGTAGGAATATGCAAAAGAAAGACGTGCTCGCGCTCCTGGACCACTACCCGGAAGGCGAGATTGATCCCGAGGAACTAATTCGAGAACTTTATTTGAAGATGAAGCTCGAACACGCGGAGGCTGAAATTGAACGGGGTGAAACCTTAACGCACGAGGAAGTAGTGAGGCAGAGCGAGCAGTGGTTCAAGTAATCTGGACGAAATCAGCGCTTGCTGACCTGCAATTGATCCATGATTACATCGCCCGCGATTCGGCCCGATATGCTCGGCTTACGGTTGAGCGAATTCGCCAGGCTGCGGCCCGGCTTCACCGTTTTCCCCAGTTAGGACATTTTTCGCCAGACCTCAAAAACCCGCAATACCGGCAGATCGTTGTGGCGTCTTACCGCGTTATCTATCGCGAGGACGACGACCAACGAAGAGTTCTAATCCTGGCTGTCGTACATGCCTCGCGAAATCTGCCGCCCGTAACGGAGCCATAATCACAAATGCCTGAATCCCTCGTTTACCTCAACGGCCAGATGCTCCCCGCCTCGCAAGCCGGGCTGGCGGTCTTCGATATGGGCGTCGTGCTCGGCGCCACGGTCACCGAAATGACGCGCACCTTCCGCCAGCAACCGTTCCGGCTCGACGATCATCTCGATCGTCTGTTCCGCTCGCTGCGCTATGTGCGGTTCAAAGTCGACGTCACGCGAGACGAACTGGCCGCCGCTTCGCTCAAGCTCGTCGAGCACAACGCGGCCCTACTGCCCGAGGGCGCCGAATTGGGCCTGGTGCACTTCGTCACTGCCGGCGAGGTGGCCATGTACGCTGCCACCAGCGGCCGGGCGGCGCGGACGATGGCCACGGTTTGCGCGCATACGTTTCCGCTGGCCTGGGATCTGTGGGCCAAGAAAATGCGCGAAGGGACGCACCTGGTGACGCCTTCCATTCGCCACGTGCCGCCGCAATGTTTCGATCCCAAGATGAAGTACCGCAGCCGCATGCACTATTACCTGGCCGACCAGGAGGCGCAGCTCGTCGACCCAAATGCTTCGGCCCTGCTGCTCGATCTGGAGGGGAACGTCACCGAGACGAGCGGCGCCAATTTTCTGCTGGTCGAAGGGGGCAAGATCGTCTCGCCCACCTTGCGCAACACCCTGCCGGGCATCAGCCGCAAGACGGTGATCGAGCTGGCCGCGCAACTGGGCATCGAGTTCGTCGAACGCGATTTCCAGGTTTATAACGTGATCAACGCCGACGAGGCGTTTTTGGCGAGCACGCCGTTTTGCATCCTGCCGGTCACGAAGATCAACGGGCTGACGATCGGCAATGGCAAGCCGGGCCCAATCTTCCGTCAGTTGATCGGCGCCTGGAGCCAGAAGGTCGGCGTCGATATCGTCGAGCAGATCGTAAGCGGAGCGGCGCCGGCGTGACGCACGAGCCGACCACTTTCGCGATACGCAGCCTGGCGGGCGAGCAGGACGGCCCGCATTTGCTCGTTACCGCGGGCGTCCACGGCGACGAGTGCGAGCCGATGGAAGCGGTGCGGCGATTGTATCATCGTCTGGCCCCCGAGCCGTTGCGAGGCCGGATCACGCTGGCGCCGATCGTCAACGAGCCGGCTTTTCGACTGCGGCAGCGAACGGCCGAAGACGGGCTCGATCTGGCCCGCACCTGCCCCGGGCGCGACGACGGCTCGACGACCGAGCGCATCGCGGCCGCCCTAAGCCGGCTGATCCGTTCGGCCGATTACTACATCGACCTGCACACGGGCGGCGCCTTGTTCGACATCTCGCCCCTGGCCGGCTACGTGCTGCACGCCGATGCGGCGGTGCTCGATCGTCAGCGGCAAATGGCCGAGGCGTTTAACTTGCCGATCGTCTGGGGTACGAGCGGTCGGCTCGAAGGGCGCTCGCTTTCGGTGGCTCGCGACGCCGGCGTGCCGGCCATTTACGCCGAGTACGGCGGCGGAGGCGGCTGGAACGACGGCGCGATCGCGGCCTATGCGGCTGGTTGCCTCAATGTGGCTCGCTGGCTGAACATCGTCGACCATCCGAACGACGCTTCGCACGTGCAATACTTCGTCGAAGACAATCGCGACCAAAGCGGTCATTTACAGATTCAGCATCCGGCGCCGGCCGAAGGCGTGTTCGAGCCGAAAGTTTCGCTGGGCCAGGTTGTTCGTTACGGACAGCCGCTCGGCGTGGTGACCGATATTTGGGGCGAACGAGTGCTCGAAGTCCCCGCCGCCGAAGACGGCCTTGTGCTCTTCCTCCGCGTGCCGCCGCCCGTCGCCGCCGGCGATTCGCTGGGCGGAATTCTGCCGATCAGCCAGCCGGGGCGCGCGGCACTTTAGCATGCAGGAGTTGCACCACGGAGACACGGAGGGCACGGAGAGGAAAAAGGAATGGCAGATATCCAGACCTGGGGTGATGTGGCATTTTTAAAAGGGGATGTGGAGATAAAGAGGAGATCAGGGGATGAAGAAGGCAGATTTCTTTTGAGGCGCCCAAATGGCATCCCCTGATCTCCTCCGCATCCCCTCTTAAAAGGCTTAACCGCGAATTATGACCGAAACCCGCGAGCGATCGCTGAACAACCAACCTTTCCTCTCTGTGTTCTCCGTGTCTCCGTGGTTTTCTTCAGAAGCGCCCTCGCACGCCCCAGTCGCATGAAAGAATCCATGCCAACCTCCTTCTCTGGTCTCTGGCCCGCGATGCTCACGCCGCTTGACGAATCGGGCGAACCGAACTTGCAGGCCGTGGAACAGCTCGTCGACTGGTTCGTGCGCGCAGGGCTCGACGGGCTGTACCTCACCGGCTCGACGGGCCAGTGGCCCTTGTTGAATCCGGATCAGCGAAAGGCGGTCGCCGAACGGGCGGTGCGCGCGGCGGCCGGAAGGATCAAAACGATGGTTCACGTCGGAGCGGTGGCCACCGAAGACGCCGCCGCGCTCGCCCGGCACGCCCGGTCGATTGGCGCCGACGCGATCTCGTGCGTCGCTCCGATTTATTATTCCGCCAGCCCCGATGCCACGTTCGAGCATTACCGGCGGATCGGCGAGGCGGGCGAACTGCCGTTGTTCGCGTATCATCTGAGTCAGGTTAATCAGCTTTCGATCGATGCCCGCGAGTACGTCGAGCGGCTGTTGGCCGTGCCGCACATCGCCGGCATGAAGTTCACCGATCGCGACTTGTACCAGTTCGGCCTGATCCACGCCTACGCCGGCGAGCGGCTGCAACTGTTCAGCGGCGCCGACGAGTTGCTCTGCCAAGCCGTGTTGTGCGGGGCGATTGGCGCCATCGGCACGTTTTACAACGTCTGGGGCGTGGCGTGCCGCAAGGCCCGGCGAGAATTCGCCGCCGGCTCGGTCGAGGAAGGCCGCCGCTTCATGCTCGTTTTTCAACGGGCGATCCACGAAGTGATGCGCGGGCAGGGCGTCTGGTCGTTTCTCCGCGGAGCGATGTTGCTCAAGAGCGGCATCGACGTCGGCATGCCCCGGGCGCCGTTGGGCGCGCTCGACAAGCCCTGGCCGGAAGACGAATTGCGGCGAATCGTGGAGATGGTGGACGCAGCATAGCCGGCGTTGAAATGAACCACGGAGGCACGGAGAACACAGAGAGGAATTTTGTTTTTTGATTCCGGATTTTGCGTTGGATTGAAAATCAAGAATTTAAAATGACTCCGTGTCCTCCGTGGTGAACAAGCGCGTCGCTCAACGACTCCGCAGCGCGCCAACGGCTAGCGCCACCCAGCCAGCAATGAACGCCACGCCGCCGATGGGTACGATAGCGCCGAGGTACTTGGGGCCGCCGAGCGCTAAGGCATAGCAGAGGCCGGAAAAAATCAGGATGCCGGCCAAAAAGCACCCGCCGGCGACGTCGAGCGCGCGGTTGCTTCCGGCGCTAGCCAGCAGCCCGACCAAGACCAAGGCGATCGCATGGTACATGTGATAGCGCGCCGCCGTTTCGAACGTGTCCACTCGCTTTGCCGCTTCCAGGTACTCCTTCAGACCATGAGCGCCGAACGCGCCCATCGTCACCGACAAGGCGGCCAACAACGCGCCGCAAACGAGCCAAGCATGGGGTTTCATAATGTGCTAGGGCAAACTGGATGAATGACAAAAAGGAGCCCGTGCCGCAGGGCCCTGCGGCGAAGACGGGCGATTAGCCGCGTTCGTTTGGCTGCGGCTCGGGAGGGCCGGCGGGCGATTCCAGGTTGCCCGAAACGCCCCGGCTTTCGGGCTGCCGGCGTTCGGCGATTTCGCTGTCGGGCAGCAGCCATTTCTCGACGGCCAAGCCCAGCGACCGCAACTTGGCGCGAAGCGTGGTGCGCGAGATGCCGAGCAATTCCGCGGCTTGCAATTGGTTTCCTTTGACGTGCCGGAGCACCTCGTCCAGCACCACGCGATCGACCGCTGCGTCGACCTGGCGGTAAATCTCAGTCGATTGCGAGTCGAGAAGCTGGCGAACGTACTGCGCCACTTCCAGAGCGCCGCCTACCGGGACCGGAGGGGGAGCTGCCGGGGAACTGACGACGTGTGCGGGCCGGCAAGTTTCGGGCAGGCAATCGGGCGTGAGAATTTCGCCGGTCGCATGCACCATCGCATACTTGAGCGCACTTTGCAGTTCGCGCACGTTGCCCGGCCAATTGTGCATTTCCAGCAGGCGCTTCGTATCGGGGGTGACCGACCGCACGTTCTTGCCCAACTCGCGGTTGTACAACCGCAAAAAGTGCTCGGTCAGCAGCGGCAGGTCTTCGCGGCGTTCGCGCAGCGGCGGAAGCTGGATCGTGAAGCCGTTGAGCCGATAAAACAGGTCCTGGCGAAACTTGCCTTCTTCGACGAGCGCCGGCAGGTTTTTGTTGGTGGCCGCGATCACGCGGACGTCGGTCTGAATCGTGTCGTTGGCGCCGACGCGCTCGAAGCGCTGCTCTTGCAACAGCCGCAACACTTTGGCCTGCGTGGCGCTGCTCATGTCGCCGATTTCGTCCAGGAAAATGGTTCCGCCGCTGACCTGCTCGAACTTCCCGATGCGGCGCTGATCGGCGCCGGTGAAGGCGCCGCGTTCGTGGCCAAACAGCTCGCTTTCCAACAGCGCTTCGGGAATGGCCGCACAGTTGATCGCCAGAAAGGGGCCGTGACTGCGTCGGCTATAATGATAAATGGAGCGAGCGACCAGTTCCTTGCCGGTCCCGCTTTCGCCGAGAACCAGCACGGTCACTTCTTGCGGGGCCACTCGGCCGATCGCCTTGTACACTTCTTGCATGGAGGGAGCGCAACCGATGATGCGGTCCGCCGGAGCGTCGGACGGCTCTTCTTCGGCAAAGACGGCGGGCACGCGGCTCAGGCGGCTGACCTCAAGCGCCTTGGCGACCACTTCACGCAAGCGGTGAAAGTCGACGGGCTTCAGCAAGTATTCGAATGCCCCGCGGCGCATGGCTTCGATCGCCGTTTCCGTTTTAGCGAAGGCCGTAATCACGATCACCGGCAAGCGCGGGTCGATCTGGCGAATGCGGTCGTACGCGTCGAGGCCCGACATATCGGGCAACCGTACGTCGAGAATGACCGCATCCGGCTGGCGCTGGCGCACCAGACTGATCCCTTCCTTCGCCGAGCCCGCTGAAATGACTTCCAACACGCTGGAACTCAAGCACTTTTCCAGCGAGTACAAAACGTTAGGTTCGTCATCGACGACCAACAGTCGAGGCATTCAGCAGACTCCTAGCTCGACAGTACGCGGCCGCCATCCGACGCACCGACCGCCGCCGGCTGCGGAAGGCGAATCGTGAATTCGGCGCCTCCGTCGCGCCGATTCCCCGCCGTCAGTTCGCCGCCATGCGCTGTAACGATGCGTTGACAGATCGACAATCCCAGGCCCGTGCCCGTTTCTTTCGTGCTCACGAACGGCTCGAATATGCGCTTGCCTAGTTCGGTCGGCAACCCGGCGCCGTTATCTCCGACACGGATCGTAACCCACCGATCGGGGCCTGGTTCTCCGTGCTCGAACTCGTCGTAGGCCGGGCCGGGGTGCGTGGCGACGTCGTCGCCGCCTTTCTCAATGGATCCATCCGGGAAGGATCTCTCGGAATCGTGCGTTTCCGCCTGGCCTTTCGGGGACAGGAGACCGTGAAGCAACAGATCCTGGCTGTCGGCGTTTGCTATTGGGCCGCTGGGTCCGCGGTCGCTTTGCGAGAGCCGTACGTACACGACTCCGCCGTCGGGCAATTCGTCCAGGGAGTTCAAGAGCAGGTTCAGCAACACCTGGCGAATTTGGCCGCTGTCGGCTTCGATGGGCATGGCCTGCTCGGGAAGTTCCGACTCGATTTCGACTCGCTGCCGCTCGGCCCGGGCCGAGATGAGCGCCAACGTTTGCCGAACCAGCCCGCGCACGTCGAACACGAACTTCTCCGGTTGCGGCGGCCGAGCGAAATCCAGCAAGGTCTGGATCGACCGCTCCAGCCGCGTGATTTCCTCGTCGATCACCTGCAGGTCGCGGCCCCGCAAGCCGGTCCCGTCTTCGCGTTCGGCGGCGGCCTGGACGAGGATTTTCATGGCCATCAGCGGATTGCGCAGTTCATGAGCCACTCCCGCGGCCAATTGTCCCACGGCCGCCAATTGCTCGCCGCGCAACAATTCGCGCTCGCGCTGTTCCAATCGCTCGACCACGGCGCCGACGTGATCGGCCATATTCTCCAAGGCTTGCTCCAGTTCTTCGAAGCCGCCGCCCGTCGAAAGCGTGATGGGCCCCACGACCTCGTTCAACTTCCCCGCGGCGCCGTGAACCGGAACGCTGAGTTGCACGATCGAGCGGCTGATTCCGCGCGCGATTCCAAAACCCGCCAATAGTCCAGCCACCGAGCCGCAGGTCCCCAACAGCAGCAGGCCCAAGCCCATCAAATCGGCCCAACGCTCGCTTTGTTCGCTCGTTTCGTTGACATTCTTGCGGTGCAACACGACGTATTCGTGCGCCGGATCGAAGATTTGCTTGCGGGCCAAGTCGTCGATCGCTTGCAGCGAGATATATAGCTGTTGGGGCGTTTCAGCCTCGAGCGGTTCATTGGCTCGCGCCTGAACCGCCTTGAAGAATTCTTCACAGCCGCGTTCCAATTCGGAGATTTTCTCTCGCTCGGCGCCTGTTCGGGCCGATTCGTGCGCCCTTGCCAGGTCTTGGCGAGTCGTTGCCTGTAGGGCTGGAATGCCTTCCAGGTAGGAGGAGTCGCCGGTCCTCAAAAACCCGCGCAGTTGGTCGCGCACGTCGCGCATCTTGATCTCGAGATCTTCAGCGGCCAACATGCTGGCCACGTCCCGGACCATCGTCTCTGAATTGATCTTATGGAGTCGATGCACATCCCACGCCGCCAAAATGCCGATGGCCAGCAAGAGCAGGCTCACGCCTACCATCGGAGCGGTCATCCGCCAAATAAAACGAGCGTTCATACGATGGCGAGGGGCTCTGCTGCCCAGCTTCTGTTCCAAGTGAACAGGTTCTGGCCAGCCAAGAGGCAAGGCCGTATTTATGGAGTTGCACCTACTCACGTCACCATACCACGATTGACGAGGGTTTTCAGCGGTTTTTCTTGGAAATGGTGCTGCCTCGCTACCGCGCCGCTCTCGCTGGCGATTATCCTTAGCAAAGCGAGGGCCACTTGAAGCAACTCGCGGCGACGTTGGCGTCGATCTTGCCAAAACTGCATCTTGACGGGGGGAAGCGCCCGTCAGAATTGAGATTCTCGCCGCTTTTTCTCGAACAGGGCGAGATACGGCGGGCTTACAGACCCGATAGTCATCCGAAATCGAGTCGTTGGGGCTAGCCCGCCCCCTCGAGGCACTCGGCCAGCTTGCCCAAGGCTTCGGTTTCGATCTGCCGCACTCGCTCGCGGGTCAGGCCAAGCTGCTCGCCGATTTCTTTCAGCGTGCGCGGTTCGTTGTCGTCCAGGCCGAATCGCAACCGCAGAATCGTGGCTTCGCGGGCATCCATCGTCTCCAACAGACGCATCACGTGCGTCATGTCGTCGCCTTCGAGTAGCTCCTCTTCGGGGCTTTTGGCGCGCTCGTCCATGATCATTTCACCCAGCGACCAGCCCGCCTCGGCTTGATCGGTCTGGGGGGTCGAGTTATAGATGCGGATCGCCTTTTTGATAATTGGCAGCTTTTTGCGCGGCAAGCCGAGCACGCGGGCAATTTCCTCGGGCGTCGGCGTGCGCCCGAGTTCTTCCGACAAACGGACCGTCGCGCGGCGCCATTTGCTCAGCAGTTCGACCATGTACGCGGGGATGCGGATGGTCTTGGCGGTATTGATCAAAGCTCGCTTGATCGACTGCTTGATCCAATAGCTGGCATACGTGCTGAACCGCGTGCCCATCGCCGGATCGAAGCCTTCCACGGCGCGCAATAGCCCGAGATTGCCCTCTTCGATCAAGTCTTGCAGCCCCAGCCCCTTGCCGGTGTAGCCGCGGGCGATATTCACCACCAGCCGCAGGTTGGCTCGCACCATGCGGTCGCGGGCTTGGATATCGCCGTTGCCGATCGCGACGGCCAAGTCTTGTTCGTCGCGTGCCGTGAGCAGCGACGTCTCGTTGATTTCTCTGAGGTAGGTTTCCAGCGGCGATTGAACCGCGGAACCGGATCGGCGTCGTGTTTTGGGCATGGCAGGGCTAGACCGCTGGAGCAGGACACGGGCGACAACACCCACAACTATCGACGGCGCCCCTTGCATTTCTGCAAGGAACCAGTCGGGCGACAAGCTGAGCCGAATGTGAGCGGCATTCGGACGGCGCCGAACGCAACGACCCCGCCGGTTGAGGCCGGCGGGGTCGATTTAGGAATTTAACGTTTGCGGGTTTTCTAGCCCGGATTATTCATCAGCCCACACCAACCCGAAGCGCAAGCGAGGCGGAGCAACGCGCTTACCTCGCTGGCGCTTCGGGTTTGTATGGAGCGCTTTGTCAAGTAAAAGCTGGGCTGATGAATAATCCGGGCTAGGCCGGACGAGCAGGCCCCCGTCAGGCGTTCGAAAGCCTTCAATCGGCGCTGCTGCCGCGGGGCTCGGGCGCCTTGAAGAGCGGCCCCTTTTCGCCCCGAGTGCCGCCCTTGAGTTCCGAAGCGGGAATGCTCGGCACGGTCGACCCGGAACTCGGAACGGGAGCGCCGCCGCCGCCTTCGCCACGGTCTTCTTCATTCCATTCGACTCGTTTGCGGCTCAGGCCGATCTTCCGCTCCTCCGTATCGACGCGCAAGATTTTGACCTCGATTTCGTCGCCCACTTTGACGACTTCTTCCGGGTTTTCGACCTTGTGATCCGCCAACTCGGAAATGTGAAGCAGCCCTTCCAGGCCGTTCTCCAAGCCGACGAACACGCCGAAGTTGGTGAGCTTGGTCACGGTCCCCGTGACCACCTGGCCCGGCTGATACTTGTTGGGAATGTCGCTGGCCCAGGGATCCTCGTGCAATTGCTTCAACCCCAAGGCGATGCGGCGCCGCTGCTGGTCGACCGAGAGCACGCGGCACTCGATCTGTTGGCCTTTTTCGACGACTTCGCTCGGATGACTGATTTTGCGAGTCCAGCTCATGTCGCTGACGTGCAGCAACCCGTCGATGCCTTCTTCGATCTCAATGAAGGCGCCGTAGTTGGTCAGGTTGCGGACCACGCCGGAGACCGGGGTGCCGGGCGGATAGCGGTCGGCGACCTTGTCCCAGGGATTTTCCTGGGTCTGTTTCATGCCCAGCGAAATCTCTTGCTTTTCCCTGTTGATGCCCAGCACGACGACTTCGATCTCGTCGTCGATGTGCACCAGTTCGTTGGGGTGGCTGATCCGCTTGGTCCACGACATTTCGCTGATGTGGACCAGCCCTTCGATGCCTTCCTCCAACTTGACGAAGGCGCCGTAGCTCATCACGTTGACCACCGTACCCTTGATGCGGCTGCCGACCGGATATTTGTCGGCGACGTTCTCCCAAGGGCTGGCCGATTTCTGCTTGAGGCCCAGGGCGATCTTTTCCTTCTCGCGGTCGATGTGCAGGATTTGCACTTCGATTTCCTGGTCGATCGAGACCAGTTCCGAGGGATGTCCAATGCGGCCCCAGCTCATGTCGGTGATGTGCAACAGGCCGTCGATGCCGCCCAAGTCGACGAAGGCGCCGAACTCGGCGATGTTCTTGACCGTGCCTTTGCGCAACTGGCCGACCTCCAACTCGCGGAGCAGGCGCGATTTCTTCTCGGCCCGTTCGCTTTCGATCAGCGAGCGGCGGCTGACCACGATATTGCGGCGCGCCTCGTCGATCTTGAGCACGATGCACTGAATGGTGCGGCCGATGTAATCGCCAATGTCGGGCGGGCGGCGAATGTCGACCTGGCTGGCCGGCAAAAAGACGTTGACGCCGATATCGACCAGCAAGCCGCCTTTGATTTTGCGCGTGGCCACGCCGGTGACGATGTCGCCTTCGTGAACCGACTCCATGACCTTCTTCCAGGCCTCGATCTTCTCGGCCTTGCGCTTGCTGAGCGTGATCATGCCAGCTTCGTCGAGGCTGGCCTGGGCGTCTTCGATCTCCTCGATCAGCACCTTCACGGTCTGACCCGGTTCGGGCGGGGCTTCGTCTTCGCCCCATTCGTTGAGCGGAATCGTGCCTTCGCTCTTATAGCCTACGTCGACGAGCACCAGGTCGCCTTCGACGCGCAGGACTCGCCCGGTGACGATCTCGTTGATCGTGATATTTGCGCCGCCCCATTCGATTTCGCTCGGATCGGCGCCCTCGAGGGCGGCGCTCAGTTCCTGCTCCCACTCTTGTTCGTTGAGATCGAGACCCCGAATCAGATTACGATTGACCATGAAGTGCCAGACTCCGAGCGTCGTGTTGCCAGAGCGGCTCCGCAAGGGAAGCCTACGGACCTGGAGAGCCCGCGAATTTCCAGCGTGGACGGTCGGCCAAAAACTGCCAGTGTTTTCATCTATCCGGCCCTCTGCGCAGAGAGCTAACCGCGGACCAATGAAAGAACCAAGCAGTATAGCAAATTCGGGCGGGGGGTGGGAAGGCGTAATGGACCGAGGGGCAAAACCGCAAACTTGGGGGGCGTCCCCGATCAAATCAAGGCGAATCGAACGGGTACGATTGTCGCACCACCCGGTCCCCAAGCGAGACGGTGCGTTCAAGGATTTGCTTGACGTGCTTTGGTTTGACGATTCCTCCTCGCTCGGTCAGCACGCTTGCGGGGATGGATAGCACGGAAACGCAATGCGCGGCGCAGCGCTTGGTGAACTTCGTGAGCGCCCCAGGGCCATATTCCATCTCCACATACTCTTCCGGATACGTAGGATCAATCGTGCCTGTGACGGGCACGAGTTCGACGGGAGCATCCGGTTCAAAGGGGCCCGGGCTAATCACCACGCAGCGCCGCGTCTTCGGATTGCGCCGTTGCGGATCGGGAACATGAGCCCAAACGACCCTGCCCTGGACGAGGCGCACTTCCACCGCTCATCCTTTCTCGTTTGGCGCGTCAAAACCGCGGTCAACATTCCACGGTTAAACCCAGAGCGAGTAAATTATCAACCTCCTCGCTCAAGTCGGCCGGATACTTGGACGGATCACAAAGCTCGGCGATTTCCTCTTCCGACATTCCGATGTGTCGCATCCATCTGGCGCGGATGCCGATCGCCAGCGATTGTCGCGACGGTTCCGCGGCGACTTTTACCTGCTGCGTCACGGCGCTTTGGATCGGCGTCGGGCCTACGCAGACGGTAATGCCCAAAACGGGCTGAGTGACTGCGCCGAATTCAGGCATGGTTTTCTATCGCTCCGCTTCGACCTTCTCAGCAGGCTTGGGTGCCGTTTGCACGGCCAGCAACGGCAGCGTTTTGACGACCGAGCCGTCGACCAAAATCACGAAGCGGTATTCCCCCGCTTCGGAAAACAACATTCCGATCATAGTCAACAGCGAGGCGCGAAACCGGCGTTTTGTCTCCGCCAGACCTTCACCCAAAACGAGTTGTTTTTCTGCCGCGCGTGAGCGCACGCCATGCGGATCTTCGATCTGAATTTCCACCTCATGCACGTCGCCAAGTTCGTCTGGCCGGCATGCAAACGAAATCAGTAGGGCAAACGGGGGAGCCATTGCCGGAAACGCAGGCAACTGGATCGTGTCGAAGTCGGCGCCGAACACGTGGATCGTGCCGTCTTGAGCCTGTTCCGCAGCGCGTGCGAGAAACGCGTAAGAAAGCTCCATAAAATCTCATTTCATTTTGGCGACGGGCTGGCAATCACCGCATTCTACGAACTCCAAGCCTCCAATTATACATCTCGTAAAATCTTGCGTGCAAAAGGAAATCAATGAATTGTCGACCGGTCAGGGATGTTTCTCAGAATGTATATGGTCCCATGCCAAGCCCCCGCCAGAACCGTTGACCAACCCAAACCACGACACCTATAATCTCCGACTTATCGCTGCTCGAAAAATCCAGCCTTTTTGCCCGCCTTCGGTTCCCGCGGAACGGATGTGAACGATGAAGATTCATGAGTTTCAGGCCAAAGAAATCCTCCGCAAGGCGGGCGTCCCCGTGCCCAAAGGCATCGTCGCCCGAAAGCCCGAAGAGGCCGCGGCGGCGTTCCGCGAACTCGGCGGCAAGCTGGCCGTCGTCAAGGCGCAAATCCATGCCGGCGGACGAGGCAAGGGGACGATCAAGTCCAACTCGGCCCAGCACGGCGTGCAGTTGGTCAAGAGCGCCGAAGAGGCCTCGAAAGTCGCCGCGGCCCTGCTCGGCCAGCCGCTGGTGACGATCCAAACCGGCCCCGAAGGCCAAACGGTCCGCCAGGTGCTCGTCGAAGAAGGCTGCGATATCGCCCGCGAGCTGTACTTGGGCATCGTCGTCGATCGGGCGGCGGCCGGCCCGGTGCTGATGGTTTCAGCCCAAGGCGGCATGAACATCGAAGACGTCGCCGCCGAGACGCCGGAGTTGATCTTCCGCGAACGCTTCCATCCCGATGCCGGGCTGCTGAGCTACCAGGCCCGCAAGCTGGCGGCCAAGCTGGGGCTGAAAGGCGCCAGCGTCGCCAGCGCCGAGAAGTTCATGAAGCGCCTTTGCCGCGTGTTCGTCCAGCTAGATTGCAGCCTGGCCGAGATCAACCCGTTGGTCGTCACCGGCGCCGGCGACTTGATCGCGCTCGATGCCAAGATGACCTTCGACGACAACGCCCTGTTCCGCCATAAGGACCTGGCCGAGCTGCGAGACCTGGCCGAAGAAGAGCCGGCCGAAGTTCGCGCGGCCAACGCGGGCCTGAGCTACGTCAAGCTCGACGGCAACATCGGCTGCCTGGTCAACGGCGCCGGGCTGGCGATGAGCACGATGGACTTGATCCTGCTGCACGGCGGTTCGCCCGCCAACTTCTTGGACGTCGGCGGCGGCGCCAACGTCGATCAGGTCACCGAGGCTTTCCGCATCCTGCTCTCCGACAAGAACGTGAAGGCGGTGCTGGTCAATATTTTCGGCGGCATCATGCGTTGCACGACGATCGCCACGGCGGTGATGGAAGCCTACAAAACGGTCGGCTTCAACGTGCCGCTGGTCGTGCGGCTGGAAGGCACCGAAGTCGAGGAAGGCCGCAAGATTCTGGCCGGCGGCGGGCTCGACATCATCTCGGCCACCGGCCTGACCGACGCCGCCCAGAAGGTGGTCAAAGCCGCCTCGGCCGCCTAATCTTTAGTAGTTCGCCCCGGTTTCGAACCCCCGTCTTTCACCCTCGCTAGTTCGATTTCGCCATGAGCATTCTGATCAACAAAGACACCCGGGTTTTGTGCCAGGGGATCACGGGCAAGGTCGGGCAGTTCCATACCAAGGGCTGCCTCGAATACGGCACCAAGATGGTCGGCGGCGTCACGCCCGGCAAAGGCGGCGAAACGGTGCTCGGCCTGCCGGTGTTCGACACGGTGTCGGAAGCCGTCGAAAAGACCGGCGCCAATGCGACGATGATCTTCGTTCCGCCCGCCTTCACGGCCGATGCCATCCTGGAAGCGGTCGACGCCGGCATCAAGACGGTGATCGCCATCACCGAAGGCGTGCCGGTGCTCGACATGGTGCGGGTTTATGAAATCGTCCGCAACAGCCAGTCGGTGCTGGTCGGCCCGAACTGCCCCGGCGTGATTACGCCCGAGGAGTGCAAGATCGGCATCATGCCGGGTTACATCCACAAGCAAGGCCCGATCGGCGTGATGAGCCGCTCCGGCACGCTGACCTATGAAGCCGTCTGGCAGCTTTCGAACCTGGGTCTCGGCCAATCGACGTGCGTCGGGCTTGGCGGCGATCCGATCGTTGGGACGTCGTTCATCGATTTGTTCCGCATGTACGAAGCCGACCCGGCGACCGAAGCGATTCTGATGATGGGCGAGATCGGCGGCACGGCCGAAGAAGAAGCCGCCGCCTTCGTCAAAGATCACGTCACCAAGCCCGTGGCCGCCTTCATTGCCGGCCGCGCCGCTCCTCCAGGCAAGCGGATGGGCCACGCCGGCGCCATCATCTCCGGCGGCAAGGGCACCGCCGCCGAAAAGGTCGCCGCACTCAAAGCCGCCGGCATCGAAGTCGCCGAAAGCCCCGCCGACATGGGCGCCGCGATGCAGCGGGCGATGGCGAAGAAACGGCGGTAGGCGGCGGGCAAGGTCGGAAGTCGGAAAGGCAGCCGTTTGAGAATTCGCGGGCAGCACGAGCCGCTCTTTGCCTTCGTTTTCCGACCGCCGATTTACGACCTCCGACCTCGATGGGGTATAATTGGTCAGACACCTATTCGAGGATCCGACCGATGCCCGCCCATGACTGGAAACGTGTGAATGCTGGCGCGTTTCACCATTTTCATACCTGTTGGGTAGCGGAACTCGCGAAGACCTTGAACGATGGCGTATTGCCGCCGGATTACTATGCCCTTGCCGAGCAGGTCGCCGGCGGAGTCATCCCTGATGTGCTGACGCTTCAGACTGCGGCGCCGGGAGAAGACGAGCCGGAGCCGGTCGGCGGATTGGCCGTTGCGGTGCAACCGCCCAAGGCCCGTTTTTCCGCAACCTTCGAAGCAGATATCTACGCGGAACGAAGCCGCACCGTGGTCATCCGTCACACGAGCGGCGACCGGGTAATCGCGATGATTGAAATCGTGTCGCCCGGCAACAAGGCGACGCGGCACGCGCTCGACAGCTTCGTCGACAAGGCTTACGCCGCGCTCAAGGCGGGCTGCCATTTGCTCGTCATCGATCTTTTTCCGCCAGGCCCCCGCGATCCTCAAGGGATTCACGGCGCGCTGGCCGAAGAGTTTGGCGAAGCCGGGTTCGAACTGCCGGCCGACAAGCCGCTGGCCCTGGCGTCCTATTCGGCAGGCGAACTCAAACGCTACTACGTCGAGCCGCTCGCCGTCGGCGACGCGCTTCCCGACATGCCGCTGTTCCTGACGGCCGACGTTTACGTTCCAGTCCCGCTGGAAGCGACCTATCTCGCGGCCTGGTCCGCGGTCCCGCGGCGCTGGCAGGTTGAGGTGGAAGGACGGAACGCCTGACCTAGCGAGCGAAGATCCTTGCACTCGGCCGGTCGCCGCACTAGACTGCTATCGTGCGTATACGCACGATTTTCGCCAGAGAGGCCCGAGACGCCGATGACCGCAAAAAACGAACTTCCGCTGGCGCTCCGCGCCGCTTACTTGGCGCTTCACCGCCGGTCGGAAGCGCAATTCGCATCGCACGGCGTCACCGCGGACCAGTTCGTATTGTTGGCGACGCTCGCACGAGGGCACGCCCTGACCCAGCGCGAACTCGCCCGCCGCATGTCGTCCGATCCCAGCACCGTGAGGGCGATGCTCGTCCTGCTGGAACGGCGCGGACTGGTTCGGCGGGATACGCCTCCGACCGACGCTCGCGCACGGACGGTTGCACTCACGGCGGCGGGAAAGCGGAAGTTTCGGCAACTCTGGACGGCGGGTGAAGAGATCCGGGGCCAGATGTTCGGCTCGATCCTGCCCGATGAGGCTCTAGCGTTGGTGCGACTCCTGACGCGAATCGCGGAGTCGCTGAACGGGGAATTCGTATCGGTCGGCGGATCGACATCCTGTCACACTCAAGAGGACAAACCATGAGCGAACGCATCCATGCTCTTGTCGCATGCGCCGTGCTGGCATTTACGACTCTGCCGGCGCTGGCGCGGGCGGAAGACAGCAGCCTCCTTGCGCCGCCAGAGGGTTTCGACGTCCCCCGCGAGGGCATCGACCACGGCAAGCTGGAGACGCTCGAGTACGACTCGACGACGGTGGGGATCAAGCGCAAGGCCCGGGTCTACACCCCGCCGGGATACTCGGCGGACCAAGAATATCCGGTCTTGTACTTGCTCCACGGCATCGGCGGAGACGAAAACGAGTGGGCGCGCGGCGGCAAGCCCGACGTGATCGTCGATAATCTTTACGCCGACAAGCAGGCGGCGCCGATGATCGTCGTCCTGCCGAACGGCCGGGCCGCGAAGGACGTCACGGCGCGAGACCCCATTCCCAAGCAGTCGCCGGCGTTCGCCGCGTTCGAGAAAGACTTGCTCGCCGATCTGATCCCATTCATCGAGAAGACCTACTCGGTGAAGGCCGACCGCGAATCGCGCGCCCTGGCCGGACTTTCGATGGGCGGCGGGCAGGCGCTCAACTTCGGGCTGAACAACCTCGACACGTTCGCCTGGGTGGGCGGGTTTTCGTCCGCCCCGAATACCAAGCCTCCCGCCGAACTGATTAAGGATCCCGCGGAAGCGACTGGCAAGCTGCGGCTGCTCTACGTCGCTTGTGGCGACCAGGACCGGCTATTCCGGATCAGCCAGGGCGTTCACGACATGCTCGACGAGAACAAAGTGCCCCACATGTACAACGTCATTCCTGGCGGCCGGCACGATTTCAAAGTGTGGAAGAGCGACTTGTTCCACTTCGCACAACGGATATTTCGTGACCGGGAGAACGAGAAAAACTCGCCGGGAACCAAGCCCGACCCGTCGCCTCAGGAGAAAAAAACGCCCCACCGCTAAGTCGGCCAACTTCGCCAAGAGCGCTCGCGCGGTTGGCCATCTTCGAGTGGGCTCCCGTCGTTTTGTCGGCCGCCTTCGAGGCGCCTTCGTTCGGCCGCCGCCGCTGGCGCCGTCGCGCGCAGCCAAGCTTAAAGTATCCGCAAACCGGCTTGGTTGCAGAGTCGCAGACCGTAGGGTGGGCACTGCCCGCCAGCAGCCACGCGCCGCCAAAATGCCCGCGGGGTTTTGGCTTTTGCTCGTTCCTCGTTCCAGACGCGGCGAGTGGTGAGCGCCCAAGGCAGCTCTGGTGGGCGATGCCCACCAGACGGGACTGAGCGCGCGCGCCGGCATGCTTATGGCATCGCGCGAAACCTTTCTCCATGTGCCTCGTCTTGGGCGCGCTGCCAGTCCAGCGCCCATGTCCAGTCGGGTTCGTGAGGCTCTCCTTGAGTGCAGGCTGCACAATGATGGTAATGAAAGCTATCAAATAAGCTATCCAGGCTCAAAGCTCCCATACCGAAACCAAACTTTGTACAGTGTAAGTATTTGAATCCTGCGGTCTGTAGCCCGAGCATCTTTCCGGGGAGGCCGCAGCCCCCAAGCCGGAAGTAAAGGTGGCGGCATCTGCGAAGAACGCGATCTGGGTTACGGTCTCGCAATCCGATTCGAACAACTTCTGCCACCTCGTCGTTCGGGTTGTCTAAGTCGACCCCCATCGCGCGTGCCATGCTCTCGATATAGCGAGTCTCGCCATCGTACGTAAGACACTTGGTGGCGCTTTCGGCGAAGTCGACTTGAATTTGATTAATCTCAGAAATAAACCGGTCTCGCACCTGTTTATGCGATTCCGGAATACGGTGAACAAATGACAGTGCATCCTGAATTCGATTGGCAATCGCTGCGGAATCCGGGACTCCCAACATGGCGAATTGTATCGCGCAGAACCCGACGTCATCCCATTGATCCAATGCGCACGCCGCATCGACTGCCACGCGGCCAACGGCGTCGAGCCATTCTATGATCGGGGATACGTCGATCTCTGATTGCCGAAGGCGTGAAATGAATTTCGTCATCTCGAGAGCAAGGATGGCCCACACCTGCGGCAATAGATCAAAGTGGTCGTCGGAGACGAGCTGATCAGCGCAATGCCGTATCCTGCGGAATTGGCGCAACACTTTTACGACAAGTTGTATTTGATATAAGTCAGCGATAGCCGCAGTGTACTTCGAAGATTGGTCGCGTTGACCGCGTTGGATACTACGGCTAACGAAAACCGCGTAGTCTTGTTCCACGGCGCTCTGTAGTTCGGCGAAACGACGTTGCAGTCGCGCATAAACCCGAAGCCGCTTATTTCTCTGATCGGCCCGCGTAAGTGACATAAGCTGACTCGATATTTTGCGAGCGGTCTCAATGCTGCGATTTGCGCCATCGCCGGACGTTCTTTCGAGCGCGCTACATCTTGCCGACTTAATAACGTATAGGCCGGATGCGAATCGCATATCCAACGACTCTGATTCACTATTGAGGAGTTGCGTTGCCCGGGCAGCGACGGCCTCAGCTCCACCTGAACGAAGGAGTTCTTCGAGTTCGGTGCAGCGCAGCAGATTAAAGTGCGCTCGAACTCGGTCAGTCACCTCTGTTAGACCAAGGTGGTCCCTCGCGATTCGAACGAGTCGTTTGCTTCGTATCGTGCTTATATCTCGGACAGCGATGTATTCCAGCGCATGTCCAACAGCGTCGAGCAATTCTGAAGTTCTTGCGGGCAGTTCGTTTGCCCCTGGAATGCGGATCGTCACCGTTGCTTGACGCGAGTCGTCAGCGGACTGCATGAGAGCCTTTGCCTGCCGATTGCCCTGAATGACAGTCCAAAAGCAGCGCTCCGCCGTGATATCCACTGCGATTAATACCACTGGACTACGGAGGTTATACAAATATCGAAGCTTTGCGGCGCTGAAGCCGCTCAACTTCAGATGCGAGCGATCCGCTTCCCAGGAAAGATTCTTTTCTCCTTTTTGCTGCACCTTAAACAACATGCCAGTTGCGGTGTCATTTGACATCATGGGTTCGATCTCATAATCGACCCCGTAATCTTCTTGGTCTTGCTGATCCCTGATTGACCAAGACGGCGGGACGGCTGAGCAAAAAATGGCCGTTGCTTTCCGCGCAATTTCTTTGGGTGTCATGCCACTAATCCCATGCGACAACCTTTGCGGAGAACATCGCACTTCAACCATGGACATCGATGCTCGCACAGGCGAGATTTGCGTCTCAAGAGTGGTTGGTCGCTGATCGATTTGCAATATCTTTCGACGAATTCACGCCCCCTCCCGCATCAACTCCTTAATCGCCGCCTCCAACCGATCGGTCGTTTCCGCCGCCATAGTCGTTGGCGAGGCCGAAGGGTCGGCTTGGCTAAGATCGATCGGCTCGCCGAACACGACGCCGGCCTTTGGGCAGGGCGAATCCGTCAAGATCCTCTTCGAGTTTATCGATGGCAAACGCAGGCATCCAGCCTTCGCGTTCCCGATGTTTGAAATTTGGCGTGGGGGAAAGGGGACGCCAATCGTATGGGACTCCACTCGCATCGAGGCTTTTCGCGCGCCGGGCGGCTTGGACGCGAGATTTGAAGTCGGGCGGACGATGCGGTATGGTCGATCAAGCTGCGCGCTCAGGGGCGATGCTGCGCGCTGGCGCAGGGCGCGATTCACGATTTATAGGACCTGTGGAAAACTTGATAGCCTAGTGCGGCGGGCAAGACCGCGGGCCGAGATTTTGGCCGATTCGCGGTTCCCGGGCCGCGGCGGCAGGCATGAGCGGTCCGCTCTGGAAGGCGTTTATCAGGTCTCAAATGACCCACTGGGGCCAGGCAATGAAGGCATCGACCGGCGGAAAAGTCTGGATTTCTCGGCAAACGCAGCCGGCAGATACGCGGTGAAACAAAAAACTCGCTCCTCGATATAAATCGTCATGGGTATCAATCATCAGCCGCCGAATCGCATGGAACCCCACGATCCCAACCGCGCCGCGGCGGTGCGCGAACATAACCGCCGGGCGTGGAACGCCTTGGTCCTGAAAAAACAACGCTTCACGACGCCGGCGCCGGATGATGATCTGCGCGATCCGCTGGGCAAGGTCGATGGGCTGGGCTGGCTCGGTGGCAGCGTGAAGGGCAAGCGGCTGTTGTGCCTGGCCGCGGGCGGAGGCCGGCAAAGCGCGCTATACGCGGCCGCCGGCGCCGAGGTGACCGTCGTCGATCTCAGCCCCGAGATGCTGGCCCTCGACCGGCAGGCGGCCGCCGAGCGCGGGCTGAATATTCGCGTCGTCGAAGCCTCGATGGACGATCTCGCTGGGTTGGCCAACGCCAGCTTCGAAATCGTGATCCACCCGGTGAGCACCTGCTACGTGCCCGACATCCATGCCGTTTATCGCGAAGTGGCCCGCGTCACGGCGCCGGGCGGCATCTATATCAGCCAGCACAAACAACCGACCAGTCTTCAGGCGTCGGTCGAACCGTCGCAGCGCGGTTATGAAATCAACGAGCCCTATTATCGCAGCGGTCCGCTGCCACCAGTCGTCGGCAGCCAGATTCGCGAAGAAGGCACGCTCGAATTCCTGCACCGCTGGGAGGAGATCATTGGCGGCATGTGCCGCGCCGGTTTCGCGATCGAGGATCTCGTCGAGCCGATGCACGCCAAAGCCGACGCCGCGCCCGGCACGTTCGCCCATCGCAGCCGCTACATCGCCGCCTACGTGCGCATCAAAGCCCGCCGGCTGGGGACGCCCTCCTCTGCCAGCGGCGCCGGCAAAGTTTGGGCGCCGGGGGTGGATTGAACGCGTTTTGGCGGAGTCACGATTTTCATAAAAGCGCTTCCATTCCCTCGCGCCCCACGTCACTTCGCCGTATACCCCCCGTCGACCATCAAATTCTCGGCGGTGATGAACGAAGCTTCGTCAGAAGCGAGGAACAAGACGGCCCGGGCGATCTCGACCGGCTCGGCGATTCGCGGCAGCATGTGCCCGCCGCCGAAGAACGGGTGTTTATCCGCCGCCGCACGATCGAGCCCCTGCTCGGCGCACATCCGCTGCACCTGCGGAGTCCAGACCGTGCCGGGGCAGACGGCGTTGACGCGGATGTTGTCTGGCGCCAGGTCGAGCGCCATGCAGCGCGTCAAGTTGGCGATGGCCGCCTTGCTGGAATTGTAGGTGACGAAGTTCGGCTGGGCGATGAAGCTCGACATCGAGCCGATGTTGACGATCGCCCCGCCGCCGACTTTGCGCATCTCGGGCACGACGTGCTTGGCGACCAGGGCCGGCCCCATCACGTTCACGTCCAGCACCTTCCGCCAATCTTCGGGCGTCGCCTCGATGCCGCGAAAGACGAACACGGCTGCATTGTTGACCAGCAGGTTGATTTTGCAGAACGCCTTGACGGCCTCGGCCGTCATGCGGCAAATGCTCGCTTCGTCGGATACGTCGGTCGTCACGGCCAGCGCGCGGCCGCCGCCGGCGGCGATTTCGCGGGCCACGGCTTCGCCGGCCGCCGCGTTCACTTCGGCCACGATCACGGCCGCGCCTTCCTCGGCGAAAAGCTGGCAAACCGCCCGACCAATGCCCGAACCGCCGCCGGTGACGACGGCCACTTTGTTTTCGAGACGTTTCATGCGAGCTCCCGTGGATGCGCCTTTCCGATGTTTCCTAATCGTGATTTGTAGATCGTCGCCGAAAGCTTGGCCGAGTCAAGCTGATTGCAGAATTGACATCAAAGCCCTCTCCCGTTGGGAGAGGGTTGGGGTGAGGAGAACTGGTATTCGCTTCGCCCTCACCCGACCTCTCCCAGAGGGAGAGGAGTTTGTCTTTTGCAAGCCGCCAGAGTTTCCGCGTCATGCGGCCAGAAGCCGCCAGTCGTCAAAAGCGGCAAGATAGCGTCCTCTATCAAAAGCCGCAGAACGCCGCCGCCCTTTGGCCGACTAGGCCGCCACCGCCTCGATTTCTTGTCCTCGGGGCCGTCCGCGCCGAGCGCAAGCTGATTACAATGGTTTAAGGCGATCGAAACCACCTCTAGCACAAGGGCGCGATCTTGGCATTCGACACTCAGCAGCAGCGGCGGATCATGGGACACTTCGCGACCGGCGTCTCGGTCGTCACGACCCGGCACGGAGAGCAAATGTACGGCATGACCGCCAACGCCGTGGCTTCGCTGTCGCTCGATCCGCCGCAGGTGCTGGTGGCCGTCGACCGCCGGGCGCAAATGCACGAGGCGCTGCTCATGGCCCGATGTTTCGCCGTCAACGTGCTCGCCGAAGAGCAAGAGGAGCTGTCGCGCCGTTTCGCGATGCGCGGGCCGAAGGAGTGGGGCGATTTGAAGTATTCGACGGCCGTCACCGGCGCCCCGATCTTCGAAGGCTCTTTGGCTTTCGTCGATTGCCAACTGGCCGAAGTCCTGCCGGGCGGAGATCACCATATTTTCATCGGAGAGATTGTCGCGGGCGACGCCGTCGGCGGCCGTCCGCTGATCTATTACGGGGGCAAATACGTGCGTTTGCCCGAATAACGCGCAGGCGCGAAAGAACCTACCGAGCGAGGCGTCATCATGAGCCAGACAGGTTTTCGCAGCACAGGTTTTCGCAGCAGTTTGGCGGCAGTGGTGTTGTTGGCGGCAGCGGCGGTGCTGGCGTGCTTTTCCGGGTGCGGCCCGAGGACAACCGCGCCGGTGTCGACGCCGCCGCCGCGTGAAGAAGTCGAGGCGCTGAAGCCGGTGATCGATCGGCCCGGCATGCGCGTGGTCAAGATGTTCCGCGAGTGGGACGTGGCCGACACCGCGGCCGACGCCTTGGCGCGGATCGGCGATGCCGCGGCGCCGACCCTGATCGAGGGCCTGGCCGATCCCAATCCGATCGTCCGGGCTCAAGTGGCCCGCGCGCTGGCCCGGATGGGGCCGAAGGCTCAATCGGCGGTGCCCGCCTTGATCGTGGCGCTCGAAGACGAAGACGTTGCCGTGCGCTTGAACGCCGCTCGCGCCTTGGGTCAAATCGGCGTCGAGGCGCAGGAAGCCGTGCCTGCTTTGATGCGCGCCTTGAAGGATCCCGCTAACCAGGTTCCGATGGAACCGGAGTCGACCGAGCCCGTGCCGCAATAGCCGTCAGGATAAAGAGGCTAGGCTCACCACGGAGACACGGAGAACACGGAGAGTGAGAGGCAAATAGTTTTTGGCAGGGCTTTGTGGTTCTGGATTTATTCCGTGTTTCAACGGTGTTCCATCCGTGGCTGACTTACCCCGAACCGTTTCAACGGCGACCGCCGCCTGATTCGTTTTTTCCACTCCGTATTCTCTGTGTCTCCGTGGTGAATTCCTCGCCGCCCGCCGCCCGCCGCCTGACGCCTTTCCATGCCTAATGCCTCCCGCAATCTCCGTCGCGATGCTCTGCAAATCTGGCAAGCGGGCGTGAGGGCCGTCGATTCGGCGCGGCTGGTGCGCGAAAATGTGCGATTGGAAGGGGCGACTTTGTGGGTCGGCGAGGAGCCGCTGGCGCTCGACGAAATCGAGCGGATTGCCGTCGTTGGGGCGGGCAAGGCCGGCGCGGGGATGGCAGCGGGGCTGCTCGAGGCGCTGGGAACGAAACTCGTTTCTGAAAAGCGCGTGACCGGCTGGCTGAACGTACCGGCCGATTGCGTCCGCCCGCTGCCGCCCTTGCGGCTGCACGCGGCGCGGCCCGCCGGCGTCAACGAACCGACGGCCGCAGGGGTCGCCGGCGCCGAAGCCATGCTCGAACTTATTCGCTCGCTCGGCCCGCGCGATCTTTGTTTTTGTTTGATCTCGGGCGGCGGCAGCGCGCTGTTACCCGCGCCGGCCGAGGGCGTAACGCTGGCCGACAAACTGGCCGTCACCCGCTTCTTGAGCGCCGCGGGCGCCAACATCGGCGAGCTGAACGCGGTCCGCAAGCATCTCAGCCGCATCAAAGGCGGCGGGCTGGCTCGAGCCTGCCGCGCGGGACGCTTGCTGACGCTGGTGATTTCCGACGTGCTCGGCGATCCCCTCGACGTGATCGCCTCGGGGCCCACCGTGCCCGATCGCTCGACGGCGGAAGAAGCATTGGCCGTGCTCGAAAAGTTCGACGCCCGCCGCGGCGGCGTGCCCGAAGCGGTGTTCGAGGCGCTCCGTCGCCAGCCGGCGCCGCCGCCGGGCGAAGCGAGTTGCGAGGTTCGCAATCTGATCATCGGCAACAATGCCGTGGCCGTCGACGCGGCGGGAATCGAAGCCGAGCGACTCGGTTACTCGCACGCGATGCACGCCGCGCGCGAACTCGAAGGCGCGGCCGAAGACGTCGGCCGACATCTGGCCGAGATGGCGCTGCGAATGGCGTCATCGCCCGTCCCCAACTGCCTGATCACCGGCGGCGAACCGACCGTCACGCTCGCGCCCGAAGCGACGCGCGGCCTCGGCGGTCGCAATCAGCAGTTGGTCTTGGCCGCACTCGCAGTGCTTCAAACGCACGACGCCGCGCAGCGCATCGCCTTGCTCTCCGGCGGCACTGACGGCGAAGACGGCCCGACCGACGCCGCGGGCGCCGTAGTCGATGCCGAGATCATCGCCGCCGCCCGCACCCGCGGTTTCGACGCGGCCGACTTTCTGCGCCGCAACGACACCTATCATTTCTTCGATCCGCTCGGCGGCCTGATCAAAACCGGCCCCACGCATACCAATGTCTGCGACCTGCGCGTGGTCGTGGTCGAGCGGGCTTTGTAGGGTGGGGCGCTAGCCGGCTGCCGCCCCACCCTACAGCCTGACGCCTATTCTCAGCCCATCAACTCCGAAATCGGCGTGGCGTCCGTGACCAACGTCACCGGCCGGCCTTGGGCCGTGTGGTAGATCTTGCCGGGGTCGATGCCGAGCTTGCGGTAAATGGTGGAGACGAAATTCTCGGGCGAGAGTACGCGGTCGCGGGCCGCGTAGCCGTTGCGGTCGGTGGCGCCGATCACCTGCCCGCCGGGCGTGCCACAGCCGGCAAACAGAATCGACATAGCGCTCGACCAGTGATCGCGGCCCGGCTTGCTCTGCCCGGCCAGTGTGGAGATCTTCGGCGTGCGGCCGAATTCGCCCAGGGCCACGACCATCGTCGTGTCGAGCGTGCCGCGAGCTTCGAGATCTTCGATCAGCGTGGCGATCGTGTTCTCGAAGGCCGGCATCCGCTTGGCGAAGCCGCCGAAGATGTCGCTGTGGTGGTCCCAGCCGCCTTCATAGAGCGTGACGAACGGCACGCCCGCCTCGACCAGCCGGCGGGCCAACAGCGCCCGCTGCCCGAAGCCGTTGCGACCATAGGCCTCGCGGGTTTTCTCGGGTTCGCTATGGATGTCGAAGGCTCGTTGGGCTTCGACGCTGGTCACCAGGTTGTAGCCTTGGCGATAGTAATCGTCGACCGTGTTCACCGGGTCGCCTGCCGCTTTGTCGGCGATGCGCTGCATGCGGTCGACCTGGGCTCGCAGCTCGCGGCGGCCGAGGAAGCGGCCATCGGCCAGCCCCGAGGGCAAGGCTACGTCGCGCACGCGAAAGTTGGCATTGTTCGGATCGTCGGAGACGACGAACGGCGCGTACTTGGCGCCCAAAAAGTTCGGCCCGCCCGAGCGCGAAATGCTGGGCATGGAAAAGTAAGGAGGCAGGCCGTTCGGGGCGCCGCACTCGTAAGCGGCCACCGAGCCGAGACTCGGATGAAAGCTGACGAACGCGCCGCAGCCGACCGGCATCCGCGGCGGGGCGCCCGTCATCATATAGTGGTTGCCGGCGCCGTGGTTCGCCTGGTTGTGGCAGACCGATCGCACGACGGCGAACTTGTCGGAAATCGCCGCCAGCCGCGTCATGTATTGCGAGAACTGCACGCCGGGGATCTTCGTGTCGATCGCCTCGAAGTCGCCGCGAATCTCCAGCGGCGCCTCGGGCTTGGGGTCGAACGTTTCGAAGTGCGACGGCCCGCCGTCCATCCAAATCAAAATGCAGCTCGTCGGCTTCCGCGGCGCCAGCGGCGTTGCTTCGCTGGCCGCGGCTTGCAACCGCAGCAGGTTCGCCAAGCCTCCACAGCCGAGCAGTCCCAGGCCCAGTTGCAGCGTATCGCGGCGCGAGAAGCCCTCGCAGTTCTTGTGCGTGCTCATAGTCGGCTCGATTCCAACGCAGGAATGATGGTTGAGGCAGGTAGGTTTTCACGCCAGGACCATTCAGCTTCTTAGTATATCAATACAGACCAGCGCGTCTTGATGAGAAGATCGGCTTTTTGGCGGATTCTCGCTGGCCGGCCGAGCCGAATCCAAGTGAGATCTCAAGATCCTTGCGGCAACCTTCCTTGTGATGGACGCCTTGGCCTTGAAGGAGCTTCCCGAAGTTTTCGACTCGCTGATCGATTCCGGCTTGTTCCATGTGTTCAGCGACGAAGATCGCCGCCGCTGCGTCGAAGGCCTGGCGTCGGTCGTCAAGCCGGGCGGTCGGCTGTTCCAGCTCTGTTTCAGCGACGAGGAGCCGGGCGATCAAGGGCCTCGGACAAGGCTCACGTGGCGACGGTCGCCAACAAGCCCGGCGAGTTCTCCAAGGCTTTGGCTGATCCCGATTCCGATTGGGTCTACCTGCGGAATTTGCCGTCGAAGGAGGAAATCAAGGCCGTGAGGCAGGCGAACAAGCAGGCGTTCATCGCCGGTCCGGCGGTAGGCGGCCGACTGCCCGAGAATTGGCGCCAGGCGGCGGATGCCGGAATCGACGCCATTTTGACGGATGATCCGCTGGAGTTGCGGGCGATGCTCAGGGCGTCGGCAAAAGCGGGCGACTGAGCCAAGTAGTGCGAGCCACGGATGGAACACCGATCGAACCCAGCGCGGCCTTCGGTCGCAATCAAAGTAGCAGGCACATTCCATGTGCCGTCGCCCGAAGCGGGTTTAAACTTCATCGCAGGGTCGGCGACGGCACACAGGAGTGTGCCTGCTACTTTGGCGCAAGCGTAGTTTGCATCGGCGCGGTATGAAATCTTGGCGAGGCGCAAAGAAATCGAACGCTTGTAGTAAGGATAATTCCATGAAACGTCGCCTTCGGCTGGATGAGAGTGGAGTCCAAACTCACGGTCCTCATCGAAGGCGAGCGGAACTGCGGCCTCTATTTCTTATCCGTGTTCAAGCCGTGTTTCATCCGTGGCTAAAGTTCGTCGGGCATCGCTCATCTGCTTGCAAGCGCCAACCCTAACTTACCGTTGAGACAAAGCTCTACCGCTCCAGGCCGCTCAAAAACCCTTTAACCGCCGCTTGCCACTCGTCGGGACGGGCGGCGATGAGGTTCTCGTGCCCGGCGCCGGCGAGCAGCGCCCAGGTCTTTTCGGCCGGCAAACGATCGAACACCTCGCGGGCTTCGCTGGCGGTGACGCGGACGTCGCGCTCGCCGTGCAGGAAGAGCGTCGGGCAGGCGACGGCGGAAGCGTAATCGACCGGATTGTGCTCGAAGCCCCAATCGCCCGGCCCATCCGCCGCCAGGCTCTATTTCGCCCGCGCCAACCGCTGAATGAAACCCTGCGTGGTCATGAAGTAAACTTCGCCGGTTTCATCTTCGCCGAAGGAGAGCACGGGCAGAATATTGCCGCCAATCGGCTGGTTGGCCGTGACTTCGCGCTGGTCGAAGTCGTACTGCAAGGCGTAGAGCTTGCCGGTGACGTAATCGGCGTAGAGATAGGCGCCGACGAGTTCGGGCAGGCGTTGGCCGCGGTAGACGAAACCGCCGGTGATCGATTTGCCGACGTCGTGATGGTACTCGAAGATCGGCTCGACGATGTCCGGGCGAGGCGCTTGCAAGCCGCCGACGCCGAACGGGTGCTTGGCCTCGCGCAGGTTCCAGCCGTAGTTGCCGCCGCGGACGATGAGATCGATCTCCTCCCAAATATCCTGCCCGACGTCGGCCGCCCAGCACACGCCCGTCTGCCGATCGAACGACATCCGCCAGATATTCCGCACGCCGTAAGCCCAAATCTCGCCCTGGGCGCCGGGGTAATCGAGGAACGGATTGTCCTTGGGAACGGCGTAATTCTTGCCTTCGTCCTTATGATCGACGTCGATCCGCAGAATCGAACCCAACAGCGTCTTCAGGTTCTGGCCGTTGCCGAACGGGTCGTTCGCCTTGCCGCCGTCGCCCAGGGCGATATACAGATAGCCGTCGGGGCCGAAGGCGATCGTGCCGCCGTTGTGGTTCCAGAAGGGTTGCGGAATCCGCAAGATTTCTTCTTCCGTCTTGGGATCGACCCGCGTGCCGTCCTGGTTCGCCTTGAATCGCGAGATGACCGAGGTCAGCGGCTTTTCGGTCGTCGAGTAATAGACGAACAGTTCCCGGTTGTCTTCGAACTTGGGATGGAAGGCCATGCCCAAAAAGCCTTCTTCATTCTGAGTGTCCCTGTAGCTCACCTTGTCTTCGAGATCGAAGAACTCTTCGGCGCGCTCGACGTTCTGGTCGTTGGCGAAGGCGTAGACCTTGCCCAGTTGCGAGGCGACGAACACGCGGTTCGTGCCGTCGCCGGCGTGCGTGAGCACGATCGGGCGCGCGAAGTCGAGGTTCGCGAACGCTCGCTCGGCCGTAATCGGCAGCGGCTGCTCGTTGAGTTTCACGGCCGGGTAGCCGGCCAGTTCCAGCACGGAAAGCGTGCCGGCGGTCATGTCGGGCACATACAGCCGCTTGCCGTCGGGGCTCAGGCAGAGATCGGCGGCGGCCTTGAAATCGTCCGACAACAATGTCGGCGAGTGGCTTTCTTTGCCGAGCACGAACACGCGGCCGGTTGTCCATTCGCTGAGATAGATCTTGCCGTTGGGATCGCGAGCCAAACCGTCGCCGCCCGCGAAGCCGGTCGCCATCCGTTGCAGCTTGCCGTCGTCGAGATTTACGCGGTGCAACTCGCCTGACACGAAATCGAGCAATAGCAAATGCTCGGCATCGTCGACGAGCAGCCCGTTGGGGCCTTGCAGGCCCTTCGCCTTGGCGGCGTTGGTCACGAGCGAGAGCTGGCCCCGCGGCGAGATGCTAAACACGGCGCCGCCGCCCCCTTTCAAATCGCCCGAATCCGAGACATACACCTTGCCCTGGTCGTCGACGGTCAAGTCGTTGAGAAACAAGGGCGGCGTGGGGAAAGCATCGGCCGCGGCGAAGACGGTCGCCTTGCCCGCGGCATCGATCCGCCACACTCGCTTTTTGTCGGCGACGAACAGCAGGTCCTTCCAGCACGCCAGGCCCTTGGGGTCGTCGAGCCCTTGAGCGATCGTCTTCGCCTTGCCGTCGACGATTTCGACCACGGCGCCGTCGCCGTTCTTATCGAAGCCGCCGATCACCGAGATGAACACGCGGCCCGCGGCGCTGACGGCGACCGACTCGGGGTTTTTCAGACCTTCGACCAGCAGCTTTGGCTTGGGCGATGCGGCCAAGACGGCGCCACCGAACAGCAGCAAGCCGGCCAGAGCCACCCCCATGAATCCCGAAGTTCGAATCCCTCGCCGCCGAACATGGATAAAAACCTTGGCACTTGCGAACATGGAGCCTCCCAGCGGTAAAATCACGGTTGCAAGACGAGTACTTTGCACGCAAATATCGAGCGTCAAATCAACGCCCCATTGTGCCAGCCGAGACGCCGGCTGTCAGGTGGTTGGGCGAAAAAACATAGGCCGAGTGGGATGACTTGAGCGTCAGGATGCCGCATCATCAGCCGCAATAAGTCTTGCCGGATGCCAATGCGCAGCCGAAAATGAGGGCCGGGTTGATGCTGTGTCGGATCCGCAAGAGCGGAGTTGCAAAACTTGTCACGGTTCACTTTTTCGATAGAGGCTAGCCATGCGTATTTCCGGCGAGCGAATTAATTGGACAGCGCCACTTTGGCGCCGTCGTTTGTCATAAGTCGTGGCGAGGACGTGCAGTGGGTCATTGGTTGTCCTTGGGGTCGAGGCACGATTTTGATCCTGTCGGCGTCGATTCCCAACGCGGCCAGCCGGCGTCGTCGC
>DATKRK010000402.1:0-43448 GCA_035532215.1 Pirellulales bacterium | reverse complement strand
TCAGACTGATTTACCGTCGCCGACTCATCGCCGCGTTCCGTCTCCTGGCCATTCCCTAAACACCGTGAAACATCCGCCATGAAGCACCCGCCGCAAGGCGAAACAATCACCCTTGACTGGTCCAACCATATCGGAACGCCCACCGTGGCGATCCGTGAGGCGGGATAGACGGTGAACACCGGGTTCACGGAACGCCACGGAGGGCGTTCCCTACAGTATCGGAGCGTTTATCCTTGACTCCCGTTCAAATGGTATCACCACCGGAACTCGTCGGCGCCACAGGGCTGCGCCTCAAACGAGCGCAGTGCTAATAGTTGCGCCGCCGGCTTGCCCGAATTCGAGAGCCTGCCCTAAAATTCCAATACGCGATGGGAGTTTGCCGCTAGCGTGGCTGAGATACGCCCGTCGGCGGCGTTTCGGAAAAGGAGGCATCATGGCGGACGGTCCCTTGCCCTTGAAGGCGATTCACCACGTCGAGCTGCTGGCGGGCAACGCCAAGCAAGCCGCTTACTATTACCAGCACGCGTTCGGCTTCTCGCAACTGGCCTATGCGGGGCCCGAAACGGGCGTTCGCGATCAGGCCTCGTACGTGCTCTACCAGGGCCAGATTCGGCTGGTGCTCAGCACGCCGCTGTCGCCCGATGATCCGATGGCCGACCATTTGCGGCGGCACGGCGACGGCGTGCTCGACATCGCCTTCCTGGTCGACGACGTCGACGCCTGCTTCGAGCACGCCGTTACGCGCGGCGCGCAGGTAGCGATGGCGCCTTACGATTGCGCCGATTCATTCGGCCGCGTGCGCCGCGCGAAAATCCGCGCCTACGGAGACACCCTGCACTCGCTGATTTCGATCGCCGACTACAACGGCCCGTTCCTGCCGGGCTACCGCGTCCGCCGTCAACCGGCGGCCGGCGCGGGCCTGGAACGCATCGACCATATCGTCGGCAACGTCGAAGACGGGCGGATGAACGACTGGGGCGCCTATTACGACAAGGTGCTCGGCTTCCACCAGTTCATGAGCTTCGACGACAAGGACATTTCGACCGAGTTTTCGGCGCTGCGCAGCAAAGTCATGGCCGATCCGAACGCGGTCATCAAGTTTCCCATCAACGAGCCGGCGCCCGGCCGTCGCAAGAGCCAGATCCAGGAATACCTGGAATACAACGTCGGCGCCGGAGTGCAGCACATTGCGCTGACGACGCGCGACATCATCCACACGATCTCGGTGCTGCAAAACAACGGGATCGAATTCCTTGCGACGCCCGACGCCTATTACGACCTAGTCTGGGATCGCGTCGGCGACATCCACGTCGATCGCGAGGCGATTCGCAAACTGAAGATTCTGGTCGATCGCGACGAAAAAGGATATCTGTTGCAGATTTTCACGAAACCAGTTGAAGATCGGCCCACGTTGTTCTATGAAATCATCCAGCGCGAAGGCTGCGATGGATTCGGCAAAGGCAATTTCAAAGCGCTGTTCGAGGCCATCGAGCGAGAGCAGGCCGAGCGAGGAAATCTCTCGTAACGGCAGGCGAGCGGGGGGCGTCAGCCCCCCGGTCTTGCTTGCGTCAGGGTCTTGCTTGCGTCAGGGTCTTGCTTGCCCAGGGGCTTGCCGTCGAAACGCGAGACGAGGCGGAACAGGATCAATGATTAGCAACCATCTGCAGTAAGAAAACGCCACCAACCCTAGGAGGCCGCGGATGCCTTTCTATCATCGACTCGGCGAAGTCCCGAGGAAGCGGCATATTGTGTTTCGGCAGCCTGCGGGGGCCTTGTATCACGAGCACCTGGTCGGCAGCCGCGGCTTTTCGGGGCCTGCGACGCTGTTGTATCATTTGCGCGCGCCGACCAGCGTTAATTCGAGCCGGCTGGTGAAGCACGTCGAGTGGCAGCCCGATCCCGAGGCGGCTTTGCGCATGCGGCACTTCCGACTGGCGGGCGTGCCGTTGGCCGGCAGTTCGACGTTGGGCCGCACGCCGTTGTTATTCAATCGCGACGTCGCCCTGTCGGTCGTCCGCCCGGCGCGCTCGGAGCAGTCGTTCTACCGCAACGCCCAAGGCGACGAGTTGATCTACGTCGTCGAAGGCAGCGGCGTGCTCGAATCGCAGATGGGCGAACTAGCGTATCGGGCCGGCGATTATTTGGTCATTCCCCGCGGAATTCTACACCGCTATCATCTTGGCGAGGAAGCGACCCGTTTTCTGGTGATCGAGAGCGCCAGCCCGGTGCGGCCGCCGGCCCGCTATCTGAACGAGTGCGGCCAGTTCCTCGAACACAGCCCTTATTGCGAACGCGACATCCGCCGGCCGGATTCGTTGCCGGTCTACGACGAGCAGGGCGAATTCCGCCTGGTGATCAAGCAGAACAATTCGTTGACCGAAGTCACGCTCGACCATCACCCGTTCGACGTCGTCGGTTGGGACGGCTGTTACTACCCGTGGGCCTTGTCGATCCACGACTTCGAGCCGATCGTGGGCAGCTTGCACCAACCGCCGCCGGTACACCAGACGTTCGCGGGCGACAACTTCGTCGTCTGTTCGTTCGTGCCGCGGCTGTTCGATTTCCATCCCGATGCCGTGCCCGTGCCTTACAACCATTCGAACGTGATGAGCGACGAGGTCTTGTACTACGCCAACGCAGAGTTCATGAGCCGCAAGGGCATCGAATACGGCTCGCTGACGCTGCACCCGGCCGGCTTGCCGCACGGCCCGCAGCCGGGCCGCGTGGAGGAATCGCTCGGCAAAGCGCGGACCGACGAGTTGGCCGTGATGCTCGACACGTTCCGACCGCTGCACGTGACCCGAGACGCCGTCGAATTCGAAGATTCTTCCTATGCCCGATCGTGGCTGACATCCGAGAAAGAAACGTAGACCGAGGCAATCATGAACGACAGCTTGCAGGCGTTGCTCAAGGGCGCGATCGACTATGCCGGCGCCTTTCCGCCGGCCTCGCTCGGCCCGGAGCAAGCGGCGCAGAATTATTTCCAATATCGCGCAGCGCCCGACGCCTGGATGCTCGGCCGGCTGGTTTGCCCGGCGACTGAATTGCCGGCACTGGCGCGAATCATCGAGCAACAGATGCAGTCGAGCGGCGGCAATGATGGCTGGGCGGTCGCCGCCGTACTTTCGGGCGGCGCAACTTCCGCCGAATGGCGAACGACTCTGGCCGACGATTTGCGCGCCGTCGGCGATTTCCCGTTGCCGGCGAAGGTCGACGCCGTCGAGGTCGCCTTGCCCGATTCGTTGACCCGCGCGACAAGTTATGGAGAACTCCGCGAGTTGCTCGGTCCGTTGCTGGACGAACTGGCCGGCGCCGCCCCGCCGGCCGCCACGATCTTTATCGAATCGCCTCCTGCCGCGGAAGCCGTGCGCGGCGACCTGATCTGCTGGACCGTGAAATATCTGGGCGAGCATCAGAAACAGAAGGCCTTGCCGGCCGGCAAAATGGCGTTCAAGCTGCGCACGGGCGGCATCACCGCGCAACCCTTTTTGTCCTCCGTGGAGTTGGCCCGGGCGATCTGCGTGCTGCGCGACGCGGGCGTAAGCTGGAAGGCCACCGCCGGCTTGCACCATCCTCTGCCGCACTACGACGTTGCGCTCGGAGCCTACGCGGCCGGATTCGTCAACCTGCTCTCGGCGGCGGTGATGGCCGGCGTGCATCATCTGCCGGATTTCGAGGTGCAATTGATCGTGGAGGACGAAAGCGCGGCCAGCTTCCAATTCGGTTTGCCCGAGTTCCGCTGGAACGGCCTGTCCGCAACCCTCGAGCAGGTCGAGTCGGTCCGGCGCCGATCGCTGCTTTCGTTCGGCAGTTGCAGCTTTGACGAGCCGCGCAACGATCTGCGAGTCCTCGGCTGGCTTTAGCGATGGGCTTTGGGCCGGCTCAGGCAATGATTGCGCTGTAACCTCGCCCGTCTTTTGTCGCACCTTTGCCTGTATGGCGTCGTCGGGACGCAATGGGGTAGACTAGAATACGGCTTTCCTGCACTCCCCGCCAAGAGCACGACGTTTCGCCTCGGAGCGGACCGCCGCCTGATTGCCCCCTTGGAAAAATGCCAGTCTCGCTAAAATCGCAAACGCTGCCGCTCCTCGTCGTTGCCGCCGTGTTGGGGAGCGGCCAATTTGTCTCGCGCGCGGACGCCCCCCAGACGCCCGACCGAGCCGATGCGGTTCCTCAACCCGACGCCTTCGCGCGCGACGTCGTGCCGTTCCTCAAAAAACACTGCTTCGCCTGCCACGCCGGCGACGAGCGGAAAGGCGACGTGTCGTTCACGCCATTCGCCGATCAAGCGGCGCCGTCTGAAGACGAGGCGGTGCAAAAGAACCGCAAGCTGTGGGAGAAGGCCCTGGAGTTGATCCGCGGGGGCGAGATGCCGCCCGAAGACCGCCCGCGGCCGGAACCCGCCGAAATCGACGCTGCGACGAAAGCCATCGAACAGGCGCTGGCCCGCTTCGATTGCACCGGGCCGCAGCCCGTCGGCCGGGTGACGCTCAGGCGGCTGAACCGCAACGAGTACGACAACACGATCCGCGACCTGGTCGGCGTCGAGTTCCGTCCAGCCGCCGACTTTCCCCAAGATGACGTGGGGTACGGCTTCGACAACATCGGCGACGTGCTCTCGGTTTCGCCGCTGTTGCTGGAACGCTATCTCCACGCGGCCGAAATGATCCTCGAGCAGGCGATCGTCGCCGTCGAGCCGCCCAAGCCGGAGAAATCGCCCTTGGGCGGGCTGCGGGCCTCGCGCTCGGCCGGCGGCGAAAAACGCGACTTGGGCTTTTACTTGTACGGCCCTGGCGCCGTCTCCGCGCAGCGGTATTTCGAAGGGGGCGATTATCATTTTCGCGTCGAGGCGACGGCGAAGCAGCTTGGCGACGAGCCGGTCCGCGCCGCGTTCAAGATCGACGACGCCGAGATCAAACCCTTCGAGATCCCTCTCGATGCAAAAGAGCCGAACATCGTCGAAGTCACAGCCCGCGTCGAAGCGGGCTCGCGGCGAATCGCCGTCGAGTTCCTGAATCCCTACCGCGCGCCCGCCCCGAACGATCCGGATGCCGAAAAATCCCCGGCCACGGACGAGACGGAGGCAAAGCCCGAGCGGCCGAAGACGCCCGAAGAGGAGCGCGCCGACCGTCGGCGGCGGTTCCGCGGACCTCCGCCGCGCGAGCCGGACGACCGCGACCGGCTGCTCGTCGTCAAGAGCATTTCGCTCGATGGGCCTTACGATCCGCCGCCTCCGGTCGTGCCGGAAAGCCACAAGCGGATCATGGCCCCTGGCGAAGGCCGCGAACCTCGCGAAGCCGCCCGCGAGATCGCCACCCGCTTTGCGACGCGCGCCTTCCGCCGCCCGGTCGAAGCCGCTGAAATCGAAGGCTGCCTGAAGCTGTTCGATCAGGCGATCGCGGCCGAAGAGCCGTTCGAAAACGCGGTGCGGCTGGCGCTCACTCGCGTGCTGGTCTCGCCCTACTTCTTGTTCCGTGTCGAACTCGACCCGCCTGGCGCGAAGCCGGGGCAAGATTATCCGCTGAATGAATACGAGCTGGCCAGCCGGCTGTCGTATTTTCTCTGGAGCAGCATGCCCGACGACGAGTTGTTCGCCTTGGCCGCCGCGGGCCAGTTGCGAGCGCAGCTCGAACCGCAATTCGAGCGGATGCTGAAAGACGAAAAATCCGCGGCCTTCGTCCGCAATTTCGCCGGCCAGTGGCTGACGACTCGCAAGCTCGAGGAAGTTTCGCCCGACCCGCAAACGTTTCCCGAGTTCGACGACGAGCTGCGCGCGGCGATGATCCGCGAGACGGAACTGTTCTTCGAGGCGATCGTCCGCGAAGATCGCAGCATTCTCGATTTGCTCGACGCCGATTTCAGCTTCGTCAACGAGCGGCTGGCCAGGCACTACGGCATCGAAGGCGTGAAGGGCCAGGAATTCGAGCGCGTCAAGCTGCCGGCCAATCGCGGCGGCGTCCTCACGCAGGCCAGCATCCTGACTTTGACCTCGAACGCCACGCGCACCTCGCCGGTCGGGCGCGGCAAGTGGGTGCTCGATCAATTGCTCAATACGCCGCCTCCTCCGCCGCCGCCCGACGTGCCGCAGCTCGACGAGGCCAAGCAACTCACCGGCTCGCTCCGCCAGCGGATGGAACAACATCGGGCTAATGCGATTTGCGCCTCGTGCCACGCGCGGATGGACCCGATCGGCTTCGCTTTCGAGAACTACGACGCCATTGGCCGCTGGCGAGACAAGGATGGCGAGTTCGCCATCGATCCTTCGGGCGAGTTGCCCGACGGCCAGGCATTTCAGGGCCCGGCCGAGCTGAAAGCGATCTTGAAGGGCAAAAAAGACTTGTTCCGCCGGGCCTTGGCCGAGAAAATACTGACCTACGCCTTGGGCCGCGGGTTGGAATATTACGACCGCTGCGCCATCGACAAGATTCTGGCGGCGCTCGACAAAAACGGCGACAAGTTTTCGACCCTGCTGGTCGAAACGATCAACAGCGAACCCTTTCAGATGCGAACGGCGACAGGAGACCAGCCATGAGCAACCGGGCCAGCGGCAACCGAATCTCGCGGCGGACGGTCCTGCGGGGCGTGGGCACGGCGATGGCTTTGCCGCTGCTGGAAGTGATGTCGCCGAGCTTGTTGCGGGGGGCCGAGGCATCCGAACAAGTTCGTGCTCCTCGCCGGTTGGCGTTCTTTTACGTCCCCAACGGCATGCACATGCCCGACTGGACGCCGGCGGCCGAAGGCGACGAATTCGAGCTGCCGCCAATTCTGGCGCCGCTCGCCTCGTTCAAGGAAGACCTGCTCGTCCTCAGCGGGCTGAACTGCGACAAGGCCGCTCCCAACGGCGACGGCCCGGGCGATCACGCCCGCAGTTCGTCGGCCTTTCTGACCGGCTGCCAGGCTCGCAAGAGCGGCGGCTCGAACTTCCGCTCGGGCATTTCGGCCGACCAACTGGCGGCCATGCGGCTGGGCGATCGCACGCGGCTGCCTTCGCTGGAACTGGGCATCGAACGCTTCCGCGGCGTGGGCACGTGCGACAGCGGCTACGCCTGCGTCTATCAACACACGCTTTCGTGGCGCTCGCCGACCTTGCCCGTGCCGAACGAGGTCGATCCGAAGCTGGTCTTCGAGCGGCTGTTTTCCGACTCGCCGAACTACCCCGACCGGCAGAAGCGCAACCGCCTGCGGGCCAGCGTGCTCGACGCCGTGCTCGACGACGCCAAGCGGCTCGACGCACGGCTCGGCGGCGGCGACCGGCAAAAGCTCGATCAATATCTAACCTGCGTCCGCGAACTGGAGCAGCGCATCGCCCAGGCCGACAAGCTGCCGCCCGTCGCGCCGCCCGAAGGCGCCGAACGTCCGGCCGGAGTGCCCGCCGAACTGAGCGAGCATTTCCGGCTGATGTGCGATTTGATGGTCTTGGCCTTGCAGACCGACGTCACGCGGATCGGCACGTTCATGTTCGGCAGCGAGGGCAGCGGCCAGCGTTACAAGATGATCGACATCTCTGAAGGGCACCACGAGCTGTCGCACCATCGCAACGACCCGGAAATGCAGGCCAAGATCAGCCGCATCAACACGTTCCACGTCCAGCAGTTCGCCTATCTCGTCGGCAAGCTGAAGGCGATCCCCGAGGGCGAAAGCACGCTATTGGACAACTGCCTGCTGGCCTACGGCAGCGGCATCGGCGACGGCAACCGCCACAACCACGACGACTTGCCAGTCCTCTTGGCCGGCCGCGGCGGCGGCACGCTGAAGACGGGTCGGCACGTGCGATACTCCGGCCGCCCGCCGCTCAACAATCTCTGGCTTTCGCTGCTCGACCGCTTCGGCGCCCGCACCGAAAAGCTCGGCGACAGCACTGGGTTGCTGCCGAATTTGAGTTAATCGCTGCCGAGATTGGCGGACGAAGCTGCGAGCAATCGCTTGGGATTTGCCTATCGGCGCGCTCATTTGCTGAATCATCTGTTCGTGGAGAGCGATCGCGGGACTTGCCTGAACGATATCGCAGCCGCCGGCGCTGAACCCGAGAGTGCCAAATCATTGGTTAGATTTGCACCTATGACGTCCGCCCGTCCCAGCCTGACCTTCAGCCTTCGCGCCCTTTTCGTCACTTTGACGATCGGTTGTGTTTGGCTGGGCTGGGCGATTGAACGAGCGAAAAAGCGCGGAAAGGCGATAGACGCCATCAAAGCCGCAGGAGGCGATGGTTCGCTATTTATTTCTTACGAGATAGAGCATGCGGAGCGTACGCGCGAGTATGGACTTGTGACTTTCTCTTACACAGAGCCAGGCGAAAACCATCTGTGGCTCGATTTGAAAGGCGTTCCGGTTTCTGTCGAACTCTATGACGGATTGAATCCGACCGTTCGCTCGCTTCTGCCACATGTTAATGGAATTAAATTCATTCGTAGTTGGAAGAAGCTGGGAAACGCCGACGACTCATTTCTCCGCGGGCTTGCAAATGCGGAAGAGGTATATCCGGTACCGCGTGCCGAAATGTGCGAGTTCGAATCGCTCAAATGGCCACGCCATTGAAGCCCCGCCGGCCCTATCTCACGTTCGGCCTCCGACCATTTCTCATCTTTCTCAGATCGTTACGCAACTCAGTCTTCTTGCAGATCAACTTCAATCGAGCAACTCGCGATACAGCTTCGCGTGCCGCTCGACCATCTGCTCGACGGTAAACTCGGCGAGCATCCGGCGCCGGCCGGCTTCGCCGAGGCGGCGGGCTAGCTCGGCGTCTTCCAGCAAGCGGCGAGTTTCGCGGGCAAAGGCGGCCCGGTCGCCGAGGGGCACTAAATAACCCGTCTCGCCAGAGACGACCAGGTCGCGGTTGCCAGAGATGTCGGATGCCACCACCGGCACGCCAGCCGCCATCGCCTCCATCACCACGTTGGGCAGGCCCTCGTATTCGCTGGCCAACCATAAGGCGTCGAAGTGCGGCAGCAGCCGCGGCACGTCGTCGCGATGGCCGAGAAAGTGAACCTTGTCCTCGATCCGCACTTGCCGCCGGAACCGCTCCAGCCGCTGCCGCAGCGGCCCGTCGCCGATGATGAGCAAATGCACGTCGTCGCGAATCACCTTCAGCAAGTCGGCGGCCCAGATCAAATCCTTGATTCGCTTCTGCGGCCACAAACGGCCGACGGCGCCGATCAACCGCGCATCGGCCGGCAATTCCAACTTTGCCAGCAACTCGGCCCGGCTCAGATCGCTGGGCGCAAACGGCCCGATGCCGTTGGGGATCACGGTGAACTTCTCGCTCGGCAAGCCGTGCTGGACGTAGAAATCGCGCACGCCGCTGCTGTTGACCACGACAGAATCGGTTCGCCGGGCCAGCCAGCGATCGATGGCCAGTTCGTGCCAGGCCTTCCAAGGGTCGACCGAGCGCTCGCCCGCCACGATGCGGCGCACGCCGGCGGCCAATGCGGCGGCTCGGCCATAGCTGTTGGCGGCGAATAGCCAGGTATGAACCAGATCGGGCTTGAGGGCGGCGATGTGCCGCTTCAATCGCAGAAAACCCGCCGGGTCGAGCTTGGCCCGCTTGCCGATCAGCGTTATTGGCACGCCGGCGGCTTCAAGATCGGCGGCCAACGGGCCGCTGCGCGTCAGCAGGCAGACGTGGACGTCGAATTCGTCTCGCGGCAAGCCGCGGGCGAGCAGCGTCAATTGCTTTTCGGCGCCGGAGCGGTCGAGCGTGGGGATGATTTGCAAAATGCGCTTGGTCAAGGCTTCACCGCGCGGAGCTCAACAGTCGCTGGAACAAAGTCACGTGGTCGCTGGTCATTTTATCGAGCGAGAACGCTTCGCTCACGCGGCGCCGGGCCCGTTCGCCCCACCCGGCGGCCTGTTCGGGCTGATCGCAGATTTCGAGCACGGCGGCGGCCAGCCCGGCCGGGTCTCGCGTCGGCACGAGCCGCCCGTGCCGGCCATCTTCGACGAGCACCTCGTTCGCGGGGATTTTCGTCGCCACGACCGGCAGCCCGCGAGCCATCGCTTCCAACAACGCCAGCGACATGCCTTCTTCCAGCGAAGGCAGCACGAACAAATCCGCGGCGACGAGAAAATCTTCCACGTCGTCGAAGGCGCCGGTCAGCAGCACCCGGCCGTTCAGGCCCAGGTTGCCGATCAGCGCAGTCAATCGTTCTCGAAAAGCGCCTTCGCCGACCAGCCAGAGCCGGGCCTGCGGGCGGCGCCGCAAGACCTCGGGCCAGGCGGCGACCAGGTGCTCCAATCCCTTCATGTCGTGCAGCCGGCCGGTGTAGACGGCCAGCGGGGCGTCGGCGTCGAGCCACAGCGCCGGATCGATTTCGGCCAGCGCGGCCCGGGCTTCCAGTCGGGCCTCGGCCGTGCGCGGCGGCGGAATGGCCACGCCGTTGGGCAAATAATGAATCCGCGGCCGGGGATAGCCGGCGGCGATCAATTCGCGCTCGATGGCCGGACTGGGCGCCACGAAGGCGTCGGCCTGCAGGCAGCGGCGTTTGATCCGCAAGCCGTAGCGAGCGTCGAGCTGCCAGTGACAATCGCCCGAGAGGCCCGCGCCTTCGGCCCGCAACACCACCGGGAAGCGGCCGCGGCGCCCTTCGCCGACGGCGGCGTAAGCGTCGTGCTTGAGCATCGAAACATAAACCAGGTCGAAAGCCTCGCGGTGCGAGCGCAGCCAGCCGGCGACCGCCCGCATGTAGCGAGCGGTGCCCCAGAAGCGGCGGCTGGGGTTGGCCAGCCGGATCACGCGCACGCCGTGATGTTCGATCTCGCGCGGCCAGTCGCGCTGCCAATGCGCCGTCAACAGCGTGGCCGCCAGGCCGCGGCGGTGCAGTTCGGCGGCCAGCCGGCCCATGATCGTCTCGGCCCCGCCCACCAAGGGCCAGAAGCGGCGCGTGATCAGCACCACCCGCGGCTCGCTCACGCGCCGGCTCCCTCGACCAATTCGCCCGCTTCCAGCGCCGCGACGTAGGGCAAATTGCGGTAGGCGTCGCGGTAATCGAGACCGTAGCCGACGACGAACTCGTCGGGGATTTCGAAGCCGACGTGATCGGGCTCCAGTCCTACGCGGCTGCGTCCCAACTTGCGCAACAGCACCACGCTGCGCAGCGACCGCGGCGAAAGCCGGCCGAACTGGGCGAAGAGTTCGTCGAGCGTCTGGCCCGTGTCGAAGATGTCGTCGATCAGCAGCACTTCGCAATCGCGAATCTCGGGCAGCGACTCGGCGTTGATCGTCAAGGCGCCGGGAGTGGTCGCGGCGCCGCGGTAGCTGCGGGCCTGGACGACGCCCACGCGCAGCGGCATATCGAGCAGGCGAATCAGGTCGGCCAACAGCACGACGCTGCCGGTCAGCACGCCGATGATCGTCAGCGGCCGGCCGTCGTAATGCGCGGAAATCTCGGCGGCCAGTCGCCGCACTCCGGCTTGAACCTGGGCTTCGCTCAAGAGTTGCTTCAACGTAAACCTTCCGAAGTCGTGGAAAGCCCTCACCATCGCCCGCCCGGCCGAAGCTGTCAAGCCGAACAAGGCTCTTCCCGAATCGTGGCGGGCGATTTAGATTTCAAAGATTCGATTTTCGAAGCCGCGTAGTGCATCGCCAGCCACGCCGCCGGCTAGCATTCGTCAAAACGGGGCCGACAGAACACTCGGGGCGATTCGACGCCCGCCGTCTTCGAACAGGGAAACTACGCCTTGCACGCATCAAACGGAACTTGGGAGCGAGTCGAAGTCGCCGGTCGGCCTTGCGAGGTCTACGAACCGCCCGAGCGCAATCCGCACGGCTACGCGGTCCTCTACCTGCACGATCTCGACCAAGGCGGCTTGCGAGACAAGGCCGCCTTCGAGGCGGAACTGGCCCGGCGCGGCTTGCCGGCCCTCGCTCCGCTCGTGCGGCGAAGCTGGTGGAGCGACAAGATCTGCTGCGAGTTCGATCCGCAACTCACGGCGGAACGGCACGTCGTCGACAACGTGGCGCCTTACGCCGCTGCGCGCTTCGGCGCCGCGGCGCCGCGGCTGACGCTCGTGGGGATCGGCATGGGAGGCCAAGGCGCGCTGCGGCTGTCGTTCAAGCATCCGAATCGCTTTCCGATTTGCGCGGCGATTGCGCCGACGATCGACTATCAACACTGCTTTTACGACGAAGAAGACGGCACGCTGCCCGAGATGTACGCCGATCCCGAGTCGGCCCGGCAAGACACGGCCACCTTGCACGTCCATCCGTTGAACTGGCCGCGCAATGTTTGGTTCGCCGCCGATCCGGCCGATTCCCCCTGGCACGACAGCGCCGAGAAGCTGCGGATGAAGCTCTCGGCCTTGGGCATCCCGCACGACTGCGATTTGGAAACGACCGCCGGCGGCCGGCCCCGCGAGTACGAAAACCTGATGGCGCCCAAGGCGTTCGAGTTCATTGCCGAGCGGTTGGAGCGAGAGCGTTTGCGCGTGGTTTGAAAGCGGGCGTTCCGCCAGGATGTTGCCTGTTCAATCCGGGCCGAACGGCGTCCGCCCGTTTGAACTCTTCGTCCTGTTCGTCGTCGGTCTTGGGGCGAACGAGATCGATGAAATCGAACGAATTGAACCCGTCGAGCTTGGCGTCGTTGGTCGAAGGGCGGAACCAAATGTTGCGCGACTCGAGCACCGTATACTCGGCGCCGGGGCGAGGCTGCCGGAACAGTTTCGCCTTGGAGTAACCGTCGCCGTCGAGCGTGAGCAGGTCCTTGCTGCGCTCGTATTTCAACGTGCTCGATCGGGTCGAGTAGGCCGAACTTTCGACGAAAACATTGCCGTCGGCCTTCAGTTCGAACGACGATGAGGATTGCCGCCCGGTATCGATCTGGTCGACCGTCAAGCGGCGACTGCAAGTCAGCACGAACCCCCGCTCGTCGAGCAGCTTGGGCCGCTCGGGATCGAGTTGGGCGCTCCAGTGCGGCACCGGGCCGTACACGGCGCGCACCTGGTTCTGGAAGTGCATGACTTGCTGGTATTGGTTGCCCTGCATCTGGCGATCGAACTTGACCTTGAGATACAACAGTCCGGGCGCGGCCTTGCGGCCGCGGGCGGGCTGCGGCTTTTTCTTCGCGCCGGCGCCCGGAAAACCCGGCGTCGATTCGCCCGTATCGAGCCAGACGCGCGAGACCTCGCCGGGGCCGTTGGCCGCGATATCGCCGGTGGCATACACGAAATTCAGGTCTTGAGCCAACAGATGCTCGATCGAGGCCAGCGCGCCGGGCGGCTCGAACGAGCGGTTCCATATTTCGACCCCCTGGCGGCATACGACCTGCTTCACCTGGGGCTGGTCGTTCGACCCGCTGGCGCCGAATCGCACGCGCTCGGTGAAATCGACGTGCAGCAAAGGGGTGAGCAGCTTCGAGGTCGAGTGGACGACGGTCACTTGGTCTTCGAACTCGGCGGCCAGGCCGTCGAAATCCATGCGGCCGAGCCACCAGATTTTGAGCCGCTCGTTGGTCGATTTCTTCAAGGGGCGGCCTTGCGGATCGCGGTCGGCCGGCAGCGAAAGAAAGCCCGGCCCGGGAATCCAGACCTTGTTCTGCCCGCGGTGCAGGTGGATTTCGCCGCGGCGCTCGGTCGTGCCGCCTTCGAGCCGCATGCCGCGGGCATCAACCGTGGCGGGCTGACCGGTGACCGTGGCGATCGCGTTTTCCGGCTGGTGCTGCACGAGATGGAGCTGCTCGCCTTCGATGACCAGCGGCTGCTCGTCGGGCCGCGAGGTGCGCGTCTCTTGGCAGTGTACCTGGCCGTTGAGAATCACGTCGGTGATCTGCGTTGCGCCGCCGCGGTCGTCCGCCAGCAGGGCGTTCACCTGCAACACGTCGCCTGAAACGTGAAAGTGCTGCAGAGGATCGGTTGCTTCAGTCGCAGCGGCGGGCTCTTGCGGCGGAGCGCCGGCCGGGCCGGCCGGCGAAGCGGCGAGCGCCGCGACGGGCGCCGGGGCGGCCTGCTGAAACCAGACCTTGATTTCGTTGACCACCCCGTCGAGCTGCGGCGAGAACACGCGCGCGCAGTTGGCAAAATCCTTCGCCTGCGTGTTCGAGGCGTGCGCATGGTTTTGGCGCCGCTGGCCGGCCAGCGCGCCGCTGAACGCCGCCCCTAAGGCATTCAGCTTGGCCGGAACAAGCTTCTTTCGCTCGGCCGAGCGCGCCGAGGCCGCGTCGGCCGGCGCGACAGGCGCCTCTTCCAAATAGACGTGGATTTCTTCGGCGTCCATCGCGCCGCTGCCGGGCAGTTCGACGTGCGATTTGCCCCTGAGCGACAGCAAACGGAATTCCTGATACGGCGCAAAGGGCTCGGTATAGGGGGCGAACGTCAGCGAGTGAGTCCAACTCGCCTTGAGTTGCGGCGGTTTTTGCCCCGGGCGAGTCGGGCCCTCGCTGGCATTGGCCAACAGCCAGCCTTCGCCCTTGGCGATCATTTTGCGAGGCGGACCGGACGGATTGTCGAGATCGGATTCGAACTCCAACTCGCGCGCATGGATTTCTTGGGGCGGCTGGCCCGCCTTGCTCTCTTCGCGCAGGAAAGCGTCTTGCTTGTCGAACAGCTTGCCGCTGCGCTTCTGGATGTCGTATTCCAAACGCTGGCCGCGAGCCTGCACGCCGTTGGACGGCGAACTGAGCACGACCGGGTTGCCGCGCGCTTCGAGCCGCGACGGGCGCAACTTCGGCGACGCGCCCTGGTCGGCCGCCGCGGGCGCCTTCGCGTCGCTCTCGAAATACAGATCGAGCTTGTCGCAGGTCAACTGGTCGCTGGCGGCGTTGAGATTCAATCGCAGCACGTCGACGCGGTCGTTGAACGTAGCTACGCTGCCGGGCACGTCGAACTGAAACGGCCCTTGGCAGGTAATCTCCACCGGCGGCTGCGGCTGCGACGGTTGTTTCGAGGGGCGCCGCGGCGCCGAAGATCCGCTGGGGAACAGCTCGGAGTCGCCGGGCAACATTCGCAGCCGCACGTTGCGGGCCAGCTCGAATCGCTTCACGGCGCCGAACTGCGGGCCGGCAGCCGGGCTCGCCCGTTCGGCGGGCGTCGCCAGGTCGATCCGCAGTTGCTCGCCTTGGCCCTGGTTCTCGCCCAGCCGGAATTCAACCAGGTGGGGCGTGGTGATCTGGTTCCCCTCGTAATCGACTTCGCGCGTCACGATCCACAGATCGTCTTCCGGGCCGGGCGAGCGCTGTTGGCTGCGGATCGTGACTTTACCGTTCAACTTGGCGCCGACGATCACCGGTTTGTCGAAATCGCCCCGGGTGGGATCGAACGGCCGGTCGAATTGCAGCACGGCGCCTTCGGGCGCGCGGAGTACGATTGCGCGCCGGTTGCGCTCTGCTTCGCTGTCGAACTCGCCCTCGGGCAGGAAGACGATGCTGCACGGCTCCATCTTCAGGTACCGGTTTTGATACTTGGGGTCCGGCAATCGCTGGTAGTTCTTGAGCAGCAGCTTGCCCTGGGAAGTCTCCAGGATTTTCGGCGAAGTCAGCTCCCAGGCCCCCTCGTCGAACCAGCTTCCGAGGACGGCTCTTTGGGCTTCGACGAGGCCCGAAGCCTGCGCGCGATCGGCGTCGCTGGCCGCCTGCGCGTCGTGCCGAACCGCTTGCGGTTCGATCCACGGCACGGCGAGCAGCGAATAAGCGCCGTAGGCCGCAATCACGACCGCCATGCTGCCGAAAATGCGAAGAATGCGTGCCAAGTGCGTGTCAGGCGTCGTATTGTTGCAGGATGTCGTCCCAACGCTGCTGGCTTTTGAGCACCAGCTCGATCGTCTCTCGCACGGCGCCGTGGCCGCCGGGCAAGGTCGTGGCGTAATCGGCCGCTTTGCGCACTTCCTCGCAGGCGTCGGCCACCGCCACCCCGAGGCCGGCGAATCGAACCGCCGCCAGGTCGGGCAAGTCGTCGCCGATATAACAAATCTGCTCCGGCGCAAGCCGCAGTTCGGCGACGATTTCGCGCACGGCCGCCAGCTTTTGTTCGGCGCCCTGCCGCACCAGTCCGATTCCCAGCTCGCTGGCCCGCACGTTGACGATGTGCGAGCTGCGGCCGGTCACCAGCCCGAACTTGCCCCCCGCACGCTGCCAGAGCTTGATGCCCATCCCGTCGCGAATGTGGAAGCGTTTGATCTCGATGCCTTCGTTGTCGAAGATGATGCTGCCGTCGGTCAACACGCCGTCGACGTCGGACAGAATCAGTTCGATGGCCTGGCTGCGTTCTGCTAGGTTCATCTACGAATCCCACTTGGCAAGCGGTTCAGCGATTCCGCCAGTTGGCAAGACTTTCCGGCTGGGTCGAATCGGCCGGTCGAATCAACCGGCCGTGCGCCGCGCCGCCTCGTCGAACTGCTTCTGGAAAAATTTAGGGGTTGCGAAGGCCGCTCAGCCTCCTTCTTCCGGGATCATACCCACGACGTCGGTGATGTCGAGCAGTCCGACGGGCTTTCCTGCTGCGTCGACCACCGGCAGCTCGCTGATTTTCAGTTCGGCCAGAATCTCCACGGCGTCGCTGAGCATCGAACCGAGCGGGGCCGTGCGCGGCTGCGACGTCATCACCTGGCAAATCGGTTGATCGAAAGCTTCGTAACGCCGCGACTCGAACAGCCGCGCCAGATCGCTGTCGGTGAACAGTCCGCTCAGCCGGCCATCTTCGCCCACCAGCAAAATCGCCCCCGTCCTGCGTCCCGGCCGCCGCAGTTCGGCGAACACTTCGCGCACCGTCTGCGAGTCGCCGGCGACGCGGCATTCGTCGAGCGGCCGCATCTGGTCTTCGACTTTGCTGAGCTTGCGCCCCAGGCTGCCCGCCGGATGGACGCGGGCGAAATCGGCGTGGCCGAAGCAGAGCAAGCGGCTCGTGACCAGCGCCAGGGCATCTCCCAGGGCAAGCATCGCCGTGGTGCTGGTGCTCGGCGCCAGCCCCAGCGGGCAGGCCTCTTTGAGCGGCCCCAATTCGATCGTCACGGCGGCGTTGCGACCGAGCGTGCTCGTGGCGCGGCCTGTGATGGCGACAATCGGCACGTGCAGTTCGGCCAACGAAGGCAACAGCCGCAACACCTCTTCCGTTTCGCCGCTTTGCGATAAGACGAGCACCACGTCGTCCGCGCGAATTCGGCCCAGATCGCCGTGTACCGCCTCGGCAGGGTGTAAAAAGATGCTGCGCGTGCCGGTCGAGGCGAGCGTGGCCGAAATCTTTTGGCCGATCAAACCCGCCTTGCCGATGCCGGTCACGACAACCGTGCCTTGGCAACCATAGAAGAGTGCGACGGCCTGGCAAAATGCGCCGTCTAGGCGGTGCGAAAGCTTGTCGAGGGCCTGGGCCTCGATCTGAATGATCTCGCGCGCATAGCTGATTTGCTCGAAAGAACTTAAGTAGCCTAGCGGCGAAGCGGCTTCGGCCATCATCGACGGGTCATCCTTGACAGGGCCGTTTCGGGGAGGAGTTCGGGCGGGGGGATTCTAGCCGCGAGCCGCGCTCATGACAATGTAGACTGCCGACAACAATCTGCGCGACAGGCCAATATGCGCGACAGGCCAGCCTTGGCGGCGGCCTACGCCACGACCCACACGATCGCGGCCATGATCGCCACGCCCGCGACGGCCAGCAGCCAGCGAGTGCGAACCTCGCCAAACATGCGATGCAGCCCGCGCGGCTCGCCTACGGGCGATTCTAAACGCCAGTTGAACAAGGCTGCGGCCAAGAGCCAAGCGGCCAGCCAGTACACGGCGAACAACAGAAACAACGCCCGCCGCGGCAGCGCCGGCTGCAACGTGAAATTGCCCAGCGCGCCGTAGAAGGCCCAGAATCCGCAGGCTAACGCGCCGGCCAACAGAAAGATTTTGCCCGCCCGCAACTTGTCGGGCGGACGCTCGGGCCGCGGCGGCTCGGTTGTCTGAGTCTCGGGGGCTGCCGCCCAGGGCGAAGCTGGATGCGAGAGCGCCGAGGGAAGGTCGCCTTTCGCCGACGCCGACAGCGGCCTGGCCGAACAAGCCACGGCCAGGCCTTGATACGCTTCGGCGAGCGGCTTCGCTTCGCTCCAGTCCTGGCGCTTGACCAACGTGCGAGCGTCGAACTCGCCCGCTGCGACCCGGCGATCGAGGTCGGCTTTGGCCATCGCGGCCGCCGGCCGGCCGTCGGCGCTTTGCACCACCCAAACCAAGGCCGCTGGCCGTGGCGGCGCTTCGCGCACATCGGGCGTCTCGCGCCGCGCTCCGGCTCGCCCGCCGGCCGGCGCACTCGCCGCCGCTTTCAACGACACCGATTTGCGACAGGCCGGACAAACGACCATCGGCCCCACGCGACGCTTGGGCACGGTCAGCGGCTCGCCGCATTCGGGACAAGTGCGAGTTTCGGTTATTGCCATTTCTTGAGCAATTCGGCCAGCAGTTCCGGATGCTTCTCACCCGGCTCTTCGGTGTTTTCGAGCATTCGCAGACGGACTTCCAAGCGGAGCTGATCGAGGAAATCGCGAATCATTTCCACATCGTAGCGTTTCGTCGAGGCTTCGGCGGCGGGCGGCTGCTGAGCCATGGTACGACTTTTCCGCAAGATCTCGGGCGCCTGCATCGACTGGAGCATTGCCCTGGCGACCGGGCGAAGAAGCTCAGCAAGAAATGTCGGGCCAAGCCCGGCCGCCGTGTTTGTATTATTGCACGGCCGGGCGGAAACTTGCCACCAAGAAACGTCCGGAATTTTGGCGCCTTGTCGCTGCATCGGATTACGGGTTCCTCTTCTCTGTTCCGGATGGTTCTGAGTTGCGGATTTCGTTCGCATGTGATTGTTCTCGATGCAGCTTGACTTGCCGGCAACAGAGTCTGCCGCGGCCGGAACAGAGAAGAGGAACCCGTAATTGCAACGGCTTGACGTCTTGCCTCGTCCTCCAAAAAGCGGGACGATCTCTTGAACTGGCGGCAAACGGAGTCGAAGACCGGCCCTAAGCGAATTCGACAACGCGGCTCAAACAACCCGCAATCGCGGTCGCCTCTGTTTCAGCGTCAAAAAAAGCCGCTGCCTGACATGGGAGCCTTCCGCGTCTGCGGGGCCACTCCTAATTCTAATTCTTGCAGGAACTCGGCAATTTGTTGATGGACGGCGTCGGTTTGACGCACGACAAGGATGTCGCTCCTGGTCGGCAAAGGCGTATTGGCCCGGATGGCGGCGATCGCCCCTCGTCCTCCTCGATCGGTCCAACTTTCGGGGGCGACAAATTCCTGAATCGCGGTCGCTACGTCCTCTGCGGACACGCCCTCGACTCGATAAATCTGCCGACACAATTCTTCTTTGCCCGATTGAACGGACTCGGCGTTTTGCTTCGCTTCGGCGAGCCCGAGCTTGAGCGCCTGGCGCAGCCGATCTAATTGCAGTCCCAATTCCTGATGGCTTCCGCGCGTTTGCTCTACGATTAACAGCTTCGAACCTACGAGACCGATGGAGCCCGGGCCGCCGACTTCGTGCCAACTCGTTGGCGTAACGGTTTCCCTCAACAGGTTCAGCAGACTTTGCGCTCCGATGGCGCCAGGCTTGTTGCGAGAAGTCAAATCGTCGACAGGATAAAACCTGCGCACGAGCGAGTTTTCTAGTTCGGTTTTGGTCGTGATCCAGATCGCTTCGTGCCGGGTGGTCCACGCCAGGTCCAATTTCGAAAGCAGGTCATTTAGGGCGGCGCCCAGTTTGACGTTTTCCAAGACGGCCGTGATCGGCGCGTCCGGCGGGAAACCTTCCTCAGCGAGGACTTCCTCGTCGGCAACGACGGAAACCTCGTACTGCTCTGCAATCTGCCGGATCGCGGCAGTCAGCGGCGTTTGCTCAAAACGAAGCTGAGCATCCGCATCTAGCGCCTTCTGGATGGCCTGTTCCGATTTCGAATCGGTCGGGCGCCTGGGCTCGAGACCCAGGGCTTGCTCTAGTTCAGACAAGAATTGCAACAACTCGGCATGTCCTCGCGCAGGCATCGAGGCGACCAGGATGTTGGGCAACAGCTTCAACCACGATGCGCCGCCGTGTTCGTCCCAGGCGATCGGCCGCACGTGCTCGATGACCAAACGCCGCAAGCGCTGTTGGCTCTGCGCCCCGCCGATCGCCTTCGTCAGCTTGGCGATGGGGTAAAAACGCGTTTCTTCCAAGGGAGAACACGACGGACCGGCAATCATTACGACGTCATTCCGCACCGCCCATGCCAGCCCGAGAGGCTCGGTGACCAACGAGAGCGCGGACTCAAAACGCACGTCATACAGCGCTGCATTCACCGGGCTGCTTACGGTAATTTCCGTATCGGCCAGCGACGCCCGATCGATCAAAATAGGTTCGCCCATTTTCTTTGACAGGGCGGTTACAACTTTCTCCAAGGGCGTGTTGACAAACGACTCCGTTACCGGCCGCGCCAACGCTTGTTCGAGACGTAATGTCGTGACCGAGGGATCTTCCGGCGGCGGTTCAGCCTGCGAGGCGTCCAATGCGATCAGAGCTACAAAAGACGCGCCAAGCAGAACTCGCACGGCGCTGAAAACGCTTTGAATCATGACGCCCTCCTGTGGATGACGAGGAACCTCTTAGAACGTCAATCGCACTCCCGTCGTTCCGGCGGACGGGAACCCATTTCAGGCTAGCCTTGCCTGATGCATCCGGCAAGCATGATTCGCCGCCTGGCTCAAACGACCCGCAATCGCGGCCGGTCGAATTCGTGCGGCTCGACTTCGCCGATAATCGCCGCGGGAATGTCGCCCGCTTCGCGCAGCTTCGCGATCAATGCTTCGACTTGCTCCGCCCTCACGCCGAACAGCAATCCGCCCGAAGTTTGCGGGTCGAACAGCCCGGCGTAAGCGGCCGAGAGCGGCCCGCCGGCGTGCGTCTGGCCGGCGAGGCGATTTTCAATCTCGCTTTCGACGCTACGATTGGCCGGCGCGAGCGTGCTTTCGACGCCTTCGGTTGTCAATTCGGCGACGCCGGCCAACAACGGCAAATCGGCCAGCCGCACTTCGGCCGCCGCGTCGCTGGCCCGCAGCATTTCCAACAGGTGTCCGGCCAGGCCGAAGCCGGTCACGTCGGTGATGGCGGAAGCGTCGAACTGCCGGGCGATCTCGGCCGCGCGCTCGTTGCTGGCCAACAGGACGGGAACCAGCGCGTCCATCCACGCAGCGCGGCAGCGGGCTTGCATCTGGGCGGCCAGCAAAATGCCGCTTCCCAGCGGCTTGGTGAGCACCAGCCGGTCGCCGGCGCGCAAGCCGGCCTTCAAACGCGGCGCCTCGCCGGCGGAATCGGCCAACAGCGAAAAGCCGATCGTCGTCGCCGGCCCTTCGATCGTATGCCCGCCGACGAGCGTGGCGCCGGCCTGGCGAAATTCGCGCAAGGCGCCGGCCAACAGTTCGTAGAGCAGTTGCTCTTGCGCTTGCGGCGGGCCGAGCGGGAGCGTGGCGATGGCCATCGCCGCCAGCGGCGCCGCGCCCATGGCAAACGCGTCGGACATTGTATTCAGCGCGGCGACGCGGCCGACGAGGTACGGATCGTCGAGAAAGGCCGTGAAAAAATCGACCGTGGCCACGACCGGCCGTCCGCCCGGCGGCTGCACGATGGCGGCGTCGTCGGGCTGTTCGAGGCCGAGCAGCACGTGTTCGGATCGCGGAATCTCGAGCCTCGCAAGCGCCTTCGAAAGAATCGTGCCGCCGACCTTGCCGCCGCAGCCGGCGCAGCGCATTTGTGTCGCGATTGTAGGCGTCTCGGCGGGCGGCGTCATGGGCGAGTAGTCCTGGTACATGTCCATGAAGCGGCCGTCGATGTAGTTCTTCAGCGTCCAGCACCAGCCGGCGTGCGCGGCAAAGCCCTTGTAACTCAAGATCGCCTTGCGGTCGCCGGTGGCCAACAGCGAGAGAAAGCCGCTTTGCGGCCGATATTCCACGAGCGGTTCGCCGCGCAGCGTGCGCTGCAAGTTTTCCCACAGAATGGGCCCCTGGCGCACGGCATAGACGCCGGCCTTCGGCGTCGGGCGCTCGCGACACGTGCCCGAATCGCCCACGACGAAAATCGGCGCGTCGGCCGTGGTTTGCAACGTGGGCCGCGAGAGCAAAAATCCCTGCTCGTCGGTCGGCAAGCCGAGTCGCCCGAGCAAGCCCGGCCCCACGGCGTTGGTCGCCCAAATCGCCAGATCGACGCTTTGCCGCTGGCCGTCGTCGAATTCCAATTGGCCGCCGGCCGCGCGCACCACGGATTTGTTCACGAGCAATTGCACGCCGCGGGCCTCCAGCTCGCGCTTCGCGAGCGCCGCCACATTGGCCGGCGCGCCTTGCGGCACTTCGTCTTGCCGGCTGACGAGGCACAGCTCGAACGCCAGCTCGGGCCAGAATTTTCGCAAGTGAAACGGCAGGCAGAAGCAGATTTCCATGCCGCCCGCCCCGCCGCCGACAATCGCCATCCGCAGCGGCCGGCCAGCCCCCGCCGCCGCCGCGCGCAACTCGCTCAGCCGGGCGTCGAGCCGCGCCAGAAAGGTTTGCATCGGCTTGATCGGCAGCCGGGCGGGATCATCGAGCGCGGCGCCGTCGGGATGGGGCACGGAACCGATGCCGATCGAAAGCGCGTCGAACGGCAGCGGCGGTCGATCGTCGAACAGCAGCTTTCGACCGGCGACGTCGAGCCCCGCGACCTCGGCTTTGATAAACCGCACTCCGGCCGACTCGCAAAGCCGCACCAAGTCGATCTGCATTCGCTCGGGAGGATAAAGCCCGGCCAGCGTGCCGGGCAGCATGCCCGAGTAGGTAGCCGTCGAAAAGTTCGAGACGCAACTCAGCCGTGCGCCGGCGATCGGCGCCATCCGCCACATCCGCAGCACGTGGCTGTTCGTATGGCCGGCGCCGAGCAGCACGATTTCGTGTTTTGGCAAAAGCGAGTTCATCGACCCTTTGTGCAGGCCGCCAGAAGGCGCCCCAAGCGGCGAGAGTTGCTTTCGCGGCCGAGGAGCGCAAGTGCTTGACGCCGCTTATTTTAAGGATTACACTAAAGTTAGCCGGTGGACGAAATTCGGCTTCATGCCGTGTGGTTGCGAAGCGAAAGCGGAGCGGCCCTATATCCCCGGCGATCTTTTTTCTGCGGCATCGAGCGTCATTTGCCGAGCGGACTCGGCGTGCAAGCGCGGGAGAGCTTCGGCGTTTCAGAACTGCACCGTACCAGACCGAAGCAAACTAACAGACGCGAATTCGTGGAGCAAGAATCGCGACGAGATCCGCCGATAGCTGCACGAGAATTGCAAACTCAGCCGCTGCCCAGCAGGCCGCTCTGCTGAGCGGTGGGGAAGGGGTCGGTCGAAACCTTTTTCTGAAATTCGGCGGCCTGGCGCTTGTTCAAGCCGTCGCTCTTGAAAGGCGACGACTGGCAGCCGCAGACGAGCCCCAGCATCAAGGCCGCTGCAAGAATCCGCCGTCGTTTGCCAGAGAGAGCCTGCATGACGGTTACTGGGGCCGCTCCTGTTTCAGCCATTCGCTCACGGTCTTGGGCGGCTCTTTTTCCCGGCGGCCAAATAGCTTGCCGTTCCCGCCGCAGCCGCTTGAAGCCAGCAACACGAACGCGGCGACCGACGCACAAATCGCGGCTCGGCTGAACCGAAACGGGCAGTGCGAGGCGGCGGTTGTCATAAGGCATTCCTTGCCGATCATCGTCGTGCGCCAGGCGCCAAGTTTAGCTTCGAGGGCGGAGTGTCGCAGAAACGCAATTCCGGGTCCAGACCGTTTTTTTCCCGAGTCTCAGTCAGCCTAAACCCTTGCAGCCGCCCGGCGGTCATTGCCTGCACGGGCCGTTTGGCATAGCATGGGGGGAAATTCAATTCCGGAACACTTTTTCAAGGATTCATGGCTGCATCCCCCCGTCTAGGCTTCATCGGCGCCGGCCGGATGGCCACCGCACTGGCCCGAGGGTTTGTTGCGCAAGGTCTGGCGCGGCCCGAACAAATGATCGCCAGCGACCCTTTGCCGGCGGCGGCCGAGGAGTTCGCTCGCCAGACCGGGGCCAAAACGACGATCGACAACGCCCAGGTCGCCGCCGATTCGGAATGCCTGTTTCTGGCGGTCAAGCCGCAGCAAATGGCCGAGGTGCTGGCCGAGCTGCGCGGCCGCGTCTCTGAAAAGCACCTGGTCGTCTCGGTGGCGGCGGGGATCACCTTGGGGGCCTTGGCCAAGGGCCTGGGGCCGGGTCCAAGGCTCGTCCGCGTGATGCCGAACACGCCTTGCCTGATCGGCCAAGGCGCCAGCGTCTATAGCCTGGGGCCAGGGGCTGCCGCGGCCGACGGCGAACTGGTCGGCCGGTTGCTCTCGGCCGTCGGCCGAGCCTGCGAGGCGCCCGAAAAGCTGCTCGACGCCGTGACCGGCCTGTCGGGTTCGGGGCCGGCCTTCGTCTATATAGTGATCGAGGCCTTGAGCGACGGCGGCGTGCGAATGGGTCTGCCGCGCGATCTGGCCTTGCAATTGGCAGCGCAAACGGTGCGCGGCGCCGCAGAAATGGTGCTGGCTACCGGCGAGCACCCGGCCGTACTCAAGGACCGCGTGGCCAGTCCCGGCGGAACGACGATCGCGGGGCTGCAGGCATTGGAGGCCGGCGGCTTGCGCGCGGCCCTGATGGCCGCGGTCGAGGCCGCCGCGCGGCGCAGCGCCGAGTTGGGAACGTCCGCTTGAATCTGTTTCGAAGGTAGCGAGTCATGTCGGTTTTCGTGTTGGTCGACGATAAGCACGTCCCCTTGTATCGAGTGATCTGGGTCGCGGCGACGCCCCACTTTTGCGGCGAGGAAGATTGCCAGCGCGAAGGCTATTACGAAGTCCGCCTCGAGCAGGGCGAGGTCGTCTGGGCCACCCAGCAGGAGCGCGACATGCTGCTCGAAGCCTTGGAAGAGTGGGCCGGCGGGGCGCCTCCGGAAGAAGAAGAACACTGGGAATAGATTTTGATTCCTCTCCCTCTGGGAGAGGTTAGGCGAGGGCGAAACGAGTTGCGGAAGGTATTCATCGCCCGTTCCTAAACTGCACGGAAACATGCCATGTCCAGCGACGACCGGTACGAGTGGCGCGAAACGTACTTCGTGCTGTTTCAATCTCGCAAGCGGCCTCTGCTCAGCGACGTCGAAGCGGCGTTCGAAGGGCTCGGCCAGTTCCAGTTGACCGAACCGGCGGCCGACGCCGAAGGCCGCATCGAGGCCTTGAACATCGTTTCGCCCGAGGACCATTCGGCGCTGGAAATCGATTACCTCAGCGGCGACGAAGTGCTGTTGCAGGTCGAGGAGTTGACGAAGGAGCTGCGCGGCGAGTCGGGCTACGCCGACAAGCTCGCCAAATTGCGGCGCTGCGACGCCCGCTTCGAGGTCATGCACTTCGAAGAGATGGTCGACGCGGCGCCCGACGACGAAGGGGACGAAGTGTTCGACCCCAGCGCGCTGCTGATGGCGCTGGAGACGCTGGTGAAACTAACCGACGGAGTGGGAGTCGATCCCCAGGCGGGGACGCTGTTGTAAGATGATCGCCAAAGACATCAAACGCGGAATGATCGTGAACTACAACGCGTCGCCGTGCATCATCGAGAACGTCTCGGTGCAAAGCCCGACCGCCCGCGGCGCGGCGACGTACTACAAGTACCGTTCGCGCAACCTGATCACCAAGCAGAAGGTCGACATCACGCTGCGCGGCGGCGAATCGCTGGCCGAGGCCGACTTTCAGAAGCGGCCGATCAAGTACATGTACGCCGACGCCACGCACATGCATTTTCTCGACCAGACCGATTTCAATCAATATTCGCTGCCTCTGGAAGACCTGACCGACGAAGCCAACTACCTGACGGCCGAGTTGGAAGGCGTGCAGGCCTTGATCTACAACGACGAGTGCGTCGGCATCGACATTCCGCAGACGGTGGCCTTGCAGATCACCGAGTGCGATCCATACGTCAAAGGCAATTCCGCCACCGGCCGCACCAAGCCCGCCACGCTCGAAACGGGCTTCGTGATTCATGTGCCCGAATACATGGGCCAGGGCGAAACGATCAAGGTCGACACGCGGACGGGCGAGTTTTTATCGCGGGCGTGATTGGGCAGTGATACCGTTTGCCGCGTTATCACGGAGAACCTGTCCCGCGTGAGCTTGCGAAAAGCTTGTTTGCCACCAGCTTCAGAGATCGTCCTGCTTTCTGGAGGACGAGGCAAGACGTCAAGCCGGCGCCATTACGGGTTCCTCTTCTCTGTTCCGGCTGCGGCAGACGCTGTTGCCGGCAAGTCAAGTTGCATCGAGAACGATCAGATGCGAACGAAATCCGCAACTCGGAACCATCCGGAACGGAGAAGAGGAACGCGTAATCCGATGCAGGGGCAAGGACAGGGAGATCCCGGCGACGATTTCCCGCATCAAAAGGAGCGAAATGCGCCGAAAAAAGCAGGACGATCTCTTTAGCTGGTGGTAGCGAGCGTGCTCTCAAATGGCATCAATGTTGCATGAGGGACGGCGTGGACACTCCTCTCTTCCCGGCGTAAACTGGAGATATCGAGCGACCACGGGGCAGCCTTGCCCTCGACCGCCGGGAGTTCGAACGATGTCGACCACGCCTCACATTCCGCCGACCTCCGCGGGCCTACCGCCGGATGAGGTCGATTATCCCGATGGGGACGGGCGTCCTGTGGCAGAGACTCCGATCCACCGCGACGTGCTGCTGGGTTCGGTGCAACTCCTCCAGCGCTGGTTTTCGGACGATCCGCAGACCTACGTCTCGGGCAATATGTTTCTCTACTACGTCCGCGGCGAGCCGGCCCAATGCGTGGCGCCCGACGTGTTCGTCGTCCGCGGGGCCGACCGCGACAAGGACCGCCGCTCGTACCGCGTCTGGGAAGAAGAGGGCCGGGCGCCCGATCTGGTGATCGAAGTCACCAGCCACTCGACGAAGAGAGAGGACACGAAGGACAAGTTCGCACTTTATCGCGACGTGCTCGGCGTGCGCGAGTATTTCCTGTTCGATCCTTATGGCGAATACTTGAAACCTCGGTTGGTCGGTTATCGACTGAGCGGCGGCAAGTACCTGCCGATCGAACCCGTCGACGGACGATTGCCAAGCGAGGCCGCCGGGGTGCATCTGGAGTCGCACGGCCGCGAGTTGCGCTTCTACGATCCGCAGGAAAAGCACTGGCTGCCGACGGCGATGGAAGGCTGGGATGAAGCCGAGCTCGCGCGATTGGAAGCCGAGCGGCAGCGGTTCGAAGCCGAACGCGCGCGATTGGAAGCCGAGCGGCAGCGGTTCGAAGCCGAGCGCGCGCGATTGGAAGCCGTAGAAGGACGGTTGGCAGCCGAGCGCAAGGCGAATGACGCTGAAGCAGCCCTCGAAGCCAAAGACGCCGAGATCGAACGCTTGCGCCGTGAACTACAAGAACGAAACCAACGTTCCGGCGACAGTTGAATGGCCTATCGCATAGGCGACGGGGAGCAAGGCTCGCCGTCGATGCCCCAGAGGTATCCGTTCGGCCCGATGGCGTCGTCGCATTCGAAGAGCAACCCAGGGCCGTCGACTCCCCACCATCCGACCGGCCGCCCGGCGCCGTTGCGGATCGTGCCTTTGCGGTCGATGGTCAACCGCACCGGGTCGCGGAGCCAGGCTTGGAATCTCGCCTCGATCACGGCTTTTTCTGACGCCGCTTGTCCGCTCGACGACTTCCCCAGATACCTTTCCGCCGGGCCTGCGCCTGCGGGCATCGAGAGACTGCAGGCCGCAACCCCGGCGAACAAGTACCGAAGTTTGAGTGTCATGCCGCTCGCTCCTTCAACTCCGCGTCTCCGCGTGAGACAAATGGATTCGGATCGCGACAGGTCCGCCAACGAGGCAGGCAAGAATGCCTGCCCTACCGCTTGGCAAGAATGCCTGCCCTACCGTGTTTACGCCGATTGCTCCAACTGGCTGAACTGGCTCAATTTATTATACAGCGTCTTGAGGCTCACGCCCAACTCTTCGGCGGCTTTGGGCTTGTTGCCGCTGTGGCGATCGAGGGCTTGCTGGATGGCTTGCAACTCGATCTCGCGCAAGGTCATGGCGCCGACCATTTTGAAGTGCGGGCCGCGCAACCGGCGATGGGTGAAATTGCCGGGCAGATGGGCGGCGGTAATCGGACCTTCGTCGCACAGGATGGCCGCGTGCTCGATCACGTTGGCCAGTTCGCGCACGTTGCCCGGCCAGCAGTGCTGTTCCAAGGCGGCGATCGCATCCGGGGCGAACAATTCATCATTCGGCTTGGCGTGCGGCCGGAAGCGGCCGAGTAGGTGCCGGGCCAACAAGGGAACGTCCTCGACCCGGTCGCGCAAGGGCGGCAGGTGAATCTCGAAGGTGTTGATGCGGAACATCAGGTCTTCGCGAAAGTCGCCCTCGGCCGACATTTCTTCGAGATCGCGGTGCGTGGCGCAGACCACGCGGACGTCGACGGTGAACGACTCGTTGTCGCCCACGCGGCGAATCTCGCCGCTCTCCAGCACGCGCAGCAGCTTGGCTTGCATCGCCTTGGGCAGTTCGCCGATTTCGTCGAGAAACAGCGTGCCGCCGTCGGCCACCTCGAACAAGCCGACGCGATGCTCGTCGGCCCCGGTGAACGAGCCCTTGCGATGCCCGAACAATTCGCTTTCGATCAGGCTTTCGGGCAGGGCGCCGCAGTTGATGGCCACGTAGGGCATATCGGCCCGCGGGCTCTGGTCGTGGACGGCGCGGGCCGCCAGTTCCTTGCCCGAGCCGGTTTCGCCGCGAATCAGCACGGTCGAACCCGTGGGGGCGACTTTCGAGATCAGCGTCCGCACCTGGACCATGCCCGGCGAGTCGCCGATCAGCTTCGAGCCGCCTTCGAGCCGTTCGACCTGCCGCTTGAGCGCGCGGTATTTGTTGGTCAGTTCGCGCTTATCGGCCACGCGGACGAGCAAGGCTTCGAGTTCGACCAGCTTGCAGGGCTTGGTGAGGTAATCGAAGGCCCCTTGCCGCAAGGCGCCGATGGCCGTCTCCAGCGACGATTTGCCCGTCAGCACCACTGCTTCGGTATCGGGCGAAAGCTGCTTGGCCCGGGCGATGACTTCGATGCCCGACAGCTTCGGCATGTCGAGATCGACCAGGATGCAGTCGTAGGTATTGCGCTCGAGCGCTGCGACGGCCACGGCGCCGTCGGGGCAAACGGTCACTTCGTGGCCCATCCGCGGCAGTTCCAGGCTCATCAGTTCCTGCAACGAGCGTTCGTCGTCGGCGAACAACAGCTTCAGACGTTTATGCGGCTTGGTAGCGATGTTGCTTCTCCTTCATTGTAGACGCGGCATCCCTGCCGCGTTCCTTTAAGCGGCCAGGATGCCGCTTCTACATCGTTTCGGGCCCGTTGCTGACGGGCGGCCAGCGGCAACCGCACGCGGAACTGCGACCCGCGGTTAGGCCCTTCGCTATGAACTTCGATGGCGCCTTCGTGATCGGCCACGATGCGGTACACGATCGACAGCCCCAGGCCCGTACCCTGGCCGCCTCGGCGCCGCGTGAAGAACGGCTCGAACAGGTGCTTCATCACCTCGTCCGTCATGCCGCAGCCGTTGTCGGTCACCAGCAGCTCGGCTTCGCTCGCGGTGCGGCGCAACTCGACCTTCACCGTGCCGCCCTGATCGAGTGCGTCGAGTCCGTTGACCAGCAGGTTCAACACGACCTGCTTCAACTCTTGCGGGTTGCAGGCGACGATCACCGGATCGCGGACCGTGAACTCGACGTGCTTTTCCTGGTATTTGCCCAGATGGCCGATCATCTCGATCACGCCCTGGACCAGTTCGCCCAGGTCGGCGGGCTGCCGTTTGACGTCGCCGATCCGCGAGAAATCCAAGAGCCGCTCGGTGATTTCCTTGCAGCGGAAGGCTTCGTTCTGGATCATCCGCAGATAGTTGCCGATCACGCGCTGATCGGGATTGTCGTCGGAAAGCAGCGTGCGGACGCGGCTTTCCAGCGACTCGGCGCACATCGCGATCGAGGCCAGCGGGTTGTTGATCTCGTGGGCCACGCCGGCCGCCAGAAAGCCGACGCTGGCCAACTGCTCGCTGCGCACGACCTGCTTGGTGCGCTCTTGCACCTGGCGGTCCAGATCGTCGCGGATCGCCTGAAAGCGCTGGGTCATGTCGTTCATGGCCCCGGCCAGTTCGGCCATTTCGTCGTTCGTTTCCAGGGCGATCCGATAATTGAACTGGCCCGCCGCGACTTTTCGCGAGCCGCTGATCAACACCCGCAGCGGCCGGAACACCCACTGATAGCAGAGCTTGACGAACAGCGCCAACAGCAGTCCGGCCGAGATGCTGGTGGCCCAGCTCAGAATCAACAGCGTGCGGTACTGATCGCGGGCTTCGACCGTGAAATCGTTGATGTTGTCGTACAAATAATCGGGCAGTTCGGAGGTCAGCCGCTGCAACTCGTCGAGTTCGACTTGCAGCTTGCCGACGTTGACGCCGCCCAGCACCCAGTCGCCCTGCTGTTCGGCGGCCTTGATCCGCCTCAGGGCCCGCTCGATCTCGCGAACGGTTTCGCGTTCCTGGTAGCTGTCGCTGATGCCCCCGCGGTCGGGATTCAACTCCAATTGGTCGCGATATCGTTGGAAATTGTCCTGAACGGTTTCGAGTTTGGCCTGAAACGCCGTCCGGCTCCAATGTTCTCGCGGCGAATCGCGCAGGGCCTCGCCCGGCAGTTGCGGCGTGTCGTCGCTCAAGGCCACGCGGAGGTCGCTGACGCTCTGAATCAGCCGGTTGGCCTTGGGCAGTTCGGGCACGCGGCGGCTGAGGCTGCGGACCAGGCTGCGATAGGCGTAGAGCCCGTAAATGCCGCCCCAACTCAAGGCGCCGACGATCACCAGCAACAGCGCGAGGCCGATGAGCAGTTTATTCCGGATGGGCCACTTGGAAAGCAAGACTGGCGACCTCCTTGTCGCGTCCGCCGGCACGGCGAGCCGGGGGCGTCAGCCTCCGGGTCTTAACGGGGGCGAACATGCGCCCTGGCGTCACCGGGAGGCTGTCGCCCCCCGCTCATCCGTCGCATCGGGTCGCGAAGTGTACCACCAAGCCCGCAGCCAGGGCAAGACATGCTGCCTACTATCTCAATACCGGATCACCTTCCGTTGCAGCATCCAATAGCCACAGAGGGCCAGCACTGCGTTGCCCAGCCAGACGATGTTGGCGTCGAGCGCGCCGCTCTTGGCTTGCTCGACGCCGAACACCAACAGTGGGTAGTACACGGCCAAGATCGGGGCAAAGCAGAGAAAGAAGCTGGTCAGGAAGTCGGCGTTTCGCCGCCAGATCGCCATCGGCGCGCCGACCAAGGCGAAACACAGGCAACTGAACCCCGCCGACCAGCGCCGCGGCGGCTCGGTGTCGAGCCGGTAGAGGTGGTTCCACATGTCCTGGATCGTGTTCGCTTCCTGTTGCCAGTCTTGGCAGTCGAAGGTCTCGAACTCGCCGGTGATCATCGGCAAGGCGAACTCGGCCGCCCGGTGGCGGCGGTAAGAGTCGAGCTCTTCGCGAACGCGGGCCTTTTCCGACGGGATTAGGCTCAAGGGCACGCGCGTCGGGATGCGCGAGTTGTCGCCGTTGCGACTGATGTCGGAGAGCGGAATTTCGCGGGCGAATTCGTCGAAAACGAAGTTGCCTTGGCCCTGGGCCTCGATCATGGCGTGTCGCCAGACGATCCGCAGCACCTCGCCGTCGCTGCGCAGTTCGGCTTCCCGGGCGGTGATCGTCAGCGGCGGCTTGCCGTCACTCGCCGAGAAAGTGAAGGTCGGATGGATCAGCCGCCGCCCTTCGACCGAGCGGACCATGATCGACAGATTGCGGTTGGTGTAAGAACGCTCGGTGCGGAGCTTGCTGTAGACGATCTCTTCGATCGATTCGATGACCACCCGCTGCACGCCCGCCATGCCCCAGGTGACGGCCACGTCGTTGAGCCAAACCGTGAGCAAGCTGAGCATGAACGCCAGGATGAAGCACGGCCAGAGCACGGCCATCGGACTGATGCCGAGCGATTTGATGGCCACCACTTCGTTCGAGCCCGACATCCGGCCATAAACGCTCGACGCGGCGAACAAGATCGTCGCCGGAATCGTGTATCGCATCATGTCGGGCAGGATGTAAGGGATCAGCATCAGCCATTGCTGCGGGCCGAGCCCTTCTTCGCTGGCTTTTTTGACCAGGCCGACGATCAGCAACATCACCGTCAGCGCCGTCAAAGCGACGGAGAAGATTTTGAGCAGTTCCCAGAGCACGTAGCGAGTGAGCAGGCGCATGGCGGGCCGAGTTTCGTGACTTCCGGGTTGGGGGTCAAGGGGAGTTTGGGGGGGAGATCGGCAGTCGGAAGTCGGAAGTCGGGAACCTTCGCTCGTGAAGGGAGGGACGGGCGCCCTCGCCCGTATTCGAAATTCCTTCGCTCGTGAAGGGAGGGACGGGCGCCCTCGCCCGTCTTCGAAATTCGCAACGTTCCGGGGTGTCTGGTGTTCGTTGAAAACGCCGCCGATCCGTGGCTGGAATCGGACAACGGGTCCGATTAGTTGAATTATCGGCTATTTATGCCGCCTTCGCCGACCTCCGACTTCCGACCTGCGAAACCTTGCGTTGACCCTTGCAGCGCCCTTGTGGTAAGGTCCGCGGCGGTTACCCCCTTTACGCAAACGGACTTGCAATGACATCTTCCTGCGGGCCGGCCGAACGCCTGCCGAAGCAGAGACGCACGGGACCTCGCGTCGCGTACGGCCTGCTGGCGGCGGCGGGCTGTATCGGCGCCTATTTCGCCTTCTGGCACTATCAGATCAAACGCTATCAGGCCGTGCGCGAAGGCGTGCTGTATCGTAGCGGGCAGCCGACCGAGTTCGGGCTTCGCTATCTGGTCGAGCATCGCGGCGTGCGCACGGTGCTCAGCTTGCAGCTTTACGACTTCCGGCTGTACCGCGGCTGCTTCGATCCGGGCAAGCCCGACGGGCAGCGCGAGACGGAATACGTCGCCGGACTGGGCGCCCGGCCGCTGCAATGGGCGATGGGCGAAGAACAGAGCTGGCCCTGGCTCACGCCCTGGCAGTTCGAAGAGTTCTTTCGGCTGTTCGACGACCCGGCGAATTTGCCGGTTGCCGTGCATTGCCAAGGGGGACGCCATCGCACCGGAACCATCTCGGCCTTGTTCCGCTTGGAATACGACCGCTGGCCGGTCGAGCGGGCGCTGGAGGAGATGTATTCGTTCAAATTCGGCGGGGCGATCCGGCTACAAGAGCGCAATCTGCGCACCTATCTGCCCCGCCCCCGTCCTGCGGCCGATGTCTGGAAGGAGTTGCTCGGCTGGTGGCAGCCGCGCCTGGACGGCGCAGCGATCCCGGATTACGACGCCTTGATCCGGCGCCTGAAGGCCGCCCGCGGCGACGACGACGTCGAGCGAGCGCTGGTCGAATACGTCGAGCGAGCGAAGCCGTTCGCCTTGCCGGTGGCGCAGCGTCTGATCGACAACGTTGACGATCCGCTGGCGCCGGCGGCGACACTCGCGGCAGCCGACGGGCTCGATCGACTGCGGGCCGCGGTCAGCGACCGCTCGGCGGCCGCGGCCTTGATCGCCGATTTCGGCAGCCCGGCCGAGCAGCAAAAGCTGCTGGACTTGCTCGGCGATCGCCAGTTGCCCGAGCGCGAGCCCGAGCGATTCGACGCCATCGCCGCCGGCGCGATGAATCGCTACACGCCCAACCGGGCCGCGTTCTTGCTGCCGCTCTTGGAACAAGAGGCTTGCCATCTGGCCGAGGCCGCCCGGCAGTGCCGCTATTGCGACACGGCGGTGGCCCGGCTGTCGTCGATCATCGACGAGAACCTGACCGTCCGGCAGCCGGCTGTCGGCATCGATGCCTGGAACTTCGGGCGAGCGGCCGCGCGCGAGTGGTTCGCGGCCCATCCGGCCGAGCGGCAATTGACCCGCTTGCGCCCTCCGACCGGCCGAACCATCGTCCACGCCGGCGACCCCATGCAGCGCGAAGACCTGAGCAAGGCCAACATGGATTCCAGACGGCAGTGAGATACTTCGTAGCTTCGTAGGGTCGGGCGCAGCCCCAGGTCGCTGGGGCATCGCTTCGCTCTGCCGCCAGCCACCCTCTGCCGCCAGTCACCCCCTAGCGCCAGTCACCCCCTAGCGCCAGTCACCCCCTAGCGCCAGCCACCCCCTAGCGCCAGCCACCCCCTGCCGCCAGCTACCCCCTGCCGCCAGCCACCCCTGCCGTCGGCCACCCGGGTTCCGCAGTTTCGCCGCTCGCGGCGGGCCGCTAAACTGGATGGTTTGCCCCCCGCCCGCAGCCGCCGCCCCGGCGAGAGAAACGCCCGATGAAGCTTGCGTTCAGTTCCAACGCGTACATGAAATTCTCGATCGAGGAGACGATCGGCCGGATCGCCGCGATCGGTTATTCCGGTTTGGAAGTCCTGGCCGACGTGCCGCACGCCTGGCCAGCCGGTTTGTTGCCCGAGCGCCGCGAAGCGATCAAGGATTGCCTCAAACGGCATAACCTGGGCGTTTCGAACGTCAACGGCTTCATGATGAACGCCGTGGCCGATCCGCGGCAGCCCTACTGGCATCCCTCGTGGATCGAGCCCGATCCGAACTACCGGGCCATTCGCCGCGAGCACACCAAGCGGGCCTTGCATCTGGCCAGGGAGATCGGGGCCAAGAACTTGCAAACCGAGCCGGGCGGCCCGCTGGCCCCGGGGCAATCGTGGGACGCCGCGGCAAAGATCTTTTACGACGAGATCATGCCCTGCGTCGAAGTCGCCGAGAAGCTAGGCGTCGGGCTGCTGATCGAGCCCGAGCCGGGCTTGATGATCGAACGCTTCGAGCAGTTTTTGGCCTTCGTCGATCGAATCAAGTCGCCCTGGGTGGGGCTGAACTTCGACATCGGCCACGCCTTTTGCGTCGGCGAAGACCCGCAAGACTGGGTCGAGCGAATGGCGCCCTACACGCGGCATTACCACTTCGAAGACATCGCCAAGACGCGCATCCATCAGCATCTGGTGCCGGGCCGCGGGGCGATCGACTTCGAGGCCACGCTGGCGACAATCGCCAAGACAGGCTACGACGGCTGGATCACGGTCGAACTCTACCCTTATATCGACGATCCCGACGCCGCCGCCCGCGAAGCGTTCGATTACCTCAACGCCGCGCTGGCCAAGGCCGGAATCAAGCTCGGATGAACCCCTCGCAAGAACCGCCGCCTGTGATTCACACGTCGGAGATCGAGCCGGCGCCCAAAAGCTCCAGGCTGCGAGCGCTGACGGAGCTGTTTCGGCTGCCGAACGTGTTCACGGCAATGGCCGACATCTTCCTGGGCTTTTTGTTCACGCACGAAGCGCTCCAGCCGCAGCTTCAATTCGCGTTGCTGCTGGTCGCGTCGTGCCTGCTGTACACGGCCGGGATGGTGCTCAACGACGTGTTCGACCGCGAAGTCGACGCCCAGGAGCGGCCCGGGCGGCCGATTCCCTCGGGCCGCATTTCGCTGGCGCTGGCGGGGCGAATCGGCTTCGGCATGCTGCTGGCCGGCGTGGCGGCCGCTTGGGCGGCGGGCATGCTTACGGCCGACGCGCGCAGCGGCTTGACCGCCACGGCGCTGGCCGCGGCCGTGCTGGCTTACGATTGGCTGCTCAAACGCACGCCGCTGGCGCCGCTGGCGATGGGCGCCTGCCGCGCGCTCAACGTGCTCTTGGGAATGAGCCTGGCCGATGGGCCGTGGCGGCCGATTCACCTGGCCGTGGCCGCCGGGTTGGGCCTGTATATTGTCGGCGTCACCGGGTTCGCCCGCACCGAAGCCCGCCAAAGCAGCCGCTTTCGCTTGGCGCTAGGCACGGCGACGGTCGTCGTCGGCATCTTGCTGCTGGGCAAGTTCCCAGGGTTTCTCACGCTCGACGTCGACCCGGTCAGCGTGCCGCGGTTCGCTCAGGCAGCCAAGGGCAACTGGCAGTTTTTCTGGATTTTGATGGCGGTGATGGTCGGCTGGCGCTGCTTATTGGCGGTGATCGATCCGGCGCCGTTTCGCGTGCAGGCGGCGGTCAGGCATTGCCTGCGATCGCTGATCATTCTCGACGCGATGGTCTGCGTGGGCGTTCGCGGGCCGTGGATCGGCGGCATGATTATTCTGCTGCTTTTGCCAATGATGTTTCTCAACCGCTGGCTGTATTCGACGTAAAAGCAGAGGTCTCGGCCCGGCATGCTGCTCGGCTACAACACCAACGGCTTCGCCCATCACGATCCGTATCAGGCGGTCGAACTGCTGGCCGAGATCGGCTACCGCAGCGTGGCGCTGACGCTCGACCACGGCCCTTCGAACCCTTACGCGGCCGATTTCTACCGCAACGCCAAGCAGATGCAGCAATTGCTGGACCGGCTGGGCCTGCGGTCGGTGATCGAAACGGGCGCGCGGTTTCTGCTCGACCCGCGAGTCAAGCATGAACCGACGCTTGTTTCGGCCGATCCGGCCGGGCGGCGCCGGCGCGTCGAGTTCTTGTGCCGGGCAATCGACGCCGCCGCTCAATTGAGAAGCGATTGCGTGTCGCTGTGGGCGGGCGTGGTTCGCGACGACGTCGGCGACGAGGAAGTTTTCCAGCGGCTGGTCGAGGGCTTGCGAGAGGTCGTCGATTACGCGTCCGAGCGCGAGGTAACGATCGGCTTCGAGCCCGAGCCCGGCATGGCGATCGACACGATGCTGCGCTTCGAACAACTTTGCGCGCGGTTGGAGCGGCCGCAACTGTGCCTGACGCTCGACATCGGCCACTTGCACTGTCAGGGCGAGACGCCGATCGCGGTCCAAATCCGCAAGTTCGCCCCGCAGTTGGTCAACATTCACATCGAAGACATGCGGGCCGGCGTTCACGAGCACCTGATGTTCGGCGAAGGGGAAATCGATTTTCCGCCCGTGCTCGCCGCGCTCGCCGAAGTCGGCTACGCCGGCGGCGTACACGTCGAACTCAGCCGCCACAGTCACATGGCCCCCGAAGCCGCCCAGCGGGCCTTCGAGTTCTTGAGCCCGCTGGTGCGGTGACCGAAGTCTCTTGGCACATCGGGTGGCTGGCGGCAGAGCCTTGGCGAAGCCCCAGAACGCTGGGGCATCACTTCGTTCTGCCGCCAGCCACCCGCGCCTAATGCGAGCGGTTGAGTTCTCAAGCCCGCTGGTGCGGTGACTGACGTCTCTTGGCACACCGGGTGGCTGGCGGCCGAGCCTTGGCGAAGCCCCAGGAAATCCGCCCCGCAGGCTGGAATTGCCGATCGCCGCTTGGTAAGAAGAGCAAGTCGAGCTAGCCCAACCCAGGTTGTCGTTTTCTGGGTTGCTGCAGCGCGCCTTCGGTACCCGTCAACGGCGCAGCGCCATGAAACGGAAAACTTTCGACGAGCCGGGCCATGCCCACACGCTGACCTTCAGTTGCTATCGAAGATTCCCTTTTTTGCGAGCCGAACGCACGTGCAATTGGCTGGCAGAAGCCATCGATGACTCCCGCAAGCGGTTGGATTTCGAGGTGTGGGCCTATGTCTTCATGCCCGAGCACGTACACCTGATCGTCCGCCCGCGGCAACATCGATACTCGATGTCCGACATTCGCAAAGCGATCAAGGAGCCCGTCGGTCGCAAAGCGGTAGCGTACCTTCGCTCGATCAAGAGTGAATGGATAGAGAGGATCGCTCGTCGCCGCGGGCAGCGTTTCGAACACTGCTTTTGGACTTCGGGAGGCGGATACGATCGCAATCTCGTCGAACCGGCAACGTTGCTAAAGATGATCGAATATCTTCATCTCAATCCGGTTCGTCGGGAGTTGGTCGAGCGGGCGGCGGATTGGAAATGGTCCAGTGCGGCTTGGTATGAAGGACTGGGATGCAACTGGCTGCATCCCGATCCGATTCCGGCGGAATGGCTGGTTGGTTGAGATAATCGCCGTTGAGGGACGTGGCGATTTCTGGGGCTTCGCCAAGGCGAAGCCCCAGGCGCCCAACACATGGACGTGCATCAACTCATGGGGCTGACTGGGCGATTAGCCCGCGGCTGGCGCGGCCGGCTTCGAAGCTTCGACGACGAACTTGCCGTTGGACGAAATCCCGCGATTGGGCGAGGGGCCGATCAGACCCTCGATTTCGCGATCATCGAGGATTTCGTGCTCGGCCAGGGTATTGGCGAGCTTGTCGAGCTTGTCGCGGTTGTCGGAGAGCAACACGCGGGCTCGTTCGGCGGCCTCGTGCAGGATGCGGGCCACCTCTTCGTCGATCACGTGCGCCGTCTCTTCGCTGAACTCGCGATACTCCTGGATCTCTTTGCCCAGGAACGGATGCTCTTCGCTGGTGCGATAGGCCACCGGTCCAAGTCGCTCGCTCATGCCCCAGTGCGTGACCATTCGCCGGGCCAACTGCGTGGCCCGCTTCAGGTCGTCCTCGGCGCCCGCGCTGTATTCGTCGAACACGAGCTTTTCCGCGGCGCGGCCGCCCATCATGAACGCCAGCCGCGCGTGCAGTTCGCTTTCGCTGATGTTCATGCGGTCTTCTTCGGGCAGCAATTGCGTCACGCCCAGCGCGCGGCCGCGGGGAATGATCGTCACCTTGTGCAGCCGATCGGCCCCCGGCAACAGCCAGGCCAGCAAGGCGTGGCCCGACTCGTGGTAGGAGGTCATCAACTTCTCCTTGCCGACCAGCACCTCCTCGCGCTTCGGCCCCATCAGCACCTTGTCGCGGGCGATCTCGAAGTCGCTCATGTCGACCTTGTCTTTGCCCTGCCGCGTGGCCCACAGCGCGGCCTCGTTGACCAGGTTGCGAATGTCGGCGCCGGTCAGCCCCACGGTGCCGCCGGCCAGGCGGTGCATGTCGACGTCGTCGGCCAGCGGAACGTTGCGGCAATGGACTTTGAAAATCGCCTCGCGCCCTTTGAGGTTCGGGCGGTCGACGGTGATGTGGCGGTCGAAGCGCCCGGGGCGCAACAGCGCCGGATCGAGCACGTCGGGGCGGTTGGTGGCGGCCAGCACGATCACGGCCTCGTTGGGGCTGAAGCCGTCCATTTCGCTGAGAATCTGGTTGAGCGTCTGCTCGCGCTCGTCGTGTCCGCCGCCCAGGCCCGCTCCGCGGACGCGGCCGACGGCGTCGATTTCGTCGATGAACAAAATGCAGGGCGAGGCGTCCTTGGCCGTTTTGAACATGTCGCGCACGCGGCTGGCGCCGACGCCGACGAACATCTGAATGAATTCCGATCCGCTGATCGAAAAGAACGGCACGCCCGCCTCGCCGGCCACCGCCTTGGCCAACAGCGTCTTGCCGGTGCCCGGCGGGCCCATCAACAGCGTGCCCTTGGGAATGCGGCCGCCGAGGCGCTGAAACTTCTCGGGGGCCTTCAGGAACTCGACGATTTCCTGCAAATCGTGCTTCACGCCTTCCAGGCCGGCCACGTCTTCGAAGGTGATGCGCTGTTTGCCGGTTTCATAGCGTTTGGCCGGGCTCTTGTTGAAGCCCGACAAGATGCCGCCGCCCAGGAACTGATCGCGGGCGCGGCGAAACATCAGCCACATCACGACCAGCAGCACGATCGGCACGGAGAGATACAACAAAATCGCCAGGCCGACGTCGCTGTTGTCTTCGGCGGCCTTGTAGTGTTCGCCCAAGTGCTGGAGCAACAGCGTGTCGAGCTTCTCGCCCGCCACGGGCGAAATCACGGCGAAGAACTCGGCGCCTGCGGTCTCCTTGCCTTTTTCGCTCTCTTTCGGGGCTTCGGCTGCCGCGGGCTTTTTCTCGGCCGGAGGCTTTGGGCCCGGCTTTTCTTCCTTCTTCTCTGCCTGCTCCTCTTTGGGCAGAGGAATGCCGGGCTTCAGCTCGCCCAGAATGAGCTTGTTGCTGATGCTGACCTTGGCGACGTGGCCGGCCTTCAGTTCTTCGACAAACTTGCCGTAGCTGATTTCCTGGCGTTTGGCGCTTTCGCGGTTGTAATAGAGCATGCCCGCCAACATCACGACGGCCAGCAAGAAGATCAGCCACGAAGACGCAGGCCGTTGCCGTTGTAGATCGGGCCGCTCCGACGCGGGCCGTTCGGGCATAGGACCGCCGCCCGGGGGTTGATTCTCCATCGACTCTCTTTCCGCTTGGAAGATGATAGTTCGCTTGACGGCATGGGCCGCACTTCCGGCGTAGCCCCCCGCGGCGCCGCGGGGGGCTACGCCGGAAATGGCGGCGCACCTAATTCATTTTAGCGTACAGGACAAATCGCCTATTCTAGCGAATCTGCAGAAAGATTACGATTGCCGTTCGCGTCGGCCGAACGGCACTTGAGAAAAAGCTGCACCTCTTCGTATCGCGTGTCGGGGGGCAATCGCGCAAGCAAGGGGCGGATGCGCTCGGGGGTTTCCGGCCCGATCGCCGCGGCGAAGGCTTGCAAGCGCTCGGAGGAGAGAAACCAAGCGGCTTCGACGCGCCAGCCTGCATCGGCCGCCCGCAGCGCGTGATCGAGCACCACCTCGCGCTCCAGCCCGCGAATCGCCATGCACTCCTCGACCTTGAAGCCGGCCGACAGCACGCGCCAGGTCCAATAGTGGCTGCCGGCCGCAGGCTCTTGCGCCGCGGATGATATCACAGCCGCGTCGGCGCCGTTTTCAGTTGGCGGCGCCGCCGGGGCAGGTGCGAACAGATCCGCAGGCTCGACGTTGGGGGCGGCGATGGTCGGCGCTGAGTTGGCTGGCGCCGCGCGAGTGGTCGCGGGAGCGGCCGCCGCCGCGCGCTTAGGCGCGTGCGGCGGGAAGCGGCGAGCCAACTCGGCCGACAGCGGCAAGCCCGTTTCGAGCGTGGCCCGGCCGACCATCACCTCCTGCCCGCGATCGGTCAGTTGCACCGTCGGCCGGTGATTTTCGCGCCCCGTTTGTTGCAGGCAGCCAACGGCCAACAGCGCGTCGAGCAGTTCGACGACCTGATCCTGTTTCCAGTCGCCCAACAGGCCGTAAGTGCTCAGCTTCTGCAAGCCGAATTTCTTGAGCTTTGCGCTGTTGGAACCGCAGAGCATCTGGGCGACCATGTTCTTGCCGAATCGCGCGCGCGACCGGGCCACGCCGCTGAGCGCCTTGCGGACCGTTTCGAGCAACGGCTCGTTCATCTCGACGTGAACGGCCGCTTTCGATTCGCTGCCGCGAAGCACGTCCGGCGGCAATTCATCGCGATCGCGGCCGAGACCGCGGCGGCGGCAGTTGTCGCAGCGGCCGCAAGGCTCGCTGTCGGTCTCGCCGAAGTAAGACAGGATCTCGCGCTCGCGGCAGCGCGAGCTTTCGGCGAAAGCCGCGACGCGGTTCAGCTTGTCGTACTCGCACTCCTTGCGTTTCTCATAGGTCTCGAAGTCGAGTTCCAGCTTGCCGAACGGCTTCGCGCGTTCGATCATGCGGATGGCCCGGCCGCGAAAAGGCGGAATGTAGTCGAAGACGTTCAATTGCCGCAGCTCGCGCAGCGCCCGGCCGAGCGCCGCGGCGTCCATCTCAGTCGCCGCCTGCAGTTCGCGCGGCGAAACGTCGACCCATTCGCCGCGCAGCCCGCCGACGACCTGCTCGATCGCCTTGGCCAGCCGCCGTTGGACTTTGGCCTGCCGCGGCAGCATGTCGACCAACAGCGCCGCGTCGGCGTCGATCTTGATGCGGGCCATGTTTTCGCGGCTTTCCAACCGCTCCAGCACGCCCGACTTTTCCAGCAGTTGCTCGCAGGCGCCGACCCCTTCGGCGCTGATTTGCAGGTTCAGCTTCTCTTTGATCTCCTGCTGCGTCAGTTCGATCAGCTCGGCGTCGATCGAGCGCAGAAAGTTGTAGACGTCGGCCACCACTTCGCGGGCCGGATAGCGGCTCTCGATGAAGAATTCCTGAATCTTGCGGTCGCCGTAGCTGTAGAGCATCAAACAGCGCGAGGGCAACCCATCGCGGCCCGCCCGGCCGGCTTCCTGATAATAGCCCTCGAGCGTGCCGGGCAGGTTGTAGTGGATCACGAACCGCACGTCAGGCTTGTCGATGCCCATGCCGAAGGCCGTCGTGGCCACGACGATGTCGCACTTGCCCTGCATGAAGCGGTCTTGCTCCGCGCGGCGATCTTCGGGCGCCATGCCGGCATGATAGATCGTCGTCTTGCGGCCGGTGGACTGCACGATCTGGGCGGCGACCTCTTCGCAACGCTTCCGCGACGACGCATAGACGATGCCCGAGCCCGGATTGCGCCGCAAGAACTCTTCGAGCACCTGATCCTTCCGCCCCTTGTTGTGCGAAGGATCGACCTCGTAGTGCAAATTGGGCCGCACGAACCCGTGGATGAACGTCCGCGGCGAGCGCAAGGCAAGCTGTGCGACGATGTCTTGCCGCACCGTGTCGGTAGCCGTGGCCGTCAGGGCGATCGTCGGCGGATTGCCGAGCATCGCCCGGAAGCGGCCCAACTTGGCGTAGTCGGGGCGGAAATCGTGCCCCCATTGGCTGATGCAGTGCGCCTCGTCGACCGCCAGCAGCCTCAACTCGGCCCGCCGCACCGCTTCCAGAAATCGCGGGCTGCGGAACCGCTCGGGCACGACGTAGACCAGGTCGTATTGGCCGGCGGCCATGCCATCGAGCCGGGCGTATTGCTCGGCCGGATCGAGCGTGCTGTTGACGAAGGTGGCCCGCAGCCCCTTGGCCAGGAGCTGATCGACCTGGTCCTTCATCAGCGCGATCAGCGGCGAGACGACCAGCGTCACGCCGGGCCGGGCCACGGCGGGCAGTTGATAGCAGAGGCTTTTGCCGCCGCCGGTCGGCATTACGCACAGGCAATCTTGCCGGGCGAGCACCGCTTCGATCACTTCGCGCTGCCCCGGGCGAAACGCCGTCAGGCCGAACAGCGGCAGGTAAGCAGTCGGGTCTTGATCGGCGATGAGCGACATTCATGTATGATAGAAGGTGCAGATGCGATGCGGAACCGCAGAAGCAGTTGATCGGTTTCGAAAAGGGGATAGGGGGATAAGGAGGAGATCAGGGGATATCTCTCTTGAACTCAGCCAAGTATCTGGAGTTTGAATGCTTCCATGTCGTCCACGGAAATGAATGCATCACGTCGGCTTTTGAGCGCTGGCGTCTCACTAACGGGCTTAATCTCGCCATTTCTCGTAGCTTACTGTTGGATGGTGTTCGTCTCTAACCCGCCGCCCTCGCGGCCTAGTTCATCGCCCAATCCAACGGCGGCGCCAAGGGAAATGTTGAGTCCCTGGGCTGTTTTGGTTTATGTCGATCCATGGTTTGCAGGCGTGGCGGCATGGTGGTCGGCGGGCGCCGCGGTCGTCGCCCTGATATTCGCCGTCGTCGCGTATTCGTGGCTCCCCGCTCCGGCCACAAATCCGCTTCGATCGCAAAGACGGTTAGCGGCAATACCGTTGAAATAGGCGCAAGTCACAGTCCTTGAGTACCTTGGGGTTTGGAAAAGAACCCACCAAGGCAGCAAGGAGGCTGTGACCGTGAGCGCACAAGGAATGTGTTTGTTGCCGGCCGATGAGGCGGGCC
>DATKRK010000401.1:0-3536 GCA_035532215.1 Pirellulales bacterium | reverse complement strand
CAGCTCGAGGCGCCCGTCAACTGGTGCCCGGCCTTGGGCACGGTGCTGGCCAACGAAGAAGTCAAAGACGGGCTGAGCGAGCGCGGCAGCCATCCGGTCGTGCGGATGCCGCTGCGGCAGTGGATGTTGCGAATCACCGCCTACGGCGAGCGGCTCGAGCGCGACCTGGCCGAAGTCGATTGGTCGGAGAGCATCAAGGCCCTGCAACGCAACTGGATCGGGCGCAGCAGCGGCGCCGAGGTCGATTTCTTCCTCGGCGCCGCCGACGAACTCGACGGCTCGCGCCCTTCCGAAAAAGCCTTTGCGGCCTGGAAGAAAGCCCGCGAAAAGAGCGGCTTTCCGCGCAAGCCGGGCGACGACGTGCTGCGGATTTACACCACGCGGCCCGATACGCTGTTCGGCGCCACCTATATGGTGCTGGCGCCCGAGCATCCGTTCGTCGAGCGGCTGACGACGGCCGACCGCGCGGCCGAGGTGAACGCCTATTGCGAAAAGGCGGCCCGCAAGAGCGATCTCGACCGCACCGATCTGGCCAAGGAAAAGACCGGCGTGTTCACCGGCTCCTACGCCTTGAACCCCGTCAATGGCGAGCCGACGCCGATCTGGGTCGCCGACTATGTGCTGATGGGCTACGGCACCGGCGCGATCATGGCCGTGCCGGCCCACGACACTCGCGACTTCGAATTCGCCGTCGCCTACGACATTCCGATCAAGGCCGTCGTCGACCCGCTCCAAGCGTCGGCCGACGTCTCGCGCGACGACGTGCTGGCCGGCCGGGCGGCCTTCACCGGGCACGGCGCGGCGATCAACTCGGGCCGCTACAACGGCCTGGCCACAGCCGATTTCAAGGAAAAGATCACGGCCGATCTGTCGCTCGCCGGGCTCGGCCGGCAGGCGGTCAACTACAAGCTCCGCGATTGGCTCTTCAGCCGGCAGCATTTCTGGGGCGAACCGTTCCCGATCCTGCACGAACTGGACGACGCCGGCCAACCCACCGGGCTGGTCCGCGCGATCCGCCCGCAAGATCTGCCGGTCAACCTGCCCGACATGGCACACTTCAAGCCGCACGGCCGGCCCGATCCGCCGCTGGAAGAGGCGCCGCAAGACTGGCTCTACCCGACGATCGACGGCAAGCAGTACAAACGCGAGACGAACACCATGCCGCAGTGGGCCGGCTCGTGCTGGTACTACCTGCGGTTCTTGGATCCCAAGAACGAGCGGGCCTTCATCGATCCGGCGGTCGAACGGGCCTGGATGCCGGTCGACGTTTATATCGGCGGCGCCGAGCACGCCGTGCTGCACCTGCTCTACGCCCGCTTCTGGCATAAGGTGCTCTTCGACCGCGGGCTGGTCAGCACGGCCGAGCCGTTCCAGCGGCTGGTGAACCAAGGGATGATCCTCGGCGAGATCGAAATCACCGGCTACCAGCACGCCGACGGCCGCTGGGCCAGCGTGCAGACGGTCGCGCAGAACGCCGAAAACAAGCCGGTCGTCAAAGCCACGGGCGAGGCGGTCGCGGCCGTGAAGGTCGATCCTTCGCTGGCCGAGAAGCAGGGCGAGTTCTTCGTGCTCAAGGCCGATCCGTCGATCCGGCTCGACAGCCGGGCGAACAAGATGTCGAAGAGCCGCGGCAACGTGGTCAATCCCGACGAGGTGGTCAAGGAATACGGCGCCGACTCGCTACGGCTGTTCGAGATGTTCATGGGCCCCTTGGAAGCCACCAAACCCTGGAGCACCGAAGGGGTCAACGGCGTCCGCGGCTTTTTGGACCGCGTCTGGCGGATGATGGTCAACGAGCGGAGCGAAGCGGTCGAGCTGAACGCCGCCATCCAGCCTATCGAGCCCACCGCCGAGCAGAACCGGATGCTGCACAAGACGATCCAGAGCGTCACGCAGGACATCGAGCGGCTCAGCTTCAACACGGCGATCGCCAAGATGATGGAGTGTACCAACTTCTTCTTCAAGGCCGATCCCCGCCCGCGCGAAGCGATGGAAAAATTCGTCCTGATCCTCTCCCCCTTCGCCCCGCACCTCTGCGAAGAGCTTTGGCAACTCCTCGGCCACGCGAAGACTTTGGCCTACGAGCCCTGGCCGTCCTTCGACGAGTCGCTCATCAAAGAGGACGTGATCGAAGTGCCCATCCAGATCAACGGCAAAGTCCGCGGCCGCATCCTCGTCCCCGCCGACGCCGACCAGTCCGCCCTAGAAACCGCCGCCAAGTCCGACCCCAAGATTGCCCCGCAGCTTGAAGGCAAGACGATCGTCAAGTCGATCGTGGTGCCGGGGCGGATGGTGAATTTCGTGGTGAAGTGAGGGCGGGCAATGCCCACCGGGAAGCTAGGTTTGTCGCAATCGGTTTCGATTTATGGGCGCAAACGACTCGACGATCCGCTTTACTTCCTTTCCCGCAACTAAGCCGCCCCCACCATTCATTCCGGATATCGCCGCTGTTTTCAGGGCACATGAAGGCGAAATTGCGACCGAACGAATTGAACAACGTCTCAAGAGCGACGAAGTGCTTCGGCTGCTCTCCCCGGGCCTCGTTGAACTTGGGTTTGCGGTAGAATCAGGTAAAACCGCACAGCAGATCATCGATCGTCCGGTTTTCTTCGGCGAAAACGGCGAGCCGACGCTTCGATTTGAGGTCGACGCTTACCATTCGGAATGGAAATGCGGCTTAGAAGTCGAGGCGACAAGAGCGATTCGTGGCGGGGCGTTCTATCGCGACCTAATTCAGGCATTGGTCATGGTCGGCATCGACCATCTTTGCGTCGCGGTCCCAAACCGGGTTCAATGGGGACGCACAGGCAAGGGCAAGGATTACGCTGTTGCAGTCAATACCGCGCATGCTATCTACGGCCACAGCCGGATCACGATGCCTTATGGGCTGACCGTGATCGGCTATTGAACCGATGCAAAGGGCAAATAAGGCGAAGGAATTGGAAAATCGCGACGCCGTAGCCGATCACTTTTCTTTGCGGAAATACGCTCGCCGGATTCCATCAGGGCACGAGTCAATGCAGTATTCCCAGGCGTCCCACCAACTGCAAAGATCCCAGATCATCTTCTGATGCCGTTTATAGGACCGCCAATGCTTTCTCAGGTACGCGTCGATGTTTTCATTGTGGACGGCGAAATCGGTGACTCTCGCGCCTTTTCTTCGCTTGCGTGCCGTCTCGTACATTGACCACGCTCATGCACCGGTACAGCCGTTTGCGTACGCATTGCGGAAAATCTCGAAGAATTCGGTCTTATAAGGCTCCTGCGTCCAGGCTCCGACCGACCCTCTTTCTTTCTTCTCGCAGTACTCCTGAATCTCTACAAACACATCTCGCGCTGAAACCGGCCGGTTGCGTCGCATAGCTCGCCTCCAACTGCATGCTGCGTCATTGGTTGTTTCTGACTCTATCGGATTGCGGGTGTGACTTGAAAAAGCCGGGTTTTCAGTGAACGCCTGATTCGTCATCCTTCTGCTGACCAAAGTAGGAGGATGCGAGAATGGACGCTCGCCCGAAGACCCGGCGTCTGAATCGTGA
>DATKRK010000400.1:0-3165 GCA_035532215.1 Pirellulales bacterium | reverse complement strand
CGCGGTGCGCAGCTCGCCTTCGTCCCAGCCCAGGGCCGCGGCGCGGGCCGTGGCCGTCTCGGCTTGCGATTTTTGGCGGCGGCTCCGCCAGCGACGGCCGCCTTCCAGGGCGCCCCAGAGGGCCAGTTGGGCCGGCGTTCGGGCCCGAAGCAAGGCGGCGCTGGAGAGCAAACCGCCCAAGCCCTGGTAGAGCCGCAATAGCCCTGAAAACGGACTGAAGCCCCAATGCGCGGCGACCTCGCCCAGCAGGCGATTCTCCCACAGCCGCCGGCTGGCGAGCAGCTCCTCGCGCATTTGCCCGGCAAGCTTTACGGCCAGCCGCCCGCGTTGCTCGGTGATGCCGGCTTCGAGTTGTTCGACGGCCGGCAACGCCGCGGCGATGCGCTCGCGGCAGGCGTTCAAGGTCTGGCTGGCCAGATCCAAAAAGTTCGCCCGGCGGATGCGCTTGGCGGCCGTGCCGGTCAGGGCATGGGCCAGAAAGTCGATCAACCGCGCGAACTCGCCGCGCGGCTGCAAGCCGGCCTTGGCGTCGACCAGGGCCGACAGCGTATCGACGAAGAACAGCTCGCCGGTGGCGTATTCGTCCGAAAGCATCTGGCGCCAATCTTCGCGGATGTCGTCGTCGGTGTCGGCGTGCGTTTGCACGAACACCAGCCGCGCGCCGGGCGCGGCGGCGGCCAGTTCCTCGTTCACCCGGGCGCTGCGATACTTCTGCTGCGTCGAGACTACCAGCAACACGTCGCAGTGGGGCAGCAGTTCGCGGAGCCGGGCCAGGTTCGTGCCGGGCGACTCGACGTCCTCGGTGGTGTCGGGGTCGGGGCAGTCGATAATCACCAGGTCGCGCAGCGCCGGAGCGTCTCGCTGCACCAGCGACACGCTGTCGGGAGCGATGCCGAGTTGTTCGGGCGACAGGTCGGGCCGGCAGATGAGCGTCGGCTGCACGGTCGTCGGCCGCTGACGGCCGACCCGCGTGACTTCGCCGCCGACGAGCGCATTGACCAGCGAGCTTTTTCCGGCGCCGGTGCCGCCCATCGTGGCCACGACCAACGGCGCGTCGAGCCGCACGCGCAGCGTGTCGGTCCGCTCGGCCAGCCGCCGCACGAGCGCTCGCGCCTGGCGAGCCGGAGGCCAATCGGGCGCCTGTTCGGCCCAAGACTTCAGATCTGCGATCAACGCATCGACGTCAGCCAGCAGTTCGAGATGGGCCAGTTCGGTGGACGAGGAAAGCATATCGGGGGCAACGGCTCCTGGGCGGGGACTTGCCTAAGTATACCTCAAGAGCCGTGCGCCGTTTAGCGCCGCCAGGCCAGCCATTTCTCGGTCAAGCGGGCCGCCAGCGGGGTGAAACGGCTGCGCAAGTATTCGTCGCCGATTCTCTTGAGCGCCTCGACCTGCGTCGGATAGCAATGAATCGTGCGGGCCAGCGCGGAGAGCGAGAGGCGATTTGACATCAAAAGTCCGATTTCGCCGATCATCTCCCCTGCGTGCTGGGCCACGATCGTTGCTCCGACGACGCGCCCGCGACGGGCGCGGACGATCGCGAAGCCTTGCTCTTCGCCGTCCAACACCGCGCGATCGACTTCGGACAACTCGACGCGATACGTTTCGAATTCGATCTCCTGCCGGGCGGCCTCGGCATCGGTCAGTCCGACGTGAGCGATTTCGGGGTCGGTGTAGGTGCAGCGTGGGATGTGCAGCGCGCTGAGCTTCTTGCGTCCGAAAAACAGGGCGTTTTGCAGGCACAGCCGAGCCATGGCGTCGGCGGCGTGCGTGAAGCGATAGTGCGAACAAACGTCGCCCGCCGCGAACACCGCCGGATTGGAAGTTTGCAGCCGGTCGTTGACTTCGACGCCGCGCTGCGAGTAATTCACGCCTGCCGCGTCCAAGCCCAAGCCGTCGATCTGCGGCTTGCGACCGGCGGCGACGAGAATCGCATCGCCGATCAGCTTCTTCTTTTCGCCGTTGCGCTCGAGGACCAGGCTTTTCGAGCCGCCCATCTTCTCGGCGCATTGGGCCTGCCAGCCGAAGTGCAGCACGATGCCTTCACGCTCGAACTGCGATTGAACGATGCGGGCCGCTTCGGGCGATTCTTTTTTCAACAGCGAACCGCCGTGATCGATCAAGTGAACTTCGCTGCCGAAGCGGCGAAAGGCCTGAGCCAGTTCGCAGCCGACCGGCCCGCCGCCGAGCACGATCAAGCGGCGCGGCAGTTCGGTGAGCGAAAAAATCGTCTGGTTCGTGAGATAACCGACTTCACCCAGGTTTTCGATCGGCGGCACGGCCGGCTGACTGCCGGTGGCGATCACCGCCCGGCGGAAGCGCAGCGTCTGCCCTTCGACTTCGATCGCGTCCGGCCCGGTGAAAGCCGCCTGGCCGAAGAACACGTCGACGCCTCGCGATCGCAGTCGTTCGGCGGCATCGTGCCGGCTGAGTTCGGCGCGTAGGCGCCGCATCCGCTCCATGATCGCCGGAAAATCGACCTGTGGCGGTTCGGCCAGCCGGAAGCCGAAACGCTGGCCGAGCGACAGTTGATGCACGGCCCGGGCCGCGGCCAACAGGGCCTTGCTGGGCACGCAGCCATAATTCAAGCAATCGCCGCCGAGCCGATGGCGCTCGATAATGGCCGCCCGCCCGCCCAAGCCGGCCGTGCCGAGCGCCGAGATCAAACCCGCCGTGCCTCCGCCGATCGCCACGAGATTGTATCGGCCCTCGGCAACGGGATTGGTCCACTGCGAGCGGCCGGTGCGCTCGATGAGCAGTTGGTTGAATTCGTCCGGCGGCTCGATATCCATGCTGGCTCCGTGAGGGCCTCGAACAGCGGTCGCCGCCGCCGCGGCTGCAAATTCGAAACCAGCCACAGGATAGCCCACGCCCGCCGCGGGCTGCAACGACTCGTGCAGGGGCGACGACGTGCGGCGCGACCCTGGTGCTTTGTCAAGCTTTGGTTAATGACGGGGTGGCTGGTGGCTGAGCCTTGGCGAAGCCCTCGTTGTTCTACACATCTTATCCGCTGGATTTCCGAGATCGCCTTCGGCCACAACCTTTTGCGTAGCCCAGGCATTTATGCCTGGGAATTCGTTCAACGCGCGCCCGTTTTTCCCGATTGGCGCCTCGCGGCCGCCATCGGCGGCCGCGTGGCGCCAATCGGAGACGGGGATTGAAACG
>DATKRK010000399.1:0-12632 GCA_035532215.1 Pirellulales bacterium | reverse complement strand
GTCGCGAGGGGTTCGACTACTGGCAGGTGTTGGTGCTTGCGGCGGTACGTCTCGGTTGCAATCTGGATTACGACCAATTGCAAGACCTCGCCGAGCAACATCGGAAGTTGCGGCAGATCATGGGTGTCGGCGAATGGGACGCATTCGCGCGTGCGATACGTCAGAAAGAAACGGTCCTGCCGCTCAATCCAGCCGCGTCGAAACGCGCCCAACCTCCCGCCGCCTTGAATGTGGCCTTTTCCGCTGGAGTCATCCACGGCAGATCGCTGCTCGGTAGCGAGAAAGGCTGCTGGCGATTCGCGTCATAATCCCCGTTTATCACGTCGGCCTCGGGTCCCAGCCGCCCCTCGGATAGGGAACCGTCGCTATAAATGACGATGCCGGGTCTGGAATTCCGTAACACCTTTAAGGCCCGACCGAATCCTTTTAACTCGTCCGCGGGAACGTAAATCCCGTCGCCCTGATCGATGGCCAATGTTTTGTCGCCGATGCGGAAAACACGGTTGTTGATGCGAAGCGTACGGAGTCGCTTCAGCGCGACCAACGACTCCAGCCCGGCCGGCGTTACCATATCCACGTCGATCGTCAATTCTTCGAGCATTGGCAGCCGCGCCAGGTTCGCGAGCATGGGGGCATCGACGTCTTGTTCGTCGATGGTAAGATCGCTCAGGATGAGCCGTTTTAGGTTCGTCAGGCCGGCCAGGCTCGCCAGACTCGTGCCGGGAACCTTCATGCGATATAAGTGAAGATGTTCGAGCTCCGCCATTTTTCCGATGGCCGCCAGGCACTCCTGCCAGATGCGCCGGTCATTGTCGTTGTAGGGCGTCCCGTTCAGGCAGATGCTCAACGCGCGCAGTTGCCGAGTCTTTGCCAGCGCGTCGGCCATACCGGGAGGCAGATGATCGCCTTCAATAAAGAGCTCGAGATACCGCAATCTGGGCAATCGTCCAAGCGCGGGGAGAATCCTTTCCAGCTTTTCATGGCCGTCATCGTTGATGCTCGCGAACACGTCGGCACGAGTAATGTGACGGCGAAAACGGTCAGCACCGATCAAATCGAGCCACTTGGGCCCCCAGCGTTCCATGCGAACGGATCCGCTTCCTATTTCGGTGATAAGCGAATCCTGCAAATCGGCCCGATTGCGCGCGGCGGCGAACCATGCGAAAAGCGCCCCGCAGAGCCCTACGACGACAAGCATCGTGCGCAAGCTCCACCGCGGTTTGGGCCTGTAACGACGCAACAGCCATTCGCAAGTCCCGCACGACGTCGCCACAAGGGCGAGCCAGATCACTATGTCGCCAGCCAGCCTAACCGCGCTGTAGTACCAACCGACTGTGCGGCCATCCCAAGGAAGGAGAACATACCGGTGCCAAATCAACGGCCAGCCGCACGACTTGGCCCCGATGTTCGCCGGGAGATCCATAAATAGTTCGAAACTCAGGTTCGTCGGCACGATCAGCGCCACAACCGCGAATAGGACCATGAGCGTCAGTGCCCGCGGGCGGCGGCGCCACAACGCAGGAAAGTTCCAACGCTTCGGCGTTGGCTCTCGCGAGCTGTTTTCCTTGGAGGCTGTCATAGGCGTTGACCGGTTGTTCATTGCCGACGGGCCACGGGCAATAGCGCAACACTGAAGAAAGTTGCGGTTCACCCGGTTGTTGCGTCCCTTTCCGCAAGTCATTGGCTATGCGGAGGTTCAGGCGTGGATTTTTTAGTTGGCTCCGATGTCCAAAGGGCAAAAGGAAAACGGCCTCTGGCGCCGATTGCCGGAAAGAGACCTGGGGTGGTTCGTCTTGGCGAGCGGGCGGTGAAGCTTGTTGCTGTTATAACTCGGCAATCGTGCGCTTCGCCACACCGAACACCCTCGATTACCGTAGGCACATGAGTTGATTATTCGTGGGCCGCCCGCGATTGGCAAGAAGCTGGTTGTCGGCGGCATCGCGCGTCCCAGGGAGTCGCGTCGGTCACATCGACCGATGCAAATCGATGCTCAGTTCCATTATCAAGGCAAACCACGAGCCGCAGGAGGTTGCTCGACTAGCGTTCCTTGTGGTCAATGTCGCCATCGGACTCGAAAAAGGGCCGCGATTCTGGCCTGTGTCGTGATACGCGTAACCTACGGCGATTTCGCAACGCGGCCAGTGAGATAAAGATCCCCGTCCAACTGTCGCCACTCGGCTTCGTCGAATCGCAGCGCCTCGTCCATCCGCTCGATGCCAGAGCCGCCCACCGGCCCGGGCGCGGCGGCGCCGCCGGCGATTTTTGGGGCGACGAAAACGTGAACCTCGTCGATCAACCGCCGGTCGAAACAACTGCCCAAAAGCTTCGCGCCCCCTTCGACCAGCACGTTCGTCATGCGGCGCCGGCCGAGTTCGTCGAGCAAGGCTTCCAGCCGTTCGCCAGGCTCGGGCGAGGATGCAACGAAGACTTCGCAGCCGGCGGTTTCGAGGCGGCGAATGTCAGCCGCAGCGGCGGAAGGCCCGGCCGCTAGGAGGACCGGCGCTTCGCCGGCCGTGCGCACGAGTTGGCTCTCCGAGGCAAGCGAGGCGCGCGAGTCGACGACGATCCGCGTGGCTTGCCGCGGGCCGGACGGCCGGGCGGTTAAGAGCGGATCATCGGCCTCGACCGTGCGGCGGCCGACCATGATCGCATCGACCCGGCCGCGCAGTTCGTGTACGACCCGACGTGATGCTTCGCTCGAAATCCAGCGGCTGTGGCCGGTGCGCGTGGCGAGCTTGCCGTCGAGCGTCATGGCCCATTTGGCGATCAGCCAGGACCGGCCGGTCGCCAAGAGCTTAAGGTATGGGGCGTTAATCCGCCGGGCCGCTGCCTCCCCGACGCCGGCCAGGACTTCAATTCCGGCGGCTTGCAACTCGGCGAACCCGCCGCCGGAGACGGCCGGAAACGGATCGCGCTGGGCTGCGACCACCCGGTTGATCCCGGCGGCAATGATGGCCCGCGTGCAAGGCGGCGTTTTGCCGTGGTGGCAACACGGCTCGAGCGTGACGTACATCGTGGCGCCCGCGGCCCGCTCGCCCGCCACGGCCAGGGCCTCGATCTCGGCGTGCGGGCCGCCGAAGCGGCGATGCCAGCCCAGGCCGATGATCTCGGCGCCGCGAGCGATCACGCAGCCGACCAGCGGGTTGGGCTCGACGGCGCCTCGGCCGCGCTCGGCCAAGTCGAGGGCGTGGGCCATGTGCCAGGCATCGAGGTCCGGCGCGCGCAATCGCATCAGTCCATGCCCGGCGTCCAGAGGGCCGACTTCTTGCCTTCGCCCGTCTCGCCGCCCGGCGTCCAGAGCTTTCCGGCCGCTTCAGTCGATCCGCCCGGCACGACAATGCCGGCCGGCTCTTCGGCCGGCTGCACGGCGCGGCCCTGTTCGTCGATCAAACCGGCTTGGTAGAGCAATTGCACCAGACGTTGCCTGACGCCCGGCTCGTTGCCGTGCGCGGTTTGAATGTGGTGCAATAGGCGCTCGGCCCCGGCGCCGTCGCCATGAACCAGACGCAGCATGAGTTCTTCGAGATCCCACGGCGCCGAAGATTTGCCAGCCGCTTCCGCGGCCTTGCGGGCCTGATCGACGCACTCGATCGCCTCGTCCAACGTTTCCGCGAACGAAGCCAAGACGCCGTAGGCTTGCGACTTGTCAATGCCTTGAAGGCTGGGCCGCGAAACGGCCTCTTGGGCGAGCTTTCTCAATGCACGCCGGGCATTCGTCAGCATGCATTCGCGGTAGACCGCCGTCAGGTCCTCATCGGAAAGCTTGGCGACCGCCAGGCGGTGCAGGTACGCCAGCGGCGTCGCGCCGGCAGTCGTCTCGGTCGGATCGATTTCGGCGGGCAGCGGCAACCCCAGGCGGCTGCGCATTTCGTCGAAGTCGATCGAAAAGTCTTGGGTCGATAATTCCAGGATTAGAAGGGCGGCCAACAAACTCACCCGCATCGCCGGGTCGGCGGCGGCTTCCTCGGGCGTCCGTCCGCCGGCGGCGGCATTCGGGGTCTTGGGCCAGACATCGAAGAACGCCTTGCGAAGACGCTGTTTGGAGAGCTGGCGCAAGTGCTCGGGAGGCGTGTCGGGCGGCAAGCGCCAACTGGCGTTCATCGCGCGCTGTAAACGAGACGTCGAACCGATGACTTCTTCGGCGCCGTGCGGCCCCAGCGCGTCGCCCGCGATTTCGGCGATCCGCGCTCGGGCCGAATCCAACTGGTCGCGGTAGACGGCCAGATTCAGCCGGGCGGCTCGGTCGGTCTCGCGGCCGAACAAGAACAATTGGCAAACGGCCTCCGGCACGTCGTCCATCGCCAGATCGACGCCGCTGGCCGGCAGCGGACGATCGAGCAGCCAAAACGCGGCTCGCGGCGGCGGTTGTTCCGGATCGTCCCAGACCGCCTCGTCCGGATCGAGACGCTGGGCGTAGCGGCTGCTCGACAAACGCAGCTCGAGCTGTTCCATGTCGTTGATCGGGTATTCGAGAAACACCAGGTCGACGCGCTCTACGTCTGTTGCCGGCTCGAGCAACTGCGCGAGCGCCTCGGCCTCGACTGCGTCGTCCAAAGGCACGTCGAGCCGGGCACAGCGCCGAAAGGCAGCCGCCGCGCCGGCTTCGTCGGCCAGGTAACTGCGCAAGCGGCCGAGATTCCGCCAGACGGCCGGCGACTGCGGCGCCCGCTCTGCAAGCCGGGTCAGCCGCTGGGCCGCCTCCAGCCAGCAAAAACGGTTTGCCGCTTCGAGCGCCGCCTGGAATTCCTGCTGCAACGCGGGATCGACGGGCCCTGAATCCAAGTCTCGGCGAACGTCCTTGAGCGGCAACGGGACGGCAGGGCTGGAAGATACGCCGACCAGGATCTCGTACGCAGCTTTGTGATCGGAACGGATCTGAATCAGCATGCTCGCGTGCGCCAGCGCAGCCGTCCAATGCCCCTCGGAGGTCAAAGCGCCGGCCAGCGCGCCCAGGGCTTCGAACACGTTGGCGGCCATCTGGTTCTTGCTGGCGGCGATCGCCCGCTGGAGCGGCTCGACGCCGGCTTGCGCGCCGTCGCCGGCAATGGAGAGCAGCGCCCGCTCGGCCAGTGCGACCGGGTTTTCCGGCTCGGCTTCGAGGATTTTGCTCACCGATTCCCTGGCGCCTTCCGTCTCGCCTAGTCCCGTTTGCAGCATGGCCTTGGTCGCCAGCAAGCAGGCGCGGTTGGGAAATCTTTCTTCCAATTTGGCGATATATTCGAGGCAGGCGTGATGCTGATCGCCCGCGAGCATGCGGTGGATCTTGTCCCACTCGCCGAGCAGGTCGGGGCAGCAGAACTTGATCTTTTTATCCTTGCCGCCGGGACAAGGGCTGTAGGGATCGATGGCCATGAGGCGCCCTGCGTGAAAGAACCGAGAAACGTTGTCGGCGGGCCGACGCAAACCGTGAATCGTATCATAAGCCCGCCCGATTGACGACGGGCCCGACGCCGCCGATTTGACAGTTCGAGCCGCCGGGGCTAGACCAAAGGAGAACCCTGGAGTGCAAATCTGGCGAGGATGGGCGAAGCATGAGCGCCGACGAAGTCGAGCCCTACGTGGCGTATTGCCTGCAAGGCGACAAGATGAACTTCGCGCTCTGGCCGTTGGAGGACGGACGCCGCGCCTTGGCGCTGTTCCTGTCGGTTGAACTGGCGCGCGAGCACGTCCGCGACGCCGACGGGAGCCCCGAGTGGAGGATCGTCCGGCCCGCCAAGCCCGATTTACTCAAAGTCCTGGAAGAGTGCTGGGAAGCCGGGATCCTGCACGCGGTGCTCGAAACCGGCCAGCCGGGAGAGCACTTGATCTTCGACATCCTGGAAGTCTTGCAAGCCGAGCGTCGAGCGGGCGGCTGAGCAGGGGCGCCGAGCACCGAGGCCAACCAGACTCTCGCCGAAAGGAGCGTTCGCCGATGGCCGACAAAGGCAAGAAAACCCCGCGGATGCCGGCGACCAAGTTCGCCCATCTGCAGCGCAAGATGAATCTCAACCGCTACCGGGCCCGGCCGATCAAGAAGAAGCAGGGCTGAGCGCTCCCTCGACGCGGAAACTTGGCATGCGCCCCTCCGATCACGCGGTAACTTGCATTTCCTTCTGCGACGTCGCCAGCCAGGCGGCAGCCTCAGGACGCGTCGCGCTCCAACGATCGTGCAATCGATCGACTTGATCCGCGACGAGTTCCGCAAACCAGCGGTAGGGACTCGCGGCGGCAACGTGTATGGCGTTCGACGCGAATTCACTTCGCATGGCAACGAGCGCCTGGATGGAAATCAACGCCGCGGCCGAATGTTTATCTCGCGATAGCAAGCGGGGATTTGCATACGCTTGCACCATTTCCCAAAGCAATCGCGCCAGGTCCGGATGGGGATTCAGTTCGAGTGGCGGATGAACCTCGAAATTGCGATAGATCATCTTCGCGACTTCGATTTCGAGTTCGATCGGCAGCGCCGACTTGTGCCCCGATTCCAGCAAGACCGCCAAGCGCCCCATTTCCTCTATCGGCATGAGTGCAATGTACTTACGGATCGCCGCCCCGACCGCCGCCAGCGTCTCCGGGCTGTTGCTGTCGCGATGCCGCAGGATGTAGCTCCAGAGCAACGGCAGCAGCCTCTGCCGTTCCGCGGCGTTGAACCGCGTCAGTTCGATTTCACAAATCAAGCTGACGGGCGCGTCCGCGCCCGAAGCAGCCAGTTGATTCAATAACTCCTCGGGCACGGCTGCCTCTTTTAGTTCGTGCATCGGTACACTTCGGATCGGGTCGCTCATGCTCAAAGTGCCCGGTGTTTCGAGAAAAAAGGAATTTGTCACCATCCGTCGGCGAGTACCATCTGGTCTGCCCGAATAGCACAATACGCGCCGCTACAAGCTCAACCGAGCGACCAACTGCCACCGCGCTGGCGGAGCAATTATAGGCGTCGGCGACGATGCGAGCCTGGCGCTCCCCTCTCCAGGCAACCGAATCGACCTAAGCGAGCTTTGCAACCTCCTCGAAAAGCTCCTCTTTTGAAATCTCGCCAAGAACTGCTTTTTTTCCAAGTTCAGCCGCTTGTAAACCGCAGCGAAGGTACACGACTATTGAGGTGCCTGTAGGATCCGTGACGGGTTCATACCCGTCATAGCAATCAGCGCCTAGGTGTTCGGCGAGCTTGTTCATTAGGTCGCCCAGTCGCTTAAGACCGTCCTCAAACATTTTAGCGTCCAAGCTGGGGAGTTTCCGCGCGTCTAGCGCAATCTCTTGGTTGAAGTGCGCCACTCGTTTATCGCGGTGGATTTTGAGGATTTTAACCGCGTCAGCAACGTCGTCTAAACTTTTGTTGAGCAGCTTCGCAGTTTTCTCGTCGTCTAGGTCGCTGATTATTCGGCGCAGCGATAACGTCCGTCCGTCTTTATCCAAAAGCCGCGTAATATCGAGGATGATCGAGTCAATCAGCAGGTCATGGATCATTCCCCAGCCTAAACCCGTGACTGCGTTCAGGACATCGATGTTATCTTTACCCGAGCGGTAAATTTCCCGATACAAGGTCCAGCGCGCGTATGCCATGACAAGATGCTTGCGGGCCACCTCGAGTTTATTTACCGCGGTCTCGACCGCGAGAGGACCGTTCATGTTTCAACCTCCAGGGCGAAGAGTGCTTTGTCGCGGCAACTGCCTTGCAATCGGAGCCTACTTCCGTAGCTTACTTCACTTCCAGCATCCGCTCCAGCGCCACCAGCGACCAATGCGTCGTCTCGTCGTCGACGCGGATTACGTTGACGGGTGCGCCGGCGGCGAGGTTTTCGAGGCTCCAGCAGAGATGGGCCAGGTCGATGCGGTACATCGTGGCGCACATGCAGACGACCGGCGAAAGGAAGTGAATCTCCTGCTCGGGGTGCTCCTGCTTCAGGCGGTGGACGAGGTGCAACTCGGTGCCGATGGCCCACTTCGTGCCCGACGGCGCCGATTCGACCTCCTTGATGATCTTGCCGGTCGAGCCATAGACGTCGGCCTTGGCCACCACCTCGCGTGTGCATTCCGGATGGACCAGAATCTTGATACCGGGGAACTTCGCCCGGAACTGATCGACGTGCTCGGGCCGGAACATGGCGTGTACGCTGCAATGCCCCTGCCAGAGCAGGACCTTGCTGTTTCGCAGGGTCTCTTCGGTGTTGCCGCCGAATTCTTCGGCGTGCGGGTTCCAGACAGGCATCTGCGCAAGCGGCACGCCCATCGCAAAGGCCGTGTTGCGGCCCAGGTGCTGGTCGGGGAAGAACAGCACGCGGCTCGTGCGGTTGAAGGCCCACTTCAGCACGGCCGCGGCGTTGCTCGACGTGCAGACGATGCCGCCGTGCCGCCCGCAAAAGGCCTTGAGGCTGGCGGCCGAGTTGATGTAGGTGACCGGCGTAATGTCCTCGGTGTCGAGCACTTCGCCCAGCTCTTCCCAGCAGCTTTCAACCTGGTCGATCGCCGCCAGGTCGGCCATCGAGCAGCCGGCGGCCATGTCGGGCAGCACGACGGTCACGCGCTCGCCCCCGCGTTCGGCCAGCCGTTCGGGCCGGTTGGCCAGAATATCGGCCGTTTCGGCCATGAAGTGGACGCCGCAGAAGGCGATCGCCCGGCAATCGCCGCTCTGGGCGGCCATCTGGCTGAGTTGGTAGCTGTCGCCGCGGAGGTCGGAAAGGGCGATGACTTCGTCCTGCTGGTAGTGATGGCCTAGGACGAGCAGCCGCGAGCCCAACTCGGCCCGCACGGCGTTGATGCGTGCGGCCAGCGTCTCGTTATCGAGCGATTTGTAGGGCGCCAACTCGAAGGCCGCCTCTGCCGGGCGGCCGGTAACAGTGCTCATGAAAACGAGTATCCTCGCCCCGCGGGGCAGGTGCTTGGCAATTGTTAGGTTTCACAAATTAGTATATCCCGGCCGAGGGGTGGAGACAGGCCCCTGACGCGATCCGTGCTGGCGCGAACTTTAGGGGCGCTTCGGCTCAAGTTCGTCGGCGAATCGGCCGATATTCGGGATCACGTGGTCGTTGGTCCGGGCGCCAGCACGTCTTTCCGAGTCTTCCGTCGTCGAAGTTCGCTGGATCGTTCCCCTCTAATGGCATACCTGGGAAAGGCCACCACCGACGAAGTCGTCGCCGCCTGTCAGGCGGGCGCCGTTGAATTGGGCGCCGCGCTCGCCGGGCTGCTGGGCGGCGCGGTCGAAGTCGCCGTGGAACCGCTCGAACATTTCGACCCCGACGCCGCGTCGAAGGATTGGGCCGAACCGGGGCTAATGGTGTTGCTCACCGTCGAAGGCTCGGCTGCGCTGCTAGTGCTGTCCGAGTCGTGCGGCCTGCTGCCCGATTGGTACGCCGATCCTGATGCCACCGGGCAAAGCGTGCTCGCGACCTTGGCTCAGGAAGCCGGCATGCTGGTGCTGCCCGAGCAGTTCATGCCCGAAGGGTTCAAGGCTGCGCGGGTGTCGAATCTCGCCGAGGCCATCGAGCGTGGCGGGGTGGCAGCCGGAGCGGGCGTCGTGCCGTTGCGACTCAAGGCGCCTTCAGGCAATTCGGGCGTCTTGAGCCTAATCTGGCCGGCCGACTCGCCCGGCGACGTGTTCGCCGACCCCCCCGCCGCAAAAGGCGCGCCAGCCGCCACGGCGCCGAAGGAGGCGATCTCGCCCGCAGTTCCGGCGGCCCAAGCGTCGGCCAAGCTTGGTCAATTCGCCCGCTCCGTCGAAGAACTCCCTACTTACTCGCGGAGCCTGCTGCGGATCAAGGTGCCGGTGATCGTCACGCTGGCCGAAACGAAGCAGCCGATCGGCCGCATCGTCGAGTTGGGTCCCGGCACGATCATTCAGTTCGACAAATCGTGCGAGGAAATGCTCTCGCTGCAGGTCGGCGACCAGCCGGTGGCCGAAGGCGAGGCCGTGAAAGTCGGCGATAAGTTCGGCATCCGCCTCACTTCGCTACGTCTGCCCGGCGAACGCTTCAAGCCGGTGCGGCGGCGATAGACCGCAAGGCAAACCCGCGGTCGTTCGCATGTCTCCGTTCTCGATGCAGCTTTACTTGCCGGTTGCATCATCTGCCGCAACCAGAACAGAGAAGAGGAACCCGTAATTGCCCCGGCTCGACGGATCGCCTCATCCTCCAAAAAGCGGGACGATCTATTTAGCTGGTGGTCGCCGCCGCCCAAAAAAACTTCCTTCGAACAGGCCTCAGTGATTTATATTTCGGCCGATTTATTTATATCTTCGCGCGCGGCGCGCGTCCGAATCGGCCTCGGGTCGCAGAATTCTCCGAGAAAACAAGGGTTTTGCGCCTCATGGGGCCGTCGAGCGGCGTCCAAAACGCGGCATTTCATGCCCGATCGGCGCCCATTTGGCGGCCGTTTTGACGCATATCCATAAATGGCCGCGGTTGGCGTTTTTGCCTGCGGGCCGAGTTTTTTGGCCTTTTCCGGCGTTCCGGCCGTTGATGATTTCGTGGGGCATATAAATCATGATTTTTCGCTTTCCAAGGCGGCCCTTCGGCCGTCAACCGCGAGTTTTCGGCAAGCAGCGTTCGAAAGCGGCGGCGCCCACCGTCCAGCGATCTTGCGCTGTCTCCGGGCCGCCGGGCAAACCGACCTTATCGCCCCGGCGGCTTGCTCGCAATCGCAAGCACCCTGGGGACTGCAACCGCCCTCCGTTTCCGGTAAAATGGCGTGTACCGGCCGTCTGCCGGAATTCACGACTCCCCCGGCGTTTGCCCATGATCCTCTTGATCGACAACTACGATTCGTTCACCTACAACCTGGTGCAGCGGCTGGGCGAAATCGATCCGGCGATCGAACTGGAAGTGCATCGCAACGACCAGATCACGCTCGACGAGATCGCCGAAAAGAACCCGACGCACCTGATCATCTCGCCCGGCCCCTGCACGCCGCGCGAGGCGGGCATCTCCTGCGATTGCATCACCCGTTTCGCCCCGGAGATGCCGATTCTGGGCGTTTGCCTGGGGCATCAATCGATCGGCTACGCCTTCGGCGCCGAGATCGTGCGGGCCAAGCGGCTGATGCACGGCAAGACCGACCAGATTTATCACGACGGCCGCGGGCTGTTTGCCGGGCTGGAGAATCCGTTTCAGGCGACCCGCTACCACAGCCTCGTGATCAAACCCGGCACGTTGCACGACGATTTCGAAGACTGCGCCTGGTGCGATGCGCCCGACGGCAGCCGCGAGATCATGGGCGTGCGGCACAAGCACTATCCGCTGCACGGCGTGCAGTTTCACCCGGAGAGTTTTCTGACGCTCTGCGGCATTGAAATCCTGAAGTCGTTTTTGAAGCTGCCCAAACCGCAGCCGCGCCGCCATGCTCTCGGTCGATGAAGCCCTGGCGCGAATCGAAGAAGTCGCGCGGCCCAAGACCGCCACGCGGATGCCCATGGCAGAGTGCCTGGGGCTGGTGCTGGCCGAAGACGTCGCCAGCGACGTCGATTCCCCGCCGCACGACAAATCGATCGTTGACGGCTACGCCGTGACGGCGGCCGATCTGGCTGGCGGTGAAGCTTGCTTGACAGTGCTCGAAGAAGTCGTGGCGGGCAAGCTGCCCACGCGGCGCGTCGAGCGCGGAACGGCCACGCGGATCATGACCGGCGCGCCGTTGCCCGAAGGCGCCGAGGCGGTGGTAATGGTCGAGCAGACCGAACTGGAGACGGACGCCGGCGGGCCGCTCGGCCAGGTGCAAATCCGCACCACGAAATTCAGCGCCGGGCAAAACATCATGCGCCGGGCAGCTTCGCTGCGTCAGGGCGACGTCGTACTGCGGGCCGGGCGTGTCCTGCGGCCGATCGAAATCGGCCTGCTGGCGGAAGTCGGACGCACCGAGGTTCTGGCCATACCGCGGCCAGCAGTGGCCGTGTTGCCGACGGGCGACGAGTTGGTCGAACCGCGAGAGCGCCCGGGGCCCGGTCAGATCCGCAATTCGAACGGGCCCATGCTCGCAGCCTCCATTCGCCGCGCCGGCGGCGTTCCGATCGAGCTAGGCATCGGCCGCGACGAACGAGGAACGCTCAGCGAGCAGATCGCCGCAGGCTTGCAGGCCGACGTGCTGCTGCTCTCGGGCGGCGTGTCGGCGGGCGTGCTCGATCTCGTTCCGGAATTGCTCGTCGAACTGGGCGTGCGAAAGGTATTTCACAAAGTGAGTTTGAAGCCGGGCAAGCCGCTCTGGTTCGGCGTGCTCGATCGCGGCCAGACGCAGACGCTGGTCTTCGGCCTGCCCGGCAATCCGGTCAGCAGCCTGGTTTGTTTCGAGCTGTTCGTGCGTCCGACCCTGGCGCGTCTCGCCGGTCGGCCTTTTGCAGGGCTTTCGGCCGTACGCGCCCGGCTGACGACCGAATTCCTACCCCGCGGCGAACGGTCGACCTATCATCCGGCCCTGCTTGCGTACTCGGCCGCTGGCGCCGCCATTGAACCGCTCGCCTGGAAAGGTTCCGCCGATCTTCGCGGCCTCTCGGCCGCCAACGCCTTGGTTTATTTCCCGGCCGGCGACCGCACGTTCCATGCCGGCGACTGGGTCGACGCATTTCCGCTGGAATAGGGCCGCTCGATGCGGACGGTGTATTCTTTTACGTAGCCCAGGCATTTATGCCTGGGATCCGCAAACCGTTTAACCCCGTTCCGATTGGCGCCTCGCGG
>DATKRK010000398.1:0-16838 GCA_035532215.1 Pirellulales bacterium | reverse complement strand
CAGGTTGCTCTCCACCTTTCCTCGCGGAAACGCAGTTACCACTGTCGACTTCAGGCCGGTAACGTTAGCCTGAGAGGGACTTTCACCCTCCTGATCAAACGCCTTCACAGGCGCACTGGGGCGGCCTTCCAGGCCGTCAATTGCCGGCGGCCTGGAAGGCCGCCCCACGATCAACGCACGTCTCATTCTTAACCAGGCACAGTATATTATGCCTGCGATCCATGCTTGACGCCCGTCGGCGGACAGAGAAGGGCCCGAAAGCAGCGTCGGTCAGGCTTTCCAGCCAGCCCTTTGAAGGTGGTATGCTTTTTCCCGAGGAATTTGATGGGTTTTCCGTGACTTCACACGCGGCCAACGAATGAGCGAACACAGTGCCTCGCGCGGTGGCGAGCCATTCGAGGCGAGTTCACGCGACAAAACACGGTGTTTTTGCGCGTCGCTCGCCGTGAACCTCCCTAAATTTCCCAGGCTATCAAAACGACACCTTCAAAGGGCTGGCTTTCCAGCCCGACGAGCGTCGCGCCGGATGGCCTGAGCGGCGACCCGACCAAGGGGAGGATTTGGCCTGGCGGTTTTCTGCCGGTCCGCCGGCCAGAGGCTTGTTTACTTGGCGGGCGCCGCGTCTCGGCCTGCGGACGGCGCCTGGGCCGTGGCGTCTGCCACGATTTGGCGGGTCGAGGCGCCGGCGGCGACGAATAGCCGGAACTGCGCTTCATTGAAAGCATTGACTGCTTTAATGACTTCTTGCCGGGCCATGCCGAGTTGGTCGACGCTATTGAGAACTTCGATCGGCAGCGCCTCGGCGCCGAGCAGCCGCGCGAACTCTTCGCGAAAGCCCTCTTGCGTGTCTTTGAGTTGGCGCTGCGTGATGCGGATTTGCAGCCGTTCGCCCTGCATGATGCCGTAGGCAGCCACGACCTCTTGCCGCACGCCGTTGAGGGCGCGCGTCCGCTCGGCGACCGATTGGTTCAACATGGCCCGGCGCTCGGAGACGGTAGCCCTGTTGCCCACCCCCATATTGTTGAGCGACCAGAGCGCCATGGCGTCGAAGTCGCTGCGCCCCCCGAAGTTGCCCAACAGGGGCTGGTACAGGACGCTGCCGGCGCCGAACGAGCCGGCGCTGTAGCCGACCATGATCAAGGGCAACAAAGGCCGCGTACGTTCTTGCCGCACGCGCAGGGTATTGGCCGCCACCGTGGCGGTCGCGGCGGCCAGCTCGGGGCGGCGGCGTTCGGCCATCTGAATCAGTGTCCGGAGATCCAGACTCGGATCGACGAGCTGGATGCCGCCGATCGGGCCGCCGATCGTTCGCAGCCGGATGGACGGGTCGAGACTCAGCAGCTCGCAAAGTTTTGCCGAGGCGACGGCGATGCGCTCTTCGGCGCGCTGCACCTCGGCGTGCAGCAGATAGGCTTCGGTGCGAGCCCGGTTGGCGTCGCCCTCGCGGCCTTGGCCCGTAATGGCGTAAGAGGCGGTGATCCGCACGACCTCGGCGGCTTCGCGTTCCGTTTGCCGGGCCGCTTCGTAACGTCCTTCGGCGCCCAGCAACTCGAAATAGCGCACGATGGCTTGCAGCAGCAAGGTGTTCGCGGCGGCCGCCGAGCTATATCGCTTGTTCGAGACGTGTTGGCGGACCACGAGCGGCTCGTAAATCGCATCGCCGACGTGGCCCATGATCCGAATCATGGGAATCGCCAGGCTTTCCGCCGCCCAAACGCGGGTGCCGCCGCCGGCGTATAGCGAGTCGGTGTAAATGTTCCGCATCACGCCCGTCGAAGCTTGGAGGCTGCCCGAGTGACGGTGCAAGGCCGTGCCGGCGTTCAGGCTGGGCAGCATGATCACCCGGGCTCGCGTTTGCAGCGCGAGCATCTCGCGCACCTCTTCGCGCGCCTCGGCCATCGTCGGGTTGGCGGAAAGCAGCAAACGCAAGGTCGTCGGCAGGTCGATCTCGTAAACGTCCGCCGGCGCCGCCAGCGCCGAAGGAGCGGCGACCGTTTCCGCTTGCGTTCGCGAACCTGGCAGGCGACCGCCGGGCATGCGGGGCAATCCGCTGTCCGCCTCTTCTTGTTGAGCCGCCCCGAACTCGGGGCCGCCGTTCTGCAGCTCCGCGGCATCGCGCAACCGTTGGCTGGCGGGAACGACGACGGGCCGGCTTGCGGCCGGCGGCTGCGCGGGGCGGAATTCCGCCGCCTCGGCGCCGCGGGCGGGCGCCAGCGTCGGCATGGCCGGCGTGCGAACGACCTTCGGTAAGGGCTGCGCGGGACGTTCGGGCGCACGGTATTGCGCGCCCGATTGGGCCGCCTGCCACCGCGCCAGCGGCAAGTAGCCGCGCGTGGGCGACGCTTTCACGCTGTAATTCGCGGTCGGCAGACGTTTGACCGGCAACGGCGGTTGGTCCCCGTAAGCGGCCGTCGCGGCGAGCGGCGCCGCCATCAGCACCGCCGGCCATACGCGGCGTCGGCAAAACTCACGACCAATCATCCGTCTTGAAGGCAGCAAGCTCTTGAGCATGTCGGGTTCTCGTGGCAGAGAGCAGGTGAATGATTGGGTCGTGGCGCCGGAAGTTCCGCGCCAAGGCGTCACTCGCGCGGCGGGGAGGGCGGCAGCGGTTCGTTGGCAGATCCGGCCGCCTGCGGCGCCGGCGGCAATCGGCCCTGGTCTTGGGGCTGCTGGTTGACCGGCCGAGCCAAGGCGTTGGCCGGCGGTTGTCCGAGCGCCACGTACAACTCGAACTGCGAAGCGTTGTACTCCGCGATCGAATTCAGGTACTCATAGCGGGCGCGCCCCAACAGCCGCAAGCTGTCGAGGACTTCGATCGGCAAACCTTGGACGTTCTTGGTGCGGACCATGTCTTCATAGAACGAAGCCATGCCGGTTCGCACGGCCCGCTCGGTGGTGGCGATTTGGGCGAAGCGGGTCTGGGCTCGAACGTAGGCATTGGCCACCTCCAAGCGCACCGCGTTGAGCACTTCGAGCTGCCGGAAGTCGTTCTGACGCAGGCGGCTGCGGGCGACGTCGACCTGCGCCCGATTGCCCACGCCCAGGTTTTGCAGCGTCCAGTAGGCCACGACGTCGAAGTCGCTGCGGCCCAGGAAGTCGCCGAATTTGGTGGGCTTCTCGTTGGTGCCGCCGAGCGTGCCGGGTTGGCCGACCAGGCCGGCGCCGAACAGATTGCTGCCGCCGCCGAACGCGCCGGCGCTGAAGCCGACCATGGTCGTGGGCGAGAAGGGCAGAATGCGGGCGCCTTGCAGATTCAGCATGGAGACGGCGATCGCTTCGCGCTGGGCCGCCAGTTCGGGGCGGCGCAAGGCCGCCATGGCAATCAGCTCCTGCAACGTGATCGGATCGGGCACCAGCGGCATCGGCACGACCCAGGCTTCGGCAGGCTGCAAGCGGATCGTCGGGTCGAGATTGAGCAATTTCGCCAACTGAGCGGAAGCCATCAGCAGTTCGCTCTCGAAGGCCAGCAATTGGGCTTCGCGACTGCCGAGTTCGGTCGCCGCGCGTTCGGCGTCGGCCTGGCGTCCCTGGCCGGTGATGGCATAGGACCGTGTCGTCTGGGCGATTTCTTTCGCGTCGTTGCGGATGCTCACCGCGATCGCCCGGCGCCCTGCCGCTTGCAGCAAATGGACGTAGGCCAGCGACACACGTTTCAGCACGTCGTTGCGCACCGCCTGGCTGGTGAACTGCTGCTGACGCACGCTTTGCCGCGCCACCAGGTAGGTGAAGAGGCCTTGCGAAAGGTTCTGGTTCCACATCACGCCCGGAATGTTGACCGAGCCGGCGGCGATGGGGTTGGCGCCGGCGCCAACGTAGAGCGCACTGCGGTGCACGTTCAGTATGGTGCCGTTGGACTCTTGCAAGTTCCCGGAGTGATCGTCGTAGCTCGTGCCGAGGTTCAAGTTGGGCAATATTTGGGCGGCGGCGAATTGGCGGATGGCCGCCGTTTCGGTGATCCGCTCGCGGGCCAGCATGATTTCGGGGTTGCGGACCCCCGCCAAACTAAGCGCGCTGGCCAAATCGATCGTCCTCGGCGCCTGGTTCGAACCCAAAGTGGGGCGCCAGGGCGTTGGCGTCCCCTCTCCCGGAGGGAGAGGGGGCTTATGCGGCGGCATGGGCGGAGCATCCGCCTGCCGCCGCGTTGTTCGGCCGATTGGGCGTGCGGATATTCCCGCGGGCCGATGGGCCGCCGGTCCGAGTTGCGGCGCCCGCGGCTGCTCGCCGTAGGCCGGCGGCGGGGCAAACGGTGCCGCGATCAACACCGCGCGCCAGACCAAGCGGCGGAATTCGCGACCAGTCGTCCGTCCTGAGTGTAGGAAACGCTTGGGCATGTCGAAGTTCTCATGACTGAGTGCGGGGGAACGCCGTGTCGGCACTTTCGCGCCACGCGATTACTCGCCTGGCGGCAAAGGCGGCTGCGGCTCGTTGGCCGGTCCGGCGCCCTGCGGCACGGGCGGCAAGCGATTTTCGCCGGCCGGCTGTTGGTTTGCCGGCCGCGCCAAGGCGTTGGCTGGCGGTTGTCCGAGCGCCACGTACAACTCGAACTGCGAAGCGTTGTAATCCGCGATCGAATTCAGGTAGTCATAGCGGGCGCGTCCCAACAGCCGCAGGCTGTCGAGCGTCTCGATCGGATGACCTTCGACGTTGCGGGTGCGAATCAAATCTTCCCGGAACGATTCCATGCCGGTTCGCACGTTCCGTTCGGTGATGCCGATTTGGGCGAAACGCGTTTGGGCCACGACGTAGGCGTTGGCCACCTCCAAGCGCACCGCGTTGAGCACTTCGAGCCGCTCGAAGTCGCTCTGACGCAGGCGGCTGCGGGCGACGTTGACCTGGGCCCGATTGCCCACGCCCAGGTTTTGCGCCGTCCAATAAGCGATGGCGTCGAAATCGCCTCGGCCCAAGAAGTTGCCGAAGCGGACAGGCGTCAAGTTGCTGCCGCCGCCGAACGTACCGGCGCTGAAGCCGAGCATGACCGTGGGCGAGAAGGGCAGAATGCGGGCGCCTCGCAGATTCAGCATGGCGATGGCGATCGCTTCGCGCTGGGCCGCCAGTTCCGGACGCCGCAAGGCCGCCATGGCGATCAACTCTTGCAGCGTAATCGGCTCGGGCACCAACGGCGTTGGCACGACCCAGGCTTCGGCCGGCTGCAAACGCATCATCGGGTCGAGATTCAGCAACTGCGCCAACCGGGCGGAAGCCATCAGCAGTTCGCCTTCGGCGACCAGCAAGTCGGTCTCGCGTTTGCCGAGCTCGGTCGCCGCGCGATCGGCGTCGGACTGGCGTCCCTGGCCGGTGATGGCATAGGCCCGCGTCAAGCGGGCGATTTCTTTCGCGTCGTCGCGGATGCTCACCGCGATCGCCCGGCGCCCGGCCGCCTGCAGCAATTGGACGTAGGCCAAGGCCACTCCCTTCAGCACGTCGTTGCGCACCGCCTGGCTGGTGAACTGCTGCTGACGCACGGTTTGCTGCGCGACCAGATAGGTGAAGATGCCTTGCGAAATATTCTGATTCCACATCACGCCCGGAATGTTCACCGAGCCGGCGGCGATGGCGTTGGCGCCGGCGCCGACGTAGAACGCGCTGCGGTTCACCTTGATCTCCCGGCCAAACGACTGTTGGAGATTGCCGGTGTGGGCGTCGTAGTTCGCGCCCACGTTTAGGTTGGGCAAAATCTGGGCGGCGGCGAATTGGCGGATGGCCGCCGTTTCGGTGACCCGTTCGCGGGCCAGCATGATTTCGGGATTGCGGACCCCGGCCAATTCGAAGGCGCTGGCCAAGTCGATCGTGGTGGGCGCCTGGTTCAAATTCTGGAAGGGCCCCCCGGGCGAAGTCGAACCGCTACGCGCGGCCGGCCGGCCAGGCGGCGCGGGCGGGGCGTCCGCCTGCCGGCGCGTCGATCGGCTGACCGGGCGTGCGGAGACTCGAGGGGGCGGGGTCGCCGGGGGGCCGAACTGCGGCGGCGGCGGGGCGGCAATGCTCAGCGACGCCGCGGCACAAAGGCCCGTCGCGCCGGCCCAGCGGAGCCATCTCCGGGAAGGCTGGAAACCTCGCATATTGCGTCCTCTCGTTGTAACCCTTGCGCAACGCTCGTGCGTTTGAACCCGGCGATTTGGTGAAACCGCGCGAAACTCTACAAAGCTCTTCGGCCGAGCTGTGCGCAGGTAATCACGATTTCCGCGGGTTGTGGAAGCGCCTCGTAGGATGTAGGCAAGTTCTATCGGCCACGGTCGAGAGAATGTGCCGATTAGTCCCGAAAATCTGGCGAGCAGTCCGCTCCGATCAAATCGGTGGTTGCGTTCTTATCGAATTCGCCGGGCTCTTGGGCTGCACCGACAGAGGCGGCTGTTGCGGATCATCCGGCCCGATTCTCGGCCAGATGATCGCCCCTAACAGAAAGTCGCTTTTGCTTTGCTGTGGCCATAAACTGACCTATTAAAGTGCCAGAACTCGAAATCTCTGGCAACTTTCTGGCCACACAAATGACTGTCAAGGTGAGAAGACGCCCAAGTTAAATTACTTTTCGTTCATCTGACTTGATTGCGGAGCCCCCAGGCGCGACAAAGGCACTTGTGATTTTCCCGTTTGGAGGCCGTTAAACTGCTCTGGACTCAAGCCGAGTCGCCTTCCTCACGACTTCCGAACAGGGGGGCGTGGCACGCCCCTTGCTCATATAATGAATTTGCACCAGGATTGTGCCGCGGAGCGGCAGCCCCGCTTGGCCTTCCACACCCCTCGCATGGAGGATAGGCTGGCACTATGAAAGCAGGCGGAGTTCAAGAGCTAAAGTTCCGAAGCGTCTGTTTTCGTAAGTTTGCGTTTCCAGCATCGCAGTTCATTGCTCGGGCTGTTGCGCCAACATGCTTTTCTGGCGTTTAGGCCATCGTTGCTGATTTTTCAAGCCCGAAGGGGAGGGCTAACTTCGCAAAATCGCCCTGGGTCCTTGCGGCCCGGCAATTCAAGAGAACCAAGTAACCGGCCAAGAACGCAAATTGACAAATGGAGAGATTCTGTGTCTAAGCCATGGCTGTTGATAATAGTGGTGGTCGTTTGCGCTGCGATCGGCGGCGCTTACGTCAAGTTGGGCGCCAACGAAGCCGCTGAAGCCGCAAATTCCGAAGAACGCCAAACGCCGCAGCGAAAAGGTTCCGAAGTCGACTGCGAAGCGGTGCATCCGAAGACGGGCGGTCTGCAGCGAACGACGACGCAGCCCGGCTCGATCATTCCCGACAAGTCGGCCGAGCTGTTTGCCAAGGTTTCGGGATACTTGAGTGAGGAAAGCGTCGACATCGGCGATCATGTGAAGGAAGGGCAGGTTCTGGTGGTGATCGACGTGCCGGAACTGCACGAGCAAGTGAAGCGCAGCCTAGCTGCGTTGGATCAAGCCAAAGCGCAGGTCGTGCAGGCCGAAGCGCGGCAGCACGCCGCAGACGCAGACTATAAGGCCGCCCTGGCGATCATCGACGTCTATCGCGCCAGTGTTAAGGACGCAGAGTCGATGCTGTCGTTCCGCACCAAGGTCTACGACCGCCTCAATGAACTGGCGACGGTGCAAAGGGCAGTCGACATGCGGCTGGTGGATGAGAAGGAAGAGCAAAAGCATGCGGCCGAGGCGGCGTTGACTTCGTCCGAGGCCTCGGTGTTGTCGGCGCAAGCCCAAGCCACGGCGGCGCAAGCCAAAATCGATTTGGCCAAGGCCGACGTGGTCGATGCCAAGGCTAAAGTGGAAGTCGCCGCCGCCCAGTGGCAAAAGGACAAGGTGCTCGCCGAATATACCGTCATCAAGTCGCCTTACACGGGAATCATCACGGCGCGGCACTTTTGGCCCGGCGATTTCATTCAAGCACGCGATCAGAACGCGTCCATGCCGCTGCTGACGGTGCAAAAGACGGACGTGATGCGGGTCGTGGTCATGGTGCCCGACGCCGACGTCCCCTATACGGACGCTGGCGATGAAGCGGTGGTCACCATCGACGCTCTGCCGCGCCAAAAATTCAAGGGCAAAGTCTCGCGGACCGCGGGGGCCGAAGATCCTGAATCTCGCACCATGCGGGTGGAAATCGATCTCGACAACAAAGACGGCATTTTGCGCGATGGCATGTACGGCAAAGCCACCATCATGCTGGAAAAATCTTCGAAGGGGCTGGCCATCCCCTCGTCTTGTATCGCCGTCGATTCCGATACCGGCAAGGCCACGGTATTCGTGATTCGCAAGGGCAAAGCCCACAAGATTACGGTGGAGGTGGGCGAGGACAACGGCATCTTCATGGAAGTGCGTTCCGGCCTTCGCGCCGATGATGTCGTGGCACGACCCCTGCGCGGCGATTTGGCCGAAGGCATCGCGGTCAACGTGGTCGAGCCGACGGAAACGACCCACGCCAAGGCCGCCCCCTGATCTACCAGAATCGATGGCTGCTGATCTATACTGGCCTAGCCGGGCTTGCACCGATTTGCACGGGCTTTGACGCCCGCGCGACTGGAGTCATTCAATGAACGGGTTGATTCGCGCCTCTCTCAAGAACCCCTATGCCGTCACGGTGATGGTGTTGACGCTGCTCGTCTTGGGCAGCCTCACGATGACGCAGATCCCGGTCGACATCTTGCCGGTCTTCAAGAGCCCCGCCGTGCAGGTGCTGACCTTCTACAGCGGCATGCCGGCGGCCAGCGTCGAAAAAGACATCACCAATCGCATGGAACGCTGGACCGGGCAGGCGGCCGGCACGGCGCGGCAAGAATCGCGTTCGATCGTCGGCGCCAGCATCATTCGCAACTATTACCGCGAAGACATCGACCCCAACGGCGCCTTGACGCAAGTCGCCTCGCTCGCCACGGCGGCCATTCCCAATTTGCCGCCTGGCACGCTGCCGCCGGTGGTTCTGCCGTTCGACCCGACGAGCACGGTGCCGGCTTGCCTGGTGGCGCTCGACAGCCACGGCAAGCAAACCGAAGCCATCATGTACGACCTGGGCCGTTATGAAGTGCGCAACTTCATCATGGCTTCGCCGGGCGCCGTGGCGCCAGTGGTCTACGGCGGCAAGATTCGCGCGGTGCTGGCCTATCTCGATCGGGATAAATTGCAAGCCCGCAACCTGTCGCCGCTCGACGTGATGAACGCCCTCGACAATTACAACCTGTTCTTGCCGACGGGCGACGCCAAGTTCGGCGACCGCGACGTGGCCATCGACTCGAATTCGATGTACAGCCTGGTCCAGCAGATGGGCGATATTCCGCTGCGCACCGTTCACGGCAACGCGGCGTATTTGCGCGACGTCGCCACGCCCAAGGACACGAGTTTCATTCAAACGAACGTCGTGCGCGTGAATGGCGAGCGGCAGGTGTATATCCCGGTATATCGCCAGCTCGGCTCCAGCACCTTGGCGGTGGTGAACAATCTGAAAGAAGCCGTGCCCACGATGGCGGCCCGCTTGAGCCGGCCCAACATCGACTTGAAGGTCGTCATGGACCAATCGGTCTACGTCAAGCAGTCCATCGAGAGCTTGGCGGAAGAAGGCGTGTTGGGCGCCGTGCTGTGTTCGCTCGTGATTTTGGTGTTCCTGGGCGATTGGCGAATGACGCTGATCGCGGTCATGACGATTCCGATTTCTGTGTTGTCGGCCATCATCTTCTTGTACTACACCGGCAATACGATCAACGTCATGACGCTGGCCGGATTGTCGTTGGCGATCGGCCCCTTGGTCGACAGTGCGATTATTTGCTTGGAAAACACGCACCGCCACCTTTCGTTGGGCGCGTCGCCCTCCGAAGCCGCCTTCTTGGGCGCCAGCGAGGTGGCCATGCCCGAGTTGGTGGCCAGTTGCTGCACGCTGTTGGTGCTGGCGCCGTTGGCGATGATGCCCGGCATGGGCCAGTTCTTGTTCAAGCCGATGGCGATGGCGGTGGCCTTCGCCATGATTTCGGCGTATTTGCTCTCGCGGTCCTTCGTGCCCTCCCGCTGCGCCGGCTGGCTCAAGGGGCACGGCGGCCATTCGGCCGAGCACGCCGATCACGACGCGTTGCAGCCCGCGCTCGAAGCGTCTCACCCGGCGCCTCGCGGCTTGATCGCGCGGGCCTTCGCTCGCTGGGAAACGGTCATTGAGAAGGGAATTCGTTGGTACGTCGTCCGCTTGGAAAGCGTCTTGCGGCATCGGTTGCTCACGGTGGGGATTGCCGCGGCGTTGCTGGTGGCGGTCGTGGTCGGCTTGGGCAGTCAACTGCGGCGCGAGTTCTTCCCGGAAGTCGACGCAGGCGCCTTCGAAATGACCGTGCGCGCCAAATCGGGAACGCGGATTGAAAGGACCGAAGCGCAGATCGCCGAGATCGAGACGGTCGTGCAAAAAACGATCGGCGAAGACTTGCAAATGATCATCAGCGAGTTGGGCGTCACGCCCGACTGGTCGGCCGCCTACACGCCCAACTCGGGGCCGATGGACGCGATCTGCAAGATCCAGCTCGAAGAAGAGCGCCATCACTCGGCGCAAGAGTACGTCCACGAATTGCGCGAGGCCTTCGCCAAGGAGCCGAAGTTTTCGGGCCTGGAGTTCGCGTTCGACGCGGGCGGCATGATTCGCGGCGCCATGAACGAAGGCAAGTCGACGCCGATCAACATCCGCATCGAGGCCAAGAACCTGGAGAAGGCCCGCGCGATCGCCGAGGCGATCGAGCGCGAAGTGGTCGGCGTCGACGGCGTCGTCGACTGCCGCATCATTCAGCGCTTGGACTATCCGCGTTACGTGATCGAAGTCAACCGGGCCAAGGCCGCCGATGCCGGGCTGAATCAAAGCGACGTGATGCGGAACGTCGTTTCCGCGTTCAACTCCAGCATTCAGTTCAACAAGAAGAACTTCTGGATCGACCCGGTCAGCAACAACCAGTATTTCGTCGGCGTGCAATATCCGGAAAAAGATATCAAGTCGATCGAGACGTTGACGAACATTCCGGTCACAGGTCCCTTGCAAACCACGCCGATTCCGCTGGGCAACTTGATTCACCAGCCGATTCGTCAGGACCAGGTGCCCGCCGAAATCACGCACAACAATCTGGCCCCCGCCATCGACCTGGTGATGGGGGTTTATGGGCGCGATCTGGGGCACGTGGCCGACGAGGTTTACGAAATCGTCGCCGAGTTCGGCGTGCCGCGCGAAGGCAAGAAGGCCACCTGGACGCCGTACGATCCCACCGTGTCCGGCGAAAAGCGCCAGATGGAAGGCGCGCGGCTGCTGATCAGCGGCGAGTACTTGCGCATGCAGGATACGTTCCGCAATCTCGGTTACGGCATGATCCTGGCCGTGCTGTTGATCTACTTCTTGATGGTGGCTTTGTTCAAGTCCTATGTCACTCCGATCGTGGTTCTGTCGGCGGTGCCCGTGGGCGTCGTCGGCGTGGTGATCATGCTTTACCTCACCGGGACTCCGATCAACGTGCAGTCATTGTTGGGCGTGATCTTCATGGTGGGCATCGTGGTTTCCAACACGGTGCTGCTGACCGACTTCGCTCAAAACCTGCGAGCGCAGGAGGGCCTGGATCCGACGGAAGCCATCCGGCGTGCAGCCTCGATTCGCGTTCGCCCGGTGGTGATGACGGCCTTCGCCGCCTTTTTCGCCTTGATTCCGATGGCCATGGCCCTGCAGCGAGGCAGCGAAGCCAACGCTCCGCTGGGCCGAGCGGTCATCGGCGGCTTGTTGGCCGGCCTGGTGACGACGTTGTTCGTGGTGCCGGCGATGTATTCGCTGCTCGTCCACGATTCGCCTGACGCGCATCATGACGCCCGCGGAAGCGAACCGCATGCCCATCCGGCGAGCTAAGTCTTGATATTGGGGGGCGCTCGGAATTGCGAACGCCCTGAAATTCGGACAGGGCGTAAGTAGGGGTTCGTGCGGTTGATTCTGTAGGGAACGCCCTCTGCGGCGTTCAGGGAAACGCGAATCGGCGCGATTCCCCAGGTTCACGGCACGCCGCGGAGGGCGTGCCCTACAGGCTTTCGATCGCTCTCTTTGAGTTCGTCGGCGATGCGGTCGGCCTCGCCGAGTTGTTCCTTGGCTTGCTGCAGCGCGTCTTCGTCGCCCGATCGCAAAGCCTCGGCCATGAGCGCCCAAGCGCGTTCGCGCAGCTTCACGTACTGCTTCAGTTCGCGCCATCTCCGCTGATCGGCGGGCGCGACGCGCGGCAACACTTCCAACCGTGCGCGTTCGGCGCGCCAAGGCGGCAGGATCTCATCGTCGATCAAATCGCCGAACTTCGCCGACGACACCTTCTCGTCGGTGCGCCCGGCTTCATAGATTGCCAGCAGCCGCTCTTCGAGATCGACGAGCCGGTCGTGTTCGGCGATTACATCGGAAGCAGGCAGCGCGATGCCGAGCGCGGCCGCGACGACCATCGCCGCCGACAGTGCGGCCGCCACGGCATTGCCGCGCAAGCGGGCGGCGACGCCGGCCGCCGTCAGGGGACGAGCCAGGATCAATCCGCAGGCCAACCCGCTGAAGACGCCGCCCAGATAGTCGGCCGCGTCGACCCGCTTGAGAATCAAACCGTAGCCCACGTTGAAGGCGAGAAAGGCGGGCACGCTCTTACGCAGCCGCGCCGTCACGGCGGCAGGAATGGCTCTCCGATTCCGGATCAACAAACCGGCCAGCGCGCCGAGCAAGCCGAAGATGGCGCCCGTGCTGCCCGCGACCAAACGATCGTGCTGCCAAATCACGTGGGCCAGGTTTCCAGCGAAACCGGAGGCCAGGTAAACCAGGAGAAAGCCCGCGCTGCCTAGCAGACGCTCCATGAGGCGCCCCAGATCGAGGAGCGTCCAGCCGTTGAAAAGCAGTTGCAGCAGCCAAAAATGGACGAAGATGGCGGTCAACAGGCGCCAGCCTTGGCGGTCGGCCGTCAGCACCGGCTGATTGGCTCCCCAAGCCGCCAGCGTTTCGTCGGGCAGAGCTGCGAGCACTCCCCCGCCGGCCGAAATCGCCACGATCGAAAAGACGATGCAAGAGACCCCCAGCACCAGAAACGCCATGGGGGTATGCGGCGTCAACGTTCGCAAAGTGCGATCGAATTCTTCGACCGTAGCGCGCGCCGACTCGGCGCCGGCGTCAGGCGAACGGCTTCTCCTCGATTTCGGCATTACGTTCGCTCGCGGGCGTCGGCGCAAAAATACGACTCAGTGACGACTGATGCTGACTTCGCCGCCATTGGCGCGCAAAATCGCGCTGGCTTCTTCCGCGCGGTCGTCGGTTCGCACGGTGACGAGGGTGCGGCCAGCGTGCACTTCCTGCTCGAGGCGTTTCGCCTCTTCATGGTGCAAGCCCGCCATCAGCAAGGCGCCCATCACGCCGCCCGCGGTGGCGCCCGCCACGGCCCCGGCAAACATGCTAGTGAAAAAGCCTCCGAGCATCAACTCGCCGATCGCCGGCAACAGTTCGATCTCGATGCCGATGGCCCACAATCCTCCCAGGCCGGCGCCGGCCACGATCCCGCCCAGCGCGCCCTCGTTGACTTTCTCCTCGCCTTCGGTCGCTTCGTTGGGCAATTGCACGACCTCCACGCTGTTCGCCATCAGCCCGATGTGCTCTTCCATGAATCCGGCGGCGCGCAATTCCTCGACGGCTTGTTGCGCCATTCGCAAAATATCGAAAATCGCCACCAGATGCGTCTGCGTTTGCAGAGTATTCACGGCAAACCCTCCTGTGGGAGCTAGGGAACTTCTCTTTCCATTTTATTGCTTGGGCAAAGTCGGAGCAGAGAAATTGCAATTCATACGCCACAACTGCTTCAGGCATTAAAATCAGAAGCCCTTACGCCGCTGAAACTTGTGGCGCGGATGCAGCTCTCGGCCAATCTTTCTTTCGGGGGACAACCTCGCGGCCCTTGACCGCTTTTTCGCGACACAAGGCTGCGGTTTCCGCCACCACGCGAAATCTGTCGACGATGCCCCTCGAGCTGCGTTCAGATGTGGTGATCGTTGTAGACCCAAATTTGAAAGCACGGCGAATCGAGCGTTAGCTATTCTTCCCGATGACGCCCGATTGGATCACGCGTCCGCCGAATGAACTCAAATAATCCGCAGCGAGCGGTTCGTGAATAGCCAATAGGCGACCACCGGCAGCACGGTGATCGCCAATTGCAGCACTGCCAAACTGGCAGAGACGTGCGTCGGTCCGAAGTGCAGGAAGGTGAACAGACGCAGGGCAAGCGTGCCGTCGCCCGGCGCGCAGAGCAACTGGCTGATTTCCACTTCGCCCGTGGCCAGCACGAAGGCCAACAAAGCCGCGGCGGCGAAGTGGTCGGCGAACAACGGTCCGACGATCCAACGCCAGCGGGCCAGCCGACCGAGCGGCGCCAGGCTCGCCGCTTCGAGCCATTCGGACGCCGCGCGGCGCCGGCCGGAAACGAGCACCCGGGTCGCAAACGGCCAACTGTGCGCCGCCAGGCCGATCACGACCAGCGCCTTCGTGTCGCCCAGCCGCGCCAAATCGATCGGCCAGTCGCGATTGTAAAACCGCGCATAAGCCAGGCCCAGGATCAACGCCGGAAGGCTCAAGGGAATCATCGCCAACAGCGGCCCGAACGCCCTTTTGCGCTCGGTCAGCCACGCGCTGGTAACGCCCGCAGCCGCTGCGGCCAGGGCGGCCGTCGCCAGGGCGACGCGCAGCGTGTTGTCAGTCTCGGGCGCAGCGTCGCGCAGCGCGGCCATGAAATCGCCGACCGACCGGCATTGCCAGATCATGGCGGCCAGCGGCGCCGCGCAAGAGAGCGTCAGGTAAATCGCCAGCGCCGCGCCGACGAGCCAGGCCTTGCGGCCCAGTTCGATGGGCGGCAGCGCCGGGGCCGTCGTAGCGGACGCATACGCGCGCTTGCGCTCGGCGAGCACGACGAGCGCCGTGGCCAGCAAACACGCGGCCAGCAGCGGCGTCGCAGCCCGAACGGCGCCTGTCCGATCGAGATAATTCGTCAGCCGCAAGTAAATCTCGATCGGGTAGAGCCGGCATTGCAGCACGTTCGGCACGGTGAAGTTGCCCAGCGCAAGGGCAAAGGCCAACAGAAACGACGCGGCCAATTCTTGCCGCACGGCGCCGGCCGTCCACCAAACGAGTTTCGCGGGCGAAAGATAGAGCCGCGCCGACTCGAAGCCGGCTTGCTCGAAGCCCGCCATTCCGCGGCCGATCAAAACCAGGGCCAAGGGGGCGTAGATCTCGCCCAGCACCAAAGCCACGCCGAGATAGCCTCCTTGATCGATCCGCGACCACCAAGGGCGCCACGCGTCGCCCAGAATGCGTTCGATGAGTCCGCCGGCTCCGTAACAATAGCTTTGCCCCAGCGCCCAAACGGTGCTCGGGGCGAGAAAGGGGATCGCGAAGGCGGTCGCCCAGAAGCTGCGTCCGGGCAAATCGGTGAGCGAGAGCACGGCCGCGGCGCTTCCGCCGATGACGACCGCCAACGTCGCGGCGCCGGCCGACACGAGCAAGCTGGCGCAAAGCGTACGCCACGAAACGCCCGCCGGCGCTTGCTCATTTTTCCCCGCGGCGCTCGGCGCTGCGGCGGAGTTCGACTTGGGACTTTGGACTTGGGCCGCCGGACTTCGAAACCCGCGTTCGCTCGGCAGCCAGAGCGCAACGAGCGGCGCCAGAACCACCGCAAAGATCAGCCACGCGGCCGCAGAGCGAAAAGGGGAAGACGGCATGACGGCGGCCGCTAGGGCTGGAAATGCTCTTGGGTCCAAAGGCTGCTCGGTTCGAGTTCGTCGAACCACTTGTCGAGCGGAACTTGCATGCGGCGCGGCGGCAGTTTCAGTTTGGCGGCCACGGCGCCTTCGCGCACTGGCAGATAACCGCTGTTGCCGGCGGTCAACGCGGTTCCGACGTCGCGGCTGGTCAGATAGTCGATCAATTTGCGCGCCGCCTCGGGGTGCGGAGCGCCCCGGACCAGTGCAACCGTGCTCGGCATCAGCAAGGTTCCCAGCTCGTCCTGATCGGGATAAACCATCGCCAGCGGCCTGCCTTCGGCCAAACCCGATTCGACGTCGTCGGTGTCGGTCAAGCCGACGTAGATCGGCGAAGCGCCGGGCGTCGCTTTGCCGACGAGATTTTTGACCATCGCGTTGCCGTCGACGATGCGAATGTCGTTAGCGCGCAAGTCGCTCAGCCATTTTTTCGCCCGTTCCTCGCCCAAGACCGCGAACAGGGCCGCGACATGGGCCCGCGTGGCGCCGAACTGCGGATTCGCGATGGCCGCTTTTCCCCGCCACTCCGGCTTGGTCAAATCGAAGATGCTCTGCGGGGCTTGGTCCGCGGGCACGTGCTCGGCATTGTAAACGATTACGCGTGCGCGCTGCGCCACGGCCGTCCAGCGGCCGTCGGCGGCTTTGAAATCGTCGGGCAAATCGTCGGCCGACGCAGGGCGATAGGCGTCCAGGGCGCCCCGCTGGGCCAGCAGCAGCGTTTGCACCAATTCGTTGTTCCAGAACACGTCGCATCGCGGGTGATCCGACTCTGCCAACAAACGGGTCACCAGCCCCGTGGTCTTGGCCGCTTCGGCGTCGTAAACGGCCCGGACGCGAACGCCCGACTGCTCTTCGAAGCGGCGCAAAATCGGCTCCGCATCGCCGCGATCGACGGCGACGTACACGATCACTTCGTCGCGCGCCGCCGAAGCGTCGCAGCCGGCGATTGCCGGCAAGGCTAGTGCGGCGACGAAGAGGGCCGTGAGCGCTAGTTTCATGCGATTCGCCGCGCAGTGCAAGTGGATGCCAGATTCTCGCCATGGAGGACCGGGCGCCCTCGCCCGGCATGTAGCTCCGGGCGCCCTCGCCCGGCATGTAGCTCCGGGCGCCCTCGCCCGGAGATTCGTCGGCA
>DATKRK010000397.1:0-6506 GCA_035532215.1 Pirellulales bacterium | reverse complement strand
TCGATCTGGGATTGTCGAAGCCGCAGATGGGCTGGGTGCTGGGCTCGTTTTTTTGGGGCTACGCCCTGTTGCAGATCCCCTCGGGCTGGGTCGGCGACCGTTTCGGTTCGCGCGGGCCGCTGGCGCTGTTCTCGGCCGCCTGGTCGGTCGCGACGGGGTTGATGGCGTTGATGACCGGCTACGCCTCGCTGGTCGCGCTGCGGCTGACGTGCGGCGCCGCACAAGCCGGGCTGTTTCCTTGTTCGACGCGAACCATGGTCGATTGGCTGCCGGCCACGCGCCGCGGCTTCGCCTCGGGCGCGCTGGGCAGTTCGATGTCGCTCGGCGCCGCATTGGCATTGCCGCTGACCGGCGCCTTGCTCGAGCATGGTTTGGGCTGGAGAACGGTTTTGGCTTTATACGTGGCGCCTGGACTCGCCTGGGCGATCGGCTTTTACGTTTGGTTTCGCGATCGCCCCGAAGAGCACGCGGGCGTCAATGCGGCGGAACTGGCCCTCATTCGTCGGCAATCCGCGCCGGCGGAAACCGCGCTGCGCAACGAAACGCGGCAGGCAACTCCGTGGCCACTGATCCTCTCGTCCGCGCCGCTCTGGTTTCTATCGGCCCAGCAATTCTTCCGAGCGGCGGGCTATATGTTCTACGCCAGTTGGTTCCCGACGTTCCTCAAAGAAACCTACGGCATTTCGACCGGGCAATCGGGCTGGCTGACCAGCTTGCCGCTGTTGGCGGTGGTTATCGGGTCGCCTTTGGGCGGAATTCTGGCCGATCGGCTGCTGGCCCGCACCGGCAACCGGCGCTTGAGCCGCCAAGGGGTCGGCGCGGCCAGTATGTTGCTTTCGGCCTTGATGATCTGGCCGGCCTGCTCGATCGCCGATCCGCTGCCGGCCGTGCTGGTCTTCAGCCTGGGATCGTTCTTTGCCTCCTGGGGCGGCGCCGTGAGCTACGCGGCCAGCATGGATCTCGGCGGGCGGCACGTGGCGACGGCGTTTGCGATCATGAACATGTCGGGCAATTTCGGCGCAGCGATCTTTCCCGGCATTGCGGCCGAACTGCAAACCAGGACCGAAAGTTGGAACGCCGTATTGATGATGTTCTTTCTGATTTATATTGCAGCGGCCGTCTGCTGGCTGTTCGCCGACGTCAATCGCCCGATCGAGGAGCTATCGAGCGAACCATGACCTCCAAGACGCAAACAACATGACTTATTCTCTAAAAACTCCGGAAAGTCTCTGCCGGGCCGGCCTCGCTCGTTGCGATATCACGCCGCCCGTGGGTATATATCACCGCATGTGGGGCGCCGCGACCCACGACCGCTCGACCGGCGTCCACCGCCCGCTCACCGCCACCGCTCTCGCGCTCGAACCGGCGCCGGAACGCCGCCGGCCCGACGACGGCGCCGAGCACGAAATCTTCTTGCTGGCCGTCGACCTGTGCCTGCTCTGGGGCAAGGAAATGACGACCTTGCGAGAGCGCGTTTCTGCGGCGACCGGCGTGCCCGTCGAGCGGCTGCTGGTGATGTTCTCGCACACGCACGCAGCGGGGCTGATGGGGCTCGAGCGGGCCTCACTGCCCGGCGGGGAGTTGATCGAGCCGTACTTGGAAGAACTGGCCGGCAAGCTCGCGGGCCTCGTGCGGCAGGCCCAGACCGCAAGGCAGCCTGCGACCATCACTTACGGTTTGGGCCGCTGTTCGCTCGCCTGCCATCGCGATTTGTGGGACGAGGCGAGCGGCCAGTGGGTATGCGGCTTCCACCCGGAAGGCCCGGCCGACGATACTCTCGTCGTGGCTCGCATCGCCGACTTTCAGAACCAGACGCTGGGCACGATCGTCAACTACGCCTGTCATCCGACGACGCTGGCCTGGGACAACACGCTCATCAGTCCCGACTATCCGGGCGCCATGCGGGAAGTAGTCGAAGAGGCCACTTCGAAGCCCTGTTTTTTCATCCAAGGCGCCTCGGGAGACTTGGGGCCTCGCAATGGCTACGTCGGCGACACAGCGGTCGCCGACCGCAACGGGCGGCAACTCGGTTATGCGGCGCTGGCGACCCTCGAAGCGCTGCCGCATCCGGCTACCGAGTACCATTACGCGGGGCCGGTCGTTTCGGGCGCTACGATCGGCGTCTGGAAACACGAGCCGATCGCGGGCGAAGCGCTCGACGACGAGGGCCTGTGGCGATATCGCCGTTGGACGGTCGATTTGGCCTATCGGCCGGGCATTCCCACCACGGCCGAAATCACCGCCGAACGCGAGCGGCAGCAGGCGGCCGAAACGGCGGCCCGCGCAGCCGGCGACGAGGCGTTGGCCCGCGACTGCCGGGCCAAGGCGGAAATTGCGATCCGACAATTGGTGCGGCTCGGCTCCCTCTCGGGCAAAGACAGCTATCCGTTTCCGATTCATCTCTGGCAGATCGGCCGCGCGATCTGGGTCGCCGTCGAGTCGGAGCATTACCAACTGCTCCAGCGGAGCTTGCGAGAGCGTTTCCCACAAGCCATGATCGTCGTCGCCACCGTCGTCAACGGCTCGCTGCACACTTACCTGCCGCCGCGCGACATTTACGGCACAGGCATCTATCAAGAGACGATCGCCCTGTTGGCCCCTGGCAGCCTGGAACGGCTGATCGAGGAAATCGCCGCGCAGATCGGCGAGTGGGTCGGCGCCAATTGAGAGTCGACGCGTGAGAGGAGGGCGCCTTTTGTTGAAAGGGGATAGGGGGATGAGGAGGAGATGAAGGGGATCAAGGAAAAGACTATGGAGCGGGGAATCGCGAAAACGCGAAAGTGCGAAAACGCGAAACGGAACGGAATTCGTGACCAAACGGATCGCCGCCCCTTTGGGTTCCTCCTCTGCGGCTCCGCGTCTCCGAGTGCCCAAATGTCTCTTCACAGATCCTAATTATTACAGCTACTTCTTGCCCATACTCCCATCCCCCTATCCCCTTTTCAAAGACCGTCATCCCTCCTTGCGGTATAATTACTCTAGTTTCATTGCAGAAAAGCAGACGAAGGCGGATTTTCAATGGCACATGCCTATCTTCTCGGCGGCTGCCGCACGCCGATCGGCAAGTTTTTGGGCGGATTAGCGAGCCTTCCGGCGCCCAAGCTGGGCGCGGTGGCGATCGCCGAAGCACTCCGGCGCTGTGGAATTGCCGGCGAGCGCGTCGAAGAAGTCATCATGGGCGAAATCCTGACGGCCGGCGTGGGCCAGGCGCCCGCTCGACAGGCGGCGCTGGCGGCCGGTTTGCCCCCGACCGTCGCCGCCCTCACGATCAACAAAATGTGCGGCTCGGGGCTCAAGGCGGTGATGCTGGCCGACCAGGCGATCCGCTCGGGCGACGCTCGCGTGATCGTAGCGGGCGGCATGGAATGCATGAGCCGCGCCCCGCATCTGCTGACGGGCACGCGCGAAGGTTGGAAATTCGGCCCGCAAACGGTGCTCGATTCGATGATTCACGACGGGCTGTGGTGCGCGTTCGAAAACGTGGCGATGGGCGCCGAGGCCGACTACATCGCCGCCAGCCGCGGCGTCTCGCGAGCCGATCAAGATGCTTTCTCCGCCGAGAGCCATCGCCGAGCCGCGGCGGCGATCGCCGAGGGACGCTTTGAGCGTGAAATCGTGCCGGTGAAAGTTCCGAGTCGCAAGGGGGACGTGATCGTCGATCGCGACGAAGGCCCGCGTTCCGATTCGACCGTCGAAAAGCTCGCTGCGCTCAAGCCGGCCTTCGACCCGGCGGGCACGGCGACGGCCGGCAACGCCTCGCAACTCAGCGACGGCGCCGCCGCCTTGGTGGTGGTCGACGAGGCGACCGCCCGCGAGAGCCATTCGCCGCTGAAGGCCAAAATCGTTGCCGCGGCGACCAGCGGCGTGGCGCCCAAGGAGATCTTCATTGCTCCGGTGACGGCGATCGAGCAGGCGCTGGCCAAGGCCCGGATGACGACGGCCGATATCGATCTGTTCGAACTGAACGAAGCTTTCGCCGCGCAATGTCTGGCCTGCATGCGACCGCTGGAACTCGATCCGGGCAAGCTCAACGTCAACGGCGGGGCGATTGCCCTCGGCCATCCGATCGGCGCCAGCGGCGCCCGCGTGCTGGTTACGCTGCTGCACGCTTTGGCTGAGCGCGGATTGAGCCGCGGATTGGCGTCATTGTGCCTGGGCGGCGGCAATGCAGTGGCGATGATCGTAGAACGAGTTTAGGAACGTGCCCGAGGATCGTGTACAAGTGAAATTGAACGCTGCGGAGAAACTTGTGCCAGACCAGGGGGCTGACGCCCCCCGCTCGCCGGAGCAGGCCGCATTCGAGCGCGCTCTGGCCAGCGCCCCCGAGCGCGAAATCAGCCTGACGACGGTCAGCGGCCGCAAAGTAGCACCGGTCTATCTTCCGCCGGACATCAGCGATGAATACGCGAGCCAGCTCGGCTATCCGGGCCAGTATCCGTTCACCCGCGGCATCCACGCGAATCTGTATCGCGGGCGGCTGTGGACGATGCGGCAATTCGCCGGCTTCGGCACGCCGGGAGAGACGAACGAGCGTTTCAAGTTCTTGCTGGCCAAAGGCCAGACCGGGCTCAGTACGGCCTTCGACCTGCCGACCTTGATGGGCCTCGACAGCGATCATGCCAACGCGGGCGGCGAAGTCGGACGCTTGGGCGTAGCGATCGATGCGATCGACGATTTCGAGCGACTGTTCGCCGGCATCGATCTGGGCTCGGTCAGCGTCTCGATGACGATCAACGCCCCGGCGGCGATCGTGCTGGCCTTTTATCTGGTGACGGCCGAACGGCAGGGTGTCGGTTGGGACAAACTGCGCGGCACGCTGCAAAACGACATTCTCAAGGAATATCACGCCCAGAACGAGTTCGTCTTCCCGCCGCGGGCGAGCGTGCGGCTGGTGATCGACACGATCGAATTCTGCACGCGCGAGGTTCCACAGTTCAATCCAGTGTCGATCAGCGGCTATCACATTCGCGAGGCCGGCAGCACGGCCGCCGAAGAACTGGCCTTTACGCTGGCCGACGGGTTTCATTACGTCGAGCAAACGCAGGTTCGCGGGCTCGACATCGACGCCTTTGCGCCGCGGCTGTCGTTTTTCTTCAATTCGCACAACGATTTCCTGGAAGAGATCGCCAAGTTCCGCGCGGCGCGGCGCATCTGGGCTCGCCATTTGCGCGAGCGATACGGCGCCAAGGACCCGCGCAGTTGGGCGCTGCGGTTTCACGCCCAGACGTCCGGCGTCAGCCTGCAAGCACAGCAGCCCGAGGTCAACGTGGTGCGGGTCGCTTACCAGGCGCTAGCCGCCGTGCTGGGCGGCTGCCAATCGCTGCACACCAACAGCCGCGACGAGACGCTCTCGCTGCCGACGCTCGAGGCCGTGACGATCGCCCTGCGCACGCAGCAAGTGGCGGCCTACGAGACGGGCGTGGTCAACTCGGTCGATCCGCTCGGCGGCAGCTATCAGCTCGAAGCCTGGACCGACGCCTTGGAAGCGGAAGCCGAAGCGATCTTCGCCGAAATCGATCGAGCGGGCGGCATGATCGCGGCCGTCGAGGGCGGCTATTTCCGCCGCCGGATCGCCGAAAGCGCGTTCCGCTACCAAACCGAGGTCGACGCCAAACGGAAGCTGATCGTCGGCGTCAACGCGTTCGCCGAAGAGGAACCGTCGTCGATTCCGCTGCTGGAAATCGACCCGGCGATCGAGACTCGCCAGAAGGCGAACCTGGCCAGCATCAAAGCCCAGCGCGATCGGGCGGCGGTCGAGCGCGCCTTGGCCGAAATTCGCCGGGCAGCGGCCGGAACCGAAAATATCATGCCCTCGCTGTTGGCCGCGGCCCGTTGCCAGACGACGCTGGGCGAAATCGTGATCGCGCTGGCCGACGTGCTGGGCCGCTACCGGATGGGAGCTTGAGCGACGCGATGGCGACTTCCGCAACTCGACCCATTCGCATTGTCTTGGCCAAGATCGGCCTCGACGGGCACGACCGGGGGATTCAGGTCGTGGCCCGAGCGCTCCGCGACGCGGGCATGGAGGTGATCTACACCGGCTTGTGGCAGACGGCCGACGACGTGGTGCGAGCCGTCGAAGATGAAGACGCCGACGTGCTGGGCGTGAGCATTCTTTCCGGCGCTCATCTGACGCTCGTGCCGACGCTGGTCGAAGCCTTGCGCCGCCGCGGACTCGATCGGGTGCGGCTGATCGTCGGCGGCATCATCCCCGACGCCGACATTCCGCGGCTCGAAGCGCTCGGCGTGGCGAAAGTCTTTACGCCCGGAGCGCCGCTGCCGGAAATTGCCGAATTCATTCGGGCCAGCGTGTCGTCAGCTCGATGAGCCGGGAACGACCAACGGCGAGCGGGGGGCGTAAGCCCCCTGGTGTTCTACACAAGTGGTCTTCTAAAGCTGCCCGGGGCTGCAAGGCGGCCCCGCGGCTGTTTTTTACGTAGCCCAGGCATTTATGCCTGGGATCCGCGAACCATTTCAACCCTCCGCCCCCGATCGGCGCCTCGCGG